>JAWWCA010000242.1:0-4822 GCA_033720695.1 Rubricoccaceae bacterium
AGGACAAGCTGATCCCCGGCCTCGCCATCCGCACCTTCGGCCTCGCCGAGGCCGAGGCCGCGCAGGCCTGGGTAGCGGGCGGCGCGGGGGGCTGACGTGCCCGCTCGCGCACCCGCTCGACCGACGCGTCGCCGCCGGCCGCGCGGGCCCGGGGGAACCGCCACGCACCTCTCGCGCCCCAGTGTGGCGCACACGCCATGACCGTCTTGATCTTCGGCGCCACCGGCATGATCGGCCACGGCGCCCTCAACGCGGCCCTGGCCGACAGACGCGTGACGCGCGTCGTCACCGTCGGCCGCCGCGCGACGGGCCGCACCCATCCGAAGCTGACGGAGGTCGTCCACGCCGACCTCGCCGACCTCGGCCCCGTCGCCGACCGCCTCGACGGCGCCGACGCCTGCCTGTTCTGCCTCGGCGTCTCGGCCGCCGGCAGATCTGAGGCCGACTACCGGCGGATCACCCACGACCTCGCGCTGTCGATCGGCCGGACGCTCGTCGAGCGCATCCCCGCCATGACGTTCGTCTTCGTCTCGGGCGCGGGAACGAATGCCGAGAGCCGGCAGATGTGGGCGCGCGTGAAGGGCGAGACGGAGGCGTCGCTCTCCGCCCTCCCGTTCCGGGCGGTCTACCACGCCCGCCCCGGCTTCGTCCAGCCCGTCGGGGGGGCCGTCTCGCGGACGGCGCTCTACCGCGCGATCTACACCCTGATGGCGCCGCTCACGCCGCTCCTCCGCCGCCTCTTCCCGAACGCGATCCTCGACTCCGACGCGCTCGGCCGGGCGCTCGTCGAGGCCGGCCTCGCCGGTGCGCCGCAAGCGATCCTGGAGGCCTCGGACCTCCGCGCCCTCGCAGAACGGGCGGCGTCGCGCGCCCGCGCGTAGGTTGGCGCCATGAGCCTGTTCGTCCGTCTCCAGAAGGTCCTCCCCCAGCACCTGATCTCCCGGGTGGTGGGCCGCCTCGCGGCATCCGAGGGGTGGGTGCGGGGCCCGCTCGTCCGCCTCTTCACCCGCGTCTACGGCGTCGACATGACCGAGGCCGAGCGGCCCGACCTGGCGAGCTACCGCTCCTTCAACGACTTCTTTACGCGGTCGCTCACGCCCGACGCCCGCCCCGTCGACGCCGCCCCCCACGCCGTCGTGAGTCCGGCCGACGGGGTGGTGAGCCAGACCGGCATCATCGAGCGCGGCGAGCTTCTCCAGGCCAAGGGCCTCCGCTACTCGTTCGACAGGCTCGCCGACGCGTGCGCCTCGCCCACCTTCGAGGGCGGCGCGTTCGCGACGGTCTACCTCTCGCCGAAGGACTACCACCGCGTCCACCTCCCGCTCGCGGGGCGGCTCGTACGGACGGTCGCCATCCCCGGCAAGCTGTTCTCGGTCAACGCCACGACCGAGGCCGGGATCGAGGGGCTGTTCGCCGTGAATGAGCGCCTCGTGTGTGAGTTCGAGACGGACCACGGAACGATGCTCGTGGTGATGGTGGGGGCCATGATCGTGGCGAGCATCGAGACCGTGTGGGACGGCCCGGCATCGCCCTACCGCGAAAAGCAGGTGACGGCGCACGACGTCGCGTTCGAGAAGGGCGCCGAGATCGGGCGGTTCCTCCTCGGGAGCTCGGTCGTCCTCGCCTTCGAGGGAGGGCGCGTGCGCCTCGACGACGCCCTCGCCGCGGGCACCGTCCTGCGGATGGGCGAGCGGATCGGCCTCGGCACCGGCTGACGCCCCCGCCTGCGATGCCTCGCCCCATCCCACCCGGCTGGCTCCGCGCCTTTCTCCGCTACGCGCTCTGGCTCGTCCCGGCATGGGCGCTGGCCACGTTCGTCGCGGCGCGGCTCGTCATCCTGCCGGGCAATCCGGACGTGCCCCTCGCGTCACAGCTGATGCGCTCGGCCGTGGTGGGGGTGTGGGCCGGCCTGCTCGGCGCGCTCGCCGAGTCGTGGGTCCTGCCCCGGTTCGCGCGGCGCTTCCCGTTCGGCCTCGCCCTCGCCGTGCGGACGCTCGTCTACGCGGGGGTCGTGGCCCTCGCGTTCCTCGGGGCGGTGTTCTTCATCGTGCGGCACGAGCTCGGCCTCCAGGCGCGCGAGGTCTTCGGCTCCGAGGAGTTCGCGTCGTTCGTGGGCAGCACCGAGTTCGCCTGGTTCTTCGGCCTGCTCGTCGGCGCCTCGTTCTTCATCACGCTCGGCTTCCAGGTCAACCGCGTGCTCGGGCCGGGCACGCTGGGCGCGCTCCTCCTCGGCCGCTACCTCCGCCCCGTGCGCGAGGAGCGCGTCTTCCTCTTCCTCGACCTCACCGACTCGACCCCGATCGCGGAAAAGCTCGGCCCGCTCCGTTTCAGCGACTTCAAGAACGACTTCTTCCACGACGTGGCCGGGCCCGTCCTCGCCACACGCGGCCAGATCGTCCAGTACGTCGGCGACGAGGTGGTCGTCTCGTGGCCGCTCCGCCGCGGCACGCGCAACGCCGACTGCCTCCGGCTGTTCTACCTCGTCGAGGACGCCGTCGAGGCGCGGCGGGGCTGGTACGAGGCGCGCTACGGCGTCGTGCCGCGGTTCAAGGCGGCCTGCCACGGCGGGCCCGTTGTGACGGCCGAGATCGGCGACCTCAAGCGCGACATCGTCCACAGCGGCGACACGCTCAACACGACGGCGCGCATGGAGGGGCTGTGCCGCCGGCTGGGGTGCCGCCTCCTCGCCTCGGGGAGGCTGCTCGACCGCATCACGCTGCCGGCGGACCTGCGCGCCGAGGAGGTCGGCGAGGTGCCGCTGCGGGGGAAGGCCGAGGCCGTCCGCCTGTTCGGCGTCAGACGCACACCGGACCCGAAGGCAGCCGTGGCGAGTTAGGAGGGCGCCTCTCTCCCTTGTTCCATGCCTGTCCCCCTCCTCCTCACGCTCGACGCCGACCTCGGCCTCTCCGGCTCCGGCTCGCTCACGCTCCTCGTCGTCTACATCGCCCTCGCGATCGGGGTCTCGTTCCTCTGCTCCATCATGGAGGCCGTGCTCCTGAGCGTCTCCCCCGCCTACGTCGGCGCGATGGAGGCCGAGCGGCCGGCGACGGCGGCGCGCCTCAAGGGGCTCAAGGACGACATCGACCGGCCGCTCGCGG
The DNA here is from genome assembly GCA_033720695.1 of Rubricoccaceae bacterium. GTDB lineage: Bacteria > Bacteroidota > Rhodothermia > Rhodothermales > Rubricoccaceae > DATGQT01. Next base: position 3,099 of record JAWWCA010000242.1, read on the forward strand.
CCATCCTCACGCTCAACACTGTCGCCCACACGATCGGCGCGGCGGGGGCGGGGGCCGAGGCCGCCGCGTACTTCGGCAACGCCTACGTGGGCGTGTTCTCGGCCGTGCTCACGCTCGGCATCCTCGTCCTCTCCGAGATCATCCCCAAGACGCTCGGCGCCGTCTACTGGCGCGGGCTGGCCCCGTTCGTGGCGCGCATGCTCGGGCCGCTGATTTGGCTGCTCTACCCGCTCGTGCTCCTCTCGCAGTGGCTGACGAAGCTGATCGCGCGGGGCCGGAAGGAGGGGGCCGTGAGCCGGGAGGAGTTCGCCGCGCTCGCCGAGATCGGCGCCGAGGAGGGGGTGTTCGAGGAGCAGGAGGCCCGCATCCTCCACAACCTCCTCCGCTTCAACGCCCTCACGGCGCGCGACGTGATGACGCCGCGGACCGTCCTCGTCGCCTTCCCCGAAACCGCGACGGTGGACGCCGTGCTCGAGGAGGAGACGCCGTTCTCGCGGCTGCCGATCTACGACGAGAACCGCGACCGCGTCACCGGTTACGTGCTCAAGGACGACGTCCTCGCCGAGGTCGCCGCCGACCGCCACGACACCACGCTGCACGACCTCTGCCGCGAGATCCTCACCGTCCCCCCGTCGCTCCCCCTCCCCCGCCTCTTCGACCGCCTCCTCGAACGGCGCGAGCACATCGCCCTCGTCGTCGGCGAGTTCGGCGGGACCGAGGGCGTCGTGTCGATGGAGGACGTGATGGAGACCCTGCTCGGCCTCGAGATCGTGGACGAGGCCGACCGGACCGAGGACATGCAGGTGCTCGCCCGCCGCCGCTGGGCCGAGCGCGCGGCCAAGCTCGGCCTCGTCCCCGCCGACCCCGACGCCGCCCGGGAGGTGGTCCAGCGGAAGCGCGACGCCGTGATCAAGCTCGGCCTCACCGGCGGCGAGCCGCCCGACCGGAGCAGCACGGACAAAGGCGGCCCAGGTCCGGGATCCGCGCACCCTGCGGAGTAGCTTTCCTGCCCGACGAACGCCCCCTCCCGTGCGCCGACTCGAAGACTTCCCCGACGCCGCCCTCCGCATCTTCGACCGGCCGCCGCTCCCCGCGCCCGGCGCCGTCGGGGACGTCTTCCTCATCGGCATCTGCGGGAAGGGCATGGGCGCCCTCGCCGAGCTGTTCGCGGGCGCCGGCTACCGCGTGCGCGGCTCCGACGAGGCGGCCTACCCGCCCATGAGCACCCGCCTCGAGACGCTCGGCATCCCCATCGCCGAGGGCTACAGCGCGGCGCACCTCGACCCCGCGCCTGACCTCGTCATCGTCGGCAACGCCTCCACGCCGACGCATCCGGAGGCGACGGCGGCGCGCGAGCGGGGCCTCGCGCAGGCGTCGTTCCCCGAGGCGCTCGCCCACTACTTCCTCGCCGACCGCTGCCCCGTCGTCGTCGCGGGCACGCACGGCAAGACGACCACGACCGGCCTCGCCGTCCACGTCTTCCGCGAGGCCGGCCTCGACCCCGGCTTCCTCGTCGGCGGCGTGCTCGCGGGCGAGGACGCCACGAGCGCCGTCGGCTCCGGCCCGCACTTCATCGTCGAGGGCGACGAGTACGACTCGGCGTACTGCGACCAGCGGCCGAAGTTCATGCTCTACCGGCCGACGAGCGCGATCGTGACCTCGATGGAGTTCGAACACGCCGACATCTACGCCGACTGGGACGACTACCGCAACGCCTTCCGCGC
>JAWWCA010000243.1:0-4788 GCA_033720695.1 Rubricoccaceae bacterium
CCTGGATGCCGGGGGTAACGAGCTGGACGATCCGCCACACCTCGGGCCCCACGGCCTGCACGGGGCCGTAGAGCAGCGACGCTTCCCGCGTCTCGGCCCCGATGAGCCAGGGGCTCCCCTCCTCCGACGGGGTGAAGGCGGTGACGGTCAAGAGGATGGACAGGCTGAGGGCCGCTTTGACGCCGCCCAGCAGCGCCCCGGCCATCCGGTCGAGGCCCCCGAGCTTGACGGCCTCGAGCACGGTTCGGAACGCGTGGGCGAGCGCCGCGACGCCGCCGAGGACGGCCGCGAAGACGACCACGAACCCGACCACGGGCGCCGTCCGCTCGGACACCCCCAAGCTCTCGACCACGCTCGCGCCGACGGGCTCCATCAAGGCGGCCGCCGCGATGAAGGCGAAGACCACGCCGACGGTGCTGACGAGCTGCTTCCCTAGCCCGGTGGCGAACCCTCTCCACACCCCGATCCCGATCATCGCCAGGAGGAAGAGGTCGAGCAGGTTGAACCCGTCCATCTAGCCCTGGAGGAGGGCGCGGACGACGGCCTGCACACGCCGGCCGTCGGCCCGCCCCTTGAGTTCGCTCATGGTCTCCCCCATCACACGCCCCATGTCCTTCATGGTCGTGGCGCCGGTCCGCTGCACGATCGCGTGGACCACGCTGTGGATCTCCTCGTCGGTCAGTTGTGGCGGCAGGTACCCCTCGATGTAGCCGAGCTCGTCCTCTTCGCGCTCCGCGAGGTCGGGTCGCCCCGCCTCGCGGTACTGGGCGGCGGCCTCCCGCCGCTGCTTCGCCTGCTTCTGGACCACGCTCCGCGCCTCCTCTTCGGAGAGGGGGCCCGTACCCCGCTTCTCCAGCTCGGTGATGGCAGCTTGCAACATGCGGATGGCGCTCAGCCGCGTCTTCTCCTTGGCACGGAGCGCATCTTTGAGGTCGTGAGCGAGGTGTTCCTTGAGGCTCATGGGGAGGACTCCACGGGACGTCGGTGGGAGGCCCGAAGATAACCTCCCCCCTCCTGCCACCGGGCTGACACCCCCATCCCTCCAGCGATCCCATTGCCGACGCGCGCGGCCCGGCTAGCGGAGCACGAACCGGACGGCGAGCACGCCCAGGCTCACCTGCATGGCGCCGAGGGCCGCGAGGGCGTACCCGTCGAGGCGCTCGGCCTCAGCGCGGAGGGCCGGGTCCCCGCGCTCCGCGCTCCCGGGCGTCCGGTAGCGATCATCGATGTCGTCTGCACGGAACTTGTAATGGATGGCCACCGCGGCTGCGGCGACCGCCGTCGCTCCAGCCGCGTAGTCGATCCAGCGGTTGGGCCGCCGGTGCGTCTCCCAGCCAGCCACGGTCTCGGGAACGGCCCCCTCTTCGAGCGGGCGCAGCACGAGCGAGACGCGGTTCGTGAGCTCGCCCCCCGGGGCCGCACGGGCGGGCAGGAAGCCGGGCGCCTCTGCGACGACCTCGCCGTCGAGGGGGGCCGGGCGCTCGATGACGAGCGGTGCCACTCCGAGGACCTCCGCCCCGCCGGGGCCCTCGACCCGCACCTCCGCGCCGACCGGGAAGGTCTCGATGCGGTAGCGCAGCGGGAGGTTCAGCACGACCAACGAGGTCTCGCCCTCGCGGATCTCGACGCTGGCGTCGGCCCGCCGGGGCGCCCACGCGGCCTCCTCGGCTTCGACGAGGGTCACGGTCACGCGTCCCGGAGCGAGCGCGAAGGGGCCGTCGGCGGGCGCGCCCACGAGGCGGCCGTCGACGCTGAGGCGGGCCTGCGGCGCGTTGGTCTTAATAGTCAGCGTGCCGGTGGGCTGGGCGAGGGCCGAGACGTGGAGGGCGGCCATTGCAATAACGGCCCACCTCCTGAGGGAACGGGTCGGAGTGGTCATGGCTGACGGGGGGCCGCGCCGCTGAGGGCAGGGGGCGCCGGCTCGGCGGACCGGAAGGCGTGGAGGTGACGCGGCTCGGCGAGCACAATCAGCGTCCCGTCGGTGGCGACGGCCGCCGACTTCACCCGCCCAGGCAGGGTCGTGGACCAAACCTCTCGTCCCGTGCCGAGGTCGAGGGCGACGAAGCGCTCGTCGAGCGTTCCGACGTAGACCGTCTCGCCGGCGAGGAGGGGTGCAGCCGCGACGTTGCCGTCGAACCGCTGGGTCCAGGCCACCGCGCCGTCCAGACCGAGCCGGCGTAGGACGCCATCGCTCCCGCCCACCAGGATGGCGTCGGGGGTCGCGGCGGGCGAGGCGAAGAGCACGCCGGGGTCGGCGGCGTGACGCCACCGCTCCGCGCCCGTCGATGCGTCGAGGGCGACCACGGCACCTCGGGTGGTGGGGACGACGAGGAGGTCGAGCGCGGCGGCGGGCGTTTCGTGGACCGGGGCGTCGAGCGTGGCCGACCAGACCACACGACCTGTCGAGAGCGCGTAGGTCGTCACGCGGCCCGCATCGTCGGCCACAGCCACGCGGCCACCGCCAACGAGGGTCGGGGTTGCGAAGAACGCCGCGAGGCTGTCGGGCCGGTGCGCCCACAACTCAACGCCCGTGGCCGCGTCGAGGGCCCGCACGGTTCCATCGTAGGCCGCCGCGACGAGGCGGTCGCCCACGGCGAGGACGCCCGCCGTGTGGGGGTCTCCGCGGCGGACCCAGGTGCGCTGCCCGTTGATGAGGTCGTAGGCGAGGAGGCCGTACCTGCCGGAAGCGACAGGGACCACGAGCCGCCGCCCGTTGAGCAGGACGGGGGCTCCCTCGATGGCCTCCCCGAACGAGCGCTTGCCGATCCGGTCCCCCGACGCCACATCCACGAGATGGACCTCACCGTGACGGGTGGCGACGAGGACGGTGCCGGGGGCGGGGAGCGCCGGGGCTGGCCCGAACGCCCCCTCGGCGTTGTAGCGCCAGACCTCCTCCAGGGGCGGCGCCGGGGCCTCCGTCGAGACGTGGCGGTAGGCTCCTGGGCCGCCCTCGGCGAGGACGGCTCCGGAGGCCAGGGGTCGCTGCACACGCAGCGTGTCGCAGCCGGCGGCGGTCACGAGAAGCGCGACGAGGACCACGCCCGCCCCTCCCCTCGCCCTACAGCGTCGGTTCAGAAGTCCCATCCGAAGAAGAACTGGGTGAAGGGCTCGCGCTTGTCCCAGTCAATCCCCTCGGCGAAGCGGTACCCGAAATCGTAGCGGAGGACGAAGGCGCCGAAGAGGTTCATCCGAAGGCCGAGGCCGGTCGAGGCGAGCGTCCTCCCGACGTCGAAGCCGGACCCGGGGTCCGGGGCGACGTCACTGTAGCCTTCGTTCCAGAGGTGCGCGGCGTCCACGAACGCGGCTCCCCTCAGGTTCGCGATCCCAAAGGGCGCGAGGAGCGGGATCCACGCACTGGGGGCGTTGACGAGCGGGAACCGGAGCTCCTGCGAGGTGAACCAGAGGCCCCGGCCCCGCAGCCGGTAGAAGGGGTACCCGCGGAGCGACCACGAGCCGCCCAGGAGGTTGAGGCGGGCGCGCCGCCCCACGTTGACGCGGGCCATCCCCCACGACGCGAACGTGACGCCAGGCACGATGCGGATGTACCGACGGAGGTCCGCGCTGAGGGTGTAGAAGCTGACGTTGGAGTACAGCACGTCGGTGGTGTACCCGGCCCCGACGCTTGCACGCCAGCCGTCCACGGGACCGTTCAAGCCGTAGAGGGCGTTGTCGTGGACGAGCGAGGCGGAGTTCGAGAGGAGGACGGTTTCGAGCTCCTGCTGCTGGAGGAACTGGTCCTTTCGGCTCCACCCCAGGGAGGTCCCAATCTCGACGCGCCGGAACTTCGAGAGCGGGTAGCTCACGAGCCCGAAGCCGCCGTAGACCTGCTCGTAGAAGACGGGGTAGCTGCCGGCCGCGTCGGGGTCGGTCCGGTCGTAGCGCTGGCCGGCGAGGCGGTAGAGCCCATACCCGAAGTTGGCCCGCCGCCCGAGGTGGATGCGCGTGACGGCGACGTTGAGGTTGTCGATGAACGAGCGGTCGAGGGTGTTGGCGCTGTACGCGGAGACGTAGATGATGTCGTCGCCCATGACATCCGAGAACGCGAGGACGGCGCCACCCCCGGTGCCGGGCCCGGACGTGTTCTGCGAGATCCCACCCTGCGCCACATCAAGCGTGTAGCGGCGCCGGTAGCGGACGCGCTGCGTGCTGTCGGTGACGGCGTAGCGGCCGAACGCCCAGGGCGAGCGCTCGGTGGGCAGCGTGTCGTAGTCGGTCCCCCTGGGCTCCGCGAGCAGGGAGTCGATAGGGAGCTGGCGGACGGTGAAGCGGTAGTGCTCGAACGCGGTATAGACGAGGCGGTCGTCGGGGGTCCAGACGGGGTCGTAGGCGGCGCTGGTGAACGCCGTGAGCCGGTGCACCGGCCGACCGACAGGTTGCACCTCCGTGGTGTCGCTCACGATGGGCGCGCGCGCCTCAGGCACGAAGGGCACCGCGAGAGCGACCTCGGCCATCGGGGACATCGGGGCCCCTCCCGGCACGGGGGCCTCCGTCAAGAGCCCACCGACTTGGGACTGCGGCGCCCCGCGGCCGTCCATCCCGAGGTCCACCCCCGCAGGTGCCGCTTCGGCGAGAACGGGCGGCGACTCCACGAGCGGCTGCGAAAGGTCGGCCACCCATAGGTCTTGCGCGCTCGCCTTCCCGTCGGCCTGCTCCCGGGCGCTCGCGAAGACGACGTGCCGACCATCGGGGCTCCACCGAGGGGAGAGGTCGTGCTGGCGGCCGTAGGTGACGTACTCGATGCCGTCCGTCGTGAGGTCGTAACGGAAGAGGTTGTAGGCGGGGGTCCCG
>JAWWCA010000244.1:0-4719 GCA_033720695.1 Rubricoccaceae bacterium
ACGGTCACCTCGGTGCCCATGTGGTGGTAGACGTAGGCGAACTCGACGCCGATGGCGCCGGCCCCGACGATGAGCATGGACCCCGGCCGCTCCGTCTGGAGCATGGCCTCCTTGTACGTGATGACCTTCTCGCCGTCGACGGGGAGCGACGGGATCTCGCGGGCCCGGGCGCCCGTGGCGATGATGATGTGGCGGCCCTCGATCTCCTGCGCCTCGCCGACGGTCTCGCCGTCCATCGTCTCGCTCGGCTCGATCTGGATCTTGCCGCCGCCGAGGAGCGTGGCCTTCCCCTGCACGACGTCGATCTTGTTCTTCTTCATGAGGAAGCCGACCCCCTTGTTCATCTTGTCGGCCACGCCGCGGGAGCGCTTGACGACGGCGGGGAAGTCGGGCTCGACGGAGCCGTCGAGCGTGAGGCCGTAGTCCCCGAGGTGGCGCGTCATGGCGGCGACCTCGGCGCTCTTGAGGAGGGCCTTGGTGGGGATGCAGCCGATGTTGAGGCAGACGCCGCCGAGCTTGTTCTTCTCGACGATGGCGGTCTTGAAGCCGAGCTGGGTGGCGCGGATGGCAGTCTCGTAGCCGCCCGGCCCGGAGCCGATCACGACGACGTCGTAGGGCTGGTTCGCCATGGGGAGAGGGGTTGGGTGGAGGGAGCGGCGGAGGATACCGCCCGGCCCCGCACAGGATCGGAGCGAGGGGTTGAAGAGACTGGGGAAAAGGGGCGGCCACTCCCAGCCGAAGCGGGCTTCCGGCCGGGGCACACGGGCTCCCCTTGCAGAATCCCCCGTCCGCCTCTAAGCTAGGCCTTCTTCGTGCCCTACCCGGAGTCCGCCTGTGCGCCCCCTCTCTCTCCGGGCAGCCCTCGCGTTCGTCTGCCTCGGGGGGGTCGCCTCGGCTCAACCCACGCTCCTCCCGCCGGCCAGCCCCCCGCCGGCCGCGCAGCGCCTCGCCCCGGAGCAGGGCCAGGCCACGCGCGCTCGGTACGTCCGCCTCCACCCCGACGTCCAGGCCGGGCGCTCGGCGCCGTGGACCGTCACCCTCGACCTCTTCGACGGCCAGCGCGTCTCGCTCCGGTTGCGTCCCGTTCCAGGGGGTGCTGACGGCCGGCTCCGCTGGCGCGGGCACGTCGAGGGGCGTCCATCCGAGCCGGCCACGCTGGCCGTGGCCGACGGCGTGGCCGCCGGGCGGTTCGTCGTGGACGGCGAGGTCTACCTGCTGGCCTATGCGGGGGGCGGTCGGCACGTGCTCTACGCCTACGAGGGGGAGCCCGACACGTGCGACCTGGTGCTCGATGAGGCCGAGGGAGCCGCCGCGGAACGCGGCCCCGTCGGCGGTGTGCCCGGCCGGGCCGGGGAGCCGCTCGACCTCCTGGTGCTCTACAGCCCCGCCGTCACGCGCACCGTCGGCGAGGAGGGCCTCCCGCCGCTGCTCGACGTGCTCCTCGACGACCTCAACGCGTCGTTCGCGACGGCCGGGACCGACCACCGCGCGCGGCTCGTCGCCGCCCGCGAGGTCGCCTACGACGAGGACCCGGAGCGCACCCTTCGGGTCGATCTCACGCGGCTCTACCACCCCGCCGACGGCCACCTCGACGAGGCCCACGCATGGCGCGACGAGGTGCTCGCCGACGCCGTCGTCCTCTTGCTGGAGGAGGGGGCCGACGCCTGCGGCACGGCCTTCTTCATGTACGACTTCGACCGGAAGTACGGGCGCCAGGCCTTCGCCGTCGTGCAGCGCGGGTGCGCCCACGCCTACCTCACCTTCGCCCACGAGATCGGGCACCTCCTCGGGATCCGTCACGACCGCTACGTGGACTCGTTCGAGACCCCGGCGCCCTACGCCCACGGCTTCGTGAACGCCGCGCCCGACGTGCTCGGCCCGTTCCGGACGCTCATGGCCTACGACGACGCGTGCCGCGATGGCGGCTTCGCGTGCCCTCGCGTCGCGTCGTTCTCCTCCACGCGCGCCCGCTTCCTGGGCGAGGATCTCGGCGAGGCGCACTTCTCGGACGCGGCCCGCGTCATGGACCAGAGCGTGCCGATCGTGGCGGGGTACCGCGACCCCAGCGACCCGCCCCCCATGCCGGGGCCCGTCGAGTTCGGGGGTTACGAGGACGAGCCCCTCGTCATCCCCCTCGCCGACCTCCTCGAACGGCAGCTGGACGAGAGCGTGGACGTGCTGGCCGTCGACTCCCTCGCGCAGGGGTCCGCGTACGTGACGGCGGAGGAAATCTACTTCGAGCCGCCGGACGACTTCCACGGCCGGGTCCCCATCGACTACCGCATCGCCGACGCCGTCGGGCAGCTGGGGGAGGGGACGCTGACCGTCGTCGTGAGCCCCGTCAACGATCCCCCTGACCTCCCCCGCTTCGACAGCCCCACGGTCGCGTTGGCGGTGGGCGAGCCGGGTGCGCCGCCGCTCACCGTGCGCTGGCATCCGGTCGAGGACGTCGACGGCGATGCGCTCGGGTGCACCTGGCGACTGGCGATCTCGCTCGACGCGACCTACTGGGAGACCCCCCTCCTAGAGAGGGAGGCGGACTGTGAGGAGGGCGCGCTCGAGGTGCCGATGGACACGCTGCGGGACGTGCTGGCGTCGCTTCGCGTGGACCCCGGGGAGACACGGATGCTCCAGCAGCGGTTCACGGTGAGCGACGGGGTCTATGAGCGCTCCACGACCGTGCACATCGCGCTCACGAACGCCTCCCCCGTGGCCGACCCCGCGGTTGCGTTCGCGCTGGAGGGGCCGTTCCCGAACCCAGCCCGTGACCTCGTCCGCCTGCGCCTCGATCTCCCCGACGAGGCGAGCGTCGAGCTGAGCCTCTACGACCTCCTGGGGCGCCAGGTGGGCCGCTTCGACACCGTCGTGCCGCCCGGGCGGAGCCAGGCGGCCGACTTCGGCCTCGGAGGCCTGGCGGCGGGGCTCTACGTCTACCGGCTCCGGGTGTCGGTCGGCGCGGATGTCCGGGGCGCCGCTGGGCGCCTCTCCGTCCTGCCCCGGTGAGGCGCCCGGCGCGGCTGCCGTGTTAGTCCTCGACGTTGTCGATCTGCGCCCGCTGGAGGCCGCCGGAGAAGTCGATGTAGCACGTCTTCGTCTCGGTGTAGAAGTCGTAGACTTCCCAGCCGCCCTCGCGGTGGCCGTTGCCGGTCGCCTTCACGCCGCCGAAGCTCATGTGCGCCTCGGCCCCGATCGTCGGGCCGTTGACGTAGGTGATGCCGGCGTCGATGTCGCGGAGGGCGCGGAAGGCGCGGGCCACGTCCTGCGTGTAGACCGCCGACGAGAGCCCGTACTCGACGTCGTTGGCAACGCTGATGGCCTCGTCGAAGCTCTTGACCTTGATGACCGAGAGCACGGGGCCGAAGATCTCCTCGCGGGCCACGCGCATGTCGCGCGTGACGTCGGTGAAGAGCGTGGGCTGGAAGAAGAAGCCGTCGTCGAGGCCGGGTCCCGTGGCGCGCTCGCCGCCGAAGAGGATCGTCGCGCCGTCCTCGCGGGCCACGTCCATGTAGGACGAGACCTTGTCGAGCGCCTTCTGGTTGATGAGGGGGCCCATCTCGGTGTCGTCGTCGTTGCCGTAGCCGAGCGTGAGCGCCTCGGCCTTCTCGCGGATGCGGGCGACGAGCTCGTCGTGCACGTCCTCGTGGACGATGAGGCGGGAAGTCGCCGTGCAGCGCTGGCCCGTGGTGCCGTAGGCGCCCCAGATGAGGCCCTCCATCGCGAGGTCGAGGTCGGCGTCCTCCATGACGATGGCGGGGTTCTTCCCGCCCATCTCCAGGCTGACGCGCTTGTGGTCGGCGGCGGCCTGCTGGGCGAGCTTGGCGCCGGTCTCCGAGGAGCCGGTGAACGAGATCGCCGCCACGTCGGGGTGCGCCACGATCGCGGCGCCCGTTTCTCCGGCGCCCTGGACGAGGTTGACCACGCCCGGGGGCACGCCGGCGTCCTCCATCACCTTCACGAGGAGCATGCCCGAGTGGGGCGCGTCCTCGCTCGGCTTGAACACGACGGTGTTGCCCGAGAGGATGGCCGGGAACATCTTCCACGTCGGCACGGCCACGGGGAAGTTCCAGGCCGTGATGAGGCCGCACACGCCGAGCGGCCGGCGCACGGTCATGTTGAACTTGTTGTTCAGCTCGCTCGGGACGGTGTGGCCGAAGAGCTGGCGGCCCATCGTCATGGCGTAGTAGGCCGTGTCGATGGCCTCCTGCACGTCGCCCTTCGTCTCGAAGAAGGGCTTGCCCATCTCGCGCGTCATCGCGCGTGCGATCTCGCTCTTGCGCTCGGTGAGGAGGTCGCCGACGCGCTTGAGGATCTCGCCGCGCTTGGGCGCGGGCACGAGGCGCCACGTCTCGAACGCCGCCTTGGCGGCCTGGACGGCGTCGTCCACGTCGGCCTCGCAGGAGACGGGGAAACGCCCGATGAGGACGGACTGCCGGGCGGGGTTCCGGCTCTCGAACGTCACGCCGGAGCGGGCGTCAGCCGCCACCCGTCGTAGGCGGCGCGGGCGGCCTCGACGGCGGCGTTCACGTCGTCGGCGCTCGACTTCGGGCAGCGGCCAATGAGGTCGCTCTGCTGAGTGGGGTTGCGGTCCTCGAACGTCTCGCCGGAGGCGGCGTCGCGCCACTCGCCGCCGATGTAGTTCTGGAAGGTCTGGACCTCGGTGGAGGTCCCGTTGACGGTCGTCGTCTCTGCCATAGCGATCGCGTGATTTCGGTGTCGGAT
>JAWWCA010000245.1:0-4628 GCA_033720695.1 Rubricoccaceae bacterium
CCGGCCGAGGCCGAGACGGCGCTGACGGCGGCGAGCGTGGCGCCGCTGCTGCTGCTGCTGCCCCTCCTGATGTGGGCGCGCGTCCGCGTGAGCGCGCACACGCCGGGGCAGGTGTTCGCCGGGGCCGCCTTCGGCCTCCTCGCCCCCCTCGCCGAGCTCTACGTCCTCGTCTACCTCGTGCTCGACCTCGCGGGGTAGGCGCGCTCAGCGGAGCACGACGGCCCGGCGCGTGACGACGGCCCCGTCAGCGGCGAGGCGGACGAGGGAGACCCCGCTCCGCAGCCCGGCCGGCAGCCGGAACGTGCTTGGTCCTGCCGGGAGCGGCCCCGCGTGGAGCACGGCCACCTCCCGGCCCAGCCCGTCGAGGACCGAGAGCCGGGCATCCACGAGCGGGCGGTCGGCCGCCACGCGGACGGCGGCGCCCCCGAGTGTGGGGTTCGGCGAGACCGAGAGCGCGAAGGGCTGTGTCGCCGCCGGGGGCTCGGCCGCGACGACGTCGGGGGTCATCCGCATCTCGGCGACGACCTCGTGCCCGGCGTCGTGGGCCGCGAGGAGGCGCTCGCCGCGGTACCGGCTCACGAACAGGCCATACACTGGGAGAAGCACATGGAACTTCCACTCGATGTTTGCGAGGGTGGAGTCGTCGTCGGCTCCCACCGTCTCGTCGTGGTAGAGCACGACCCCGAGAGCGTCGTTGAACCACGCATTGGTAAACTTATCCAGGTTGTTGCATCCGCCGGCGCGGATGAGGACGAAGTTGCCGGCGATCTCGTCGGCGTTCGTGAACCAGTCGCAGCCGCGATCCGGCCCAACAGGAGGGTTGGCGTCGGGGAGACCGGGGTCGCGACCGGGGACGAGGCGGTAAGGGCCGACGCCCTGCGGGGGCAGGAGGAGGCAGTGCGCCGCATCACACACGCCCGCGATGAACTCCCCCGCCTCCTCAGGGGGTGCGGAGACGACCAGGAGGCCGGGGAACTCCTCGGGGTCTTGCGCCCCGGCGGGCAGCGCGGCGAGGAGGGCGAGTGCGAGGTAGAGCGGCGGCTTCATCATCTTGTCAGCATCGATCGAACCAACGCAAGGTAGCCGACCGCCTCGACCGGATCCACGGCTCGCGGTCCCACGACCCGTCGAGACGCGCCCCGACCCTGCTCTGGCCCCTCCGCGGTCCCCCGTTTCCTGCCTTCCCGCAGCGGCTCGGGAGACCGTATCTTCCCCGCCCTCCACGTCCGCCTCTGCGCGATCCGCCGCTTGGTACCGTCCCGTTCCGCCCCATCCCGCCGCGCCGCCTGAGCGCGGCCCCGACGGTCCCTATGCCCAGCGTGCCCCGCCGCCTCGCGTCCCTCGCCGTGCTGTGCGGCGTCGTCGCCCTCCTCGCCCCCGCCGCCCTCGCCCAGCAGGCCAACTGGGGCGAGATCGCTGGCCAGATCACCGACGCCGCCACCGGCGAGCCCATCCCCGGCGCCACGGTCCTCGTCGAGGGCACGAGCTACGGCACCTCGTCCAACGACGACGGCCGCTACCGCCTCCGCCTCCCGGCCACCACCTACGCCCTCGCCTACAGCTTCGTCGGCTACGAGACGCTGCGGGACACGCTCACGATCACGCGGCAGCAGACGCTCACGCGCGACGTGGCGCTCGTCGAGGCGACGGCGGAGCTGGACGAGGCCCTCGTCGAGGGCGAGCAGGAGGCCACCGACGTGGGCGTCTCCATCATCAGCCCGGAGACGATCGAGAATATGCCGAGCCCGCTCAACGACCCGTTCGACGTGGTCAAGACCGAGCTGGGCGTGACGAGCAACAACGAGACCTCGAACGCCTACTCCGTCCGCGGCGGCGGCTACAACGAGAACCTCTTCTTCATCGACGGCTTCGAGATCTACCGGCCGCTGCGGACGGACCAGGGCGAGCAGGAGGGGCTCGGCCTCGCCAACGGCGACCTCGTCGAGCGGATGACGCTCTACGCCGGCGGCTTCCCGGCCCGCTACGGCGGCAAGCTCTCCTCCGTCCTCGACGTGGCCTACACCCGGCCGGCGGGCGCCTTCAGCGGCACCGTCTACGGCTCCACGCTCGACGCCGGCACCGCCGTCGGCGGCGGGCTCCTCGACAACCGCGTCGGCGTCGCGGTGGCGGCGCGGCGGAGCCGGCCGGCCAGCTTCTTCGCGGCCCAGGAGCTGGAGGGGATCTACGACCCCGAGTTCCGCGACGTCCAGGGCGTCCTCGACGTCCGCCTCGCCGAGGGCCACTCGCTCCACGGCCTCGGCATCCTGGCGCGCCACCGGTTCAACCTGGAGCCGAGCCAGCGCGAGACCACGTTCGGCGTCTTCCCGAACCTCCTCCGCACGGTCGCCTTCCGGTTCGAGGGCGAGGAGTTCGACGGCTACGACATCCGGTTCGGCGGCCTCCGCCTCGTCGACCGCTTCGGCCGCCTCCTCGCCGAGCACAGCGCCTCCTACTACGAGACCGAGGAGTTCGAGAGCTACGACGTCACGGGCAACATCACGCTCTACCGCCTCGAGCGCGACCCGGACCGGCCGCCGGACGACCCCTTCAACACGATCCAGACCGGGCAGGCCCAGCAGCGCGACGTGGCCGACAACGTCGTCGACGTCACCACGCTCACCGGCGGCGGGCGCTACCGGCTCCCCGTCGGGCGCCACCTCGCCGAGGTCGGCTGGCAGGCCCGCCGGCTCACCTTCGACGACCGCCTCCTCGAGTTCACCCAGCTCACCGGCCGCGACTCCCTCGGCTTCGCCGTCGGCGTGACCGTGGACTCCCTCGCCGACCGCGCCACGCTCGACACCTACCAGGGCGCGGGCTGGGCCGAGGCCACGCTCGACCTCCTCCCCACGCCGGGCCGCCTCATCGCCACGCTCAGCGCGCGCGCGGACTACTTCGAGTTCAACGACGAGTGGACGGTGGGGCCGCGCCTCGGCCTCCGCTACCGCTGGGACGCCCAGACCACGCTGAGCGGCGCCGTCGGCCTCTACCACCAGGCCCCGACCTACCGCGAGCTCCGCGGCGAGCCGGCCCCCGGCGAGACCATCCTCGGCGCGCTCAACCGCGACCTCGAGAGCCAGCGCACCCTCTTCGTCGTGGCCGGCGGCGAGCGGTTCTTCCCCGGCACCCGGTTCTCGATGCGCGCCGAGGCGTGGTACAAGGACCTCGACAACCTCATCTCGTACGAGATCCAGAACGTCCGCGTCCTCTACTCCGGCGAGAACGACGCCGAGGGGTACGCCTACGGCTTCGACCTCCAGGTGCGCGGCGAGCTCGTGCCCGGGCTGGAGAGCTGGCTGAACTACGGCTACCTCAAGACCGAGGAGCGCTTCTTTGCCCCGAACGAGGCCGACTTCGACGCGGCCGAGGCCTACGAGGCGGCCCTCATGCGCTTCGAGCGGCTCGGCGCGGGCGCCCTCGTCCCCCGCCCCACCGACCGCCGCCACAACGTCTCCCTCTTCGTCCAGGACTACGTCCCCGGCGACGACACGTGGACGCTCCACGTCCGCACCCTCTTCGGGACCGGGCTCCCCTACACGCCGCCGGCCGTCTCCGAGAACATCGACGGCGTCGACGTCTTCGTGCCGGGCCAGCGCTCGGACGGGCGCTACCCGGAGTACTTCCGGTTCGACATGGGCGCGACGAAGCAGGTCCGCGTCGGGCGGTCGTTCGCCGGCCCGATCCACCTCAAGCTCACCGCCGAGGTCCTCAACGTGTTCGACATGAAGAACACGATCCTCTTCGACTGGGTGGACAGCGGGCGCGGCTTCTTCGAGGGCGTCCCGACGCGGCTGACCCCGCGCACCGTGAACGTCCGCGCCCGGATCGACTTCTAGCCGGGGCCTAGTCCCCTCGGGACGTGGCCCGGTCCAGCGTGATCGTGAGCGTGCCGGGCTGCGCGACGAGGCCGCCGTAGAGCTCGGGGTCGTAGGCCTGGAGGTTGGCCGTCGTCATGAAGTCGCCCGAGAGGCGGTCGCCGTCGGTGCTGCGGCTGAGCGTGATCGTGGGCGGGAGGAGGATCTGGGCGAGCCGTGCGGCGTCCTGCTCGGTCTCCGCCGTGAGGCGGACCGTCGAGCGCGTGGCCGTGGCGACGGCGTCGGCGCGGACGGTGGGGCCGCCTTCGAGCTGGAACCGGATGAGGGCCGGGCCGGCGCCGAAGATCTCGATGCTCGTGTTCGACTGGACGAGGCGCTCGTGCACGATCACGTCCTCGAGCACCTGCGGCTGCGAGGGGTCGAAGCGGAGCTCGGTGAAGGCGTAGACGCCCTGGACCTCCTCCAGCGGCGAGGACGGGTTGTCGGTGTCGCAGCCGCCGAGGACCGCGACGGCGAGGAGGGCGAGGGCGCAGAGCAGGCAGCGAGGCATGGCGGGGGACGGCCGGTGAGGGAGAGGCGGGGTACGGAAGGAGAGGCCGCAAGATCCGCCCGTTTCGTCACCCATACAACCCATCCAGCCCGCCCCCTCGGACGGCCCCCCTCCTCCGCGCGCCCGCGCCCTCAGACGGCCCCGTCGCCGCCGACGGCGCGGGCGGCCTCCTCGGCCCCCTCGTCGAGGGGCGAGGCGTCGTCGTGGGGGAGCGAGCCGCGGTGGGAGCGGAGGTAGACGAAGGGGGTGTAGTGGAGGAAGTTCGA
>JAWWCA010000246.1:0-4509 GCA_033720695.1 Rubricoccaceae bacterium
GACCGGGGCCCACGCCTGCCCGGCGTCGTCGGTGCGGTAGACCGTGCCCCCGTAGAGCACCACGAGCGCGCTCGCGCCCCCACCGAGAGCGCCGGATGCGGGCCCTCGCCGTACGGCGGCCCCTCGGGGAGGAAGAGGCCGTCGATCCCCCCGGGCCCCGCCGCCCACGTCGTGCCCCCGTCCGCGCTCGCCCACACCCGGGCGTCCGGGAGCCCCACGACGCACCCCCCCGTCACGACCCCACCGCCCGGCTCGCCGCCCACCCCGTTCACGACGTCGACGGCATCGTTGGAGTAGTAGAGCACGCGCCAGAGCCCGCTCTCGACCCAGGTGTCGCCCCCGTCGTCGGAGACGTTGATGCCCCACCGCCCCGCGGCGAGGAGCCGGCCGGGGTGCGGCGAGCCGGGCGGGAGGGCGACGAAGGCCCTGGCGTAGGCGTAGCTCCCCGGCTGGCCGGGCACCTCCCCCTCGGTCCACGTCGCCCCTCGGTCGTCGGAGTAGAAGATCGTGCGGGGGTCGGCGTCGAAGGCGCTGGCGAAGAGGCGGCCGGCGAAGGGGTAGCCGGAAGGCACCTCGTAGAGCCCGCCGCCGCCACGGTCATATACCTCCTGCCACGTCCCCCCCCCGTCGGTCGAGCGCAACACCCTGCCTGGGCTGACGCCGAGGAGGGTGTCGCCCTCGGCCCCTCGCCCGAGCGCGAGGAGGCGGTCGATGGGGTACAGGTCGGTGAGGAGCACCCACACCCCGGGGAACCCGCCCGAGAGGTCGAGGCGGTGAGGGTCGAGGCCACCGACGGCCCAGAGCGTGGAGTCGAGGCCGAAGGTGAGGTGGTCGACCTCAAGCCCGCGGTCGCCGACGCGCTCCCACGTGAACCCGTCGCCGGGGGCGGGGAGCCCGGCCGGGAGCCCGCCCTCGTGCAGTCCGCCCTCGGGGAGCCCCTGCGCCGACGGAGCGGCGGGGAAAAGGGTCCCCGCCACAGCCGCGAGGAGGAGGGCGTGCCGGAGAGCCGGGGTCGTCATCGTCGCTACCGGTAGACGATGCGGATACGAGAAGACAGAAGCACCGAGAGGATAGGGCCCGGGAACGGATTCTCCAACCCATCGCCGATGCGGCGGCGCCTCCCCAGCAGGGCCCGCTGCACCGCAGCGTCGGCGCCAGAACGGACGAGGGCGGCAGAGCCCCGCTCCGCCGCCCTCCCGTGCTGTCGTGGGGGTGCCGCTAGTCCGCCTGCGCGGCCTCGGCCTGGGCGAGGAGGGCCTGGACGACGCGCGCGTTCGCGGTGTCCTCCCAGTCCTCCAGGAACCGCTCGTAGGCCCGCTGCGCGGCGGCGTAGTCCCCGGCCGCCTCGTAGTTGCGGCCGGCGGCCATGAGGTAGTCCGGCGTCGTGGCGGCCGACTCGACGGCGTCGGCGGCGCGGAGGTAGAGGTCGCCGGCGCGGTCGTGCTCGCCGCGCCCCTCGTAGATGGCGGCCTCGCCCGCGAGGGCGCTCGCGCCGAGGACGTCGCCGCTGCCGTCGTAGTCCTCGAACCGCTCCAGGGCCTCGTCGTAGCGGCCGAGCTGGTAGAGGGCGTCGGCGGCGAAGAACGTCGCGAGGTTGCCGGTCTCGGTGGCGCCGTACTCGTCGGCGATCTCGAGGAGGCCGGCGGCCTCGGGGGTGCCTTCGAGGGCCTGCTCGTAGTCGCCCTGCTCGTAGGTGGCGAGGATGGCGCCGAGGGCCTCGGCGGCGGCCTGATTCTGCTGCGTCCGGTACCACCCCCACGCCATGATCGCGGCGACGAGAAGGACGACGGCGACGGCGCCGCCGATGATGGCCGCCCGGTGCTCCTCAAAGAACGTCATGCCGCGGGCGGTCGCCGTGGCGAGCTGGTCCTCGCGCAGCTCGTGGCGGCGGCTGACCTGCTTGGGCGCTTTGAGCATGGACATGGGCGGGGGCCGGAGGGGGCCGGGTGGGTTCGGGGAGGGCGACGGGCGCGGGGCGGCGGCCCTCGCGCGGGCGGAGCCGACAAGATAGGCTCCGCCGGAAGCGGGCGGCAATCGGGAGGGGCCCCCGGAATCGCGCGTGCGAGGCCGCAGGGGAGCTATTGTCGTCGTTTTCACCGAACGCGTTTCGAGCGGCGGTGTAACGTCCTCCCGCCGGCCCCCGGCCCTCTCTGGACCTCCCTCCCTCCTCCCCCTCTCGCCCATGGCTATCAAGATCGGGATCAACGGCTTCGGCCGCATCGGCCGCCTCGTCTTCCGCGCCATCCTCGAGCGCGGCGACCAGGACGCCTTCGACGTCGTCGCCGTCAACGACCTCACCGACGCCGCGACGCTCGCGCACCTCTTCAAGTACGACTCCGTCCACGGCCGCTACCCCGGCGACGTCCGCGCCGACGGCGACGCGCTCGTGGTCGACGGCGACCGGTTCAAGGTCTTCGCCGAGCGCGACCCGGCGCAGCTCCCGTGGGGCGACCTCGGCGCCGACGTCGTCGTCGAGTCGACGGGGGTCTTCCGCTCGCGCGAGAAGGCGGCGCTGCACCTCCAGGGTGGCGCCCGGAAGGTCGTGATCTCGGCCCCCGCCAAGGGCGACGTGGACGCCACCGTCGTGATGGGCGTCAACGACGACGTCTTGACGGGCGACGAGGAGATCGTCTCGAACGCCTCGTGCACGACGAACTGCCTCGCCCCGATGGTGAAGGTGCTCGACGACGCGTTCGGCGTCGAGAAGGGGTTCATGACCACGGTCCACGCCTACACCTCGGACCAGCGCCTCCAGGACGCCCCGCACTCGGACCTCCGCCGCGCCCGCGCCGCCGCCCTCTCCATCATCCCGACGACGACGGGCGCCGCCAAGGCCGTCGGCCTCGTCCTCCCCCACCTCCAGGGCAAGCTCGACGGCTTCGCCCTCCGCGTCCCCGTCCCCGACGGCTCGCTCACCGACCTCACGGCCGTCCTCCGCGGCTCGCCGTCGGCCGAGGCCGTCAACGACGCCTTCCAGAAGGCCGCCGCCGGACCGCTCCAGGGCATCCTCGAGTACAGCACCGACCCGCTCGTCTCGACCGACATCGTCCACAACCCCCACTCGTGCATCTTCGACAGCCCCTCGACGATGGCCGACGGCACCCTCGTCAAGGTCGTCGGGTGGTACGACAACGAGTGGGGCTACGCCAGCCGCACCGTGGACCTCGTGCAGAAGCTGATGTCGTTCTAGCCGACGCCGTTCTATCGCGTCCGTCGTGATGCAGGAGGGGCCCGTCCTCCTTCCCCATCACGACGGCCGGATCCCGCCGCATGACCACCCTCCACGACCTCGACCTCGCCGGCAAGCGCGTCCTCGTCCGCGTCGACTTCAACGTGCCGCTCGACGAGGACGCCTCCGGCGCCCGCCGCGTGACGGACGACACCCGCATCCGGGGCGCGCTCCCGACCGTCCAGGCCATCCTCGCGCGGGGCGGCCGGCCCATCCTCCTGAGCCACCTCGGCCGACCCAAGGGTGGTCCGGACCCGGCCCTCAGCCTCCGCCCCGTCGCCGAGCACCTCGACGGGCTCCTCGACGCGCCCGTCGTGTTCTGCGACGCGACCGTCGGCGAGGCGGCCGAGCGGTGCGTGGCGGCGGCGCCCGAGGGCGCCGTGGTGCTCCTGGAGAACACCCGGTTCCTCCCGGGCGAGACCCGGAACGACCCGGCCCTCGCCCGGCAGCTCGCCGCCCTCGGCGACGTCTACGTCTCCGACGCCTTCGGGGCCGTCCACCGCGCCCACGCCTCGACCGAGGGCGCCGCCGGCCTCCTCGGCGCCCGCGCGGCCGGCCTCCTCGTGGAGCGCGAGGTGGCGTTCCTGAAGAAGGCGCTGGAGGCGCCCGACCGCCCGTTCGTCGCCGTCCTCGGCGGCGCCAAGGTCTCCGACAAGCTCGGCGTCATCGAGGCGCTCCTCGAGAAGGCCGACCAGGTGCTCGTCGGCGGCGCGATGGCGTACACCTTCCTCGCCGGGCTGGGGCACAGCACCGGCGACTCGCTCGTGGAGGAGGACCGGACCGAGGAGGCCTTCCGCCTCGCCGAGCGCGTCGGCACCCGCCTCCTTCTCCCGACGGACCACGTCGTCGCCGACCGCTTCGCCGCCGACGCCGCCACCCGCGTCGTCGAGGGCGAGATCCCCGACGGCTGGATGGGCGTCGACATCGGCCCGGCCACGCGCGCCCGCTACGCGACCGTGATCGAGGACGCCGCGACGGTCCTCTGGAACGGCCCGATGGGGGTCTTCGAGATGGCGCCGTTCGCCGAGGGCACGGTCGCCGTGGCCCACGCCCTCGCCGAGGCCACGCGCCGCGGCGGCGCCCTCACCGTCGTCGGCGGCGGCGACTCCGTGGCGGCGCTCAACGAGGCCGGCCTGGCCGACGCCGTCTCGCACGTCTCGACGGGCGGCGGCGCCATGCTGGAGTACGTCGAGGGCAAGACGCTGCCCGGCCTCGCCGTCCTGGAGCGCTAGCCGTCCTGGAGCGCACGCCGCCCCCCCCCCCCCCCGGCCCCCAGCAGA
>JAWWCA010000247.1:0-4440 GCA_033720695.1 Rubricoccaceae bacterium
GCGGGGCTGACCGCGGTATTCGGTGCCCGTGAGCCTACGGAGGTTCACGCAGTGCAAGCCAGCCGCGCAGCGCTGGCGCTCCAGGCTGAAATAGGCCGATTCTCGAACGCACGTGTCCGGCTGCGCGTCGGCCTGGGGCGCCTCAGCAGCCTCGGGGGCGCCGTCGGGGGCGCCGTCGCCGGCCTCAGGCGCGGTCGGCTCTTCGGTGGCGGACGCCGTGGGCTCGGCGGTCTCGGGGGTGGGGTTCTTGGTCTCTTCAGACATAGAGGGAGGGGGCGGCCCGCCGTCCCGCGCCGCCGAAGCGGGAGCGGGTCGAGAGGGGGGCAGTGCGCGCCAGGGGTTGGCTGGTTGAACGTCCCCGCCGGGCGGCCTCTCGGAGCCGCCCGGACGGGCCGGAAAGAACAGGGGTGGGGGGTCGCCGGCCGCTACGACGGCACGGCGCCGCCGCGGGCACGGATGGCGTCGAGCACGCGCTCGACCTGCTCCGCGACCGAGAGCGCCGTCGTGTCGAGGTGGACGGCGTCGGGGGCGGGGCGGAGCGGGGCGAGGGCGCGGCCGGCGTCGCGGCGGTCGCGCTCGTCGAGGTCGTCCGAGACGTCGCCGAGGGCGGGGGCGTCGGACCCGTGCCGGGCGGCGAGCTCGGCGTGGCGCCGACGGGCGCGCGCCGCGAGGTCCGCGGTCAGAAAGAACTTGACGTCGGCGTCGGGGAAGACGACGGTGCCGATGTCGCGCCCCTCGAGCACCACGCCACGGCCGGCGGCGACCTCGCGGCGGGCGATGCGCCGCTGGGCCTCGACGAGCCGTTCGCGCACGGGCGCGAGCGTGGCGGCCTGGCTGGCCGCGCGGCTCACCGCCGTCGTGCGGATCGCGTCGGTGACGTCGTCGCCGTCGAGGGTCACGCGGAGGCCGGCGGGGTCGCCGGCGGCCGGCGTGAGGTCCACCGTCGTGCCTGGCATAAGGCGGGCGGCGGCCTCGGCGGTGAAGGGGGCCTCCTCGCGGAGGAAGGCGAGCCCGGCGGCCCGGTACATCGCCCCGGTGTCGAGGTAGAGCCACCCCGTCTTCTCGGCGACGCGCCGCGCCGTGGTGCTCTTGCCGGAGCCGGCGGGCCCGTCGATGGCTACGATCACGCGCGAATGGTGCTTGGGGAGCTTGATAAGGTACGGGATGCACCCCACAACGCCAAGGTTTTGCGCGGTGAAGACTTCTCGGAGCAACCCCCTCCCCTGTGCGAGCGAATCGGGGAAACGCCGAGAAACCCCTCGCCTTCCGCCCTCTTTCAACTCCCACCTCTCGTCCCATCCCCCCTCCATACCCATGAACGATCCGACGCTCAACGGCCTCACCGTCGCCCTCCTCGCCACGCAGGGGTTCGAGGAGGTCGAGTACACCGAGCCGCGCAAGGCCCTCGAAGCCGCCGGCGCCACCTGCCACCTCGTCTCCCCGACGTCCGGCCCCATCAAGGCGTGGGACCGCACCGACTGGGGCGACTCCTACGACGT
Organism: Rubricoccaceae bacterium; assembly: GCA_033720695.1. Lineage (GTDB taxonomy): Bacteria > Bacteroidota > Rhodothermia > Rhodothermales > Rubricoccaceae > DATGQT01. The sequence continues at coordinate 1,500 of JAWWCA010000247.1, forward strand.
GGACCGGACGCTCGACGCCGCCGACCCCGCCGACTACGACGCGCTCGTCCTCCCCGGCGGGGTCATGAACCCCGATAAGCTCCGCCGCGAGGAGAAGGCCCAGGCCTTCGTCCGGCACTTCTTCGACCGCGGAAAGCCCGTCGCCGCCATCTGCCACGGGCCCTGGACGCTCATCGACGCGGGCGTCGTGGAGAGCCGGCGGATGACCTCCTACCACACCATCCAGACCGACCTCAAGAACGCCGGAGCCGACTGGGTGGACCAGGAGGTGGTCCGCGACGGCAACCTCACCACGAGCCGGAAGCCCGACGACCTCCCCGCCTTCAACGAGGCCATCGTGGAGGCCTTCGCCGCGGCGGGCACGCCTGCGTAGCCCTCCCTGCTCCCCACCCCCCTGCGCCGGCCGCTCTCCCGAGCGGCCGGTTTTTTCTCGGAGGTGTAACCTGCCGCCGACGGGTCTCGTCGTAGGGACACCCCCACCCGACGCTCAGGCGGGCCCATTGGGCTCCCCCCTTGCTCGCCGGGGGGACGTTCGCATCTTCAAATGCTAATTTTTTAGCACACCCTCTCCCCCCTGCCCCCGCGCTCTGCCTTGCGCTCCGAGTCCCACGAAGCCGCTCGCACACGCAGGTGCTCCGATGTGTTCGCCCTCCGACTGACGTCCTGGCTCGACCGCTGATCCGGCCGGCCCCGTCACGGGCGAACCGGGAGCGGGCGGGGTGCGGTGGCCCTGCCCGCTCTTTCGTTTCGGACGCCCCGGTCGCGCTCCGTCGGCCAGCGCGTGCTACCGTCCGACGGTGTAGGAGATCGTGATGGTGCCGGGGTACGTGATGGGCCCGATGGCGGTGTTGATCGTCGGCCGGGCGCGGAGCGAGAGCCGGGCCGGATCGCCGCCGGCGCCGGCGAGGTTGAGCGCGAGGCCGATGAGCTCCGGCGCGCTGTCCTGGAAGAAGTCGAGGAGGTCGAGGCGGATCGAGATGGGGAGGTCGGCCGTCGTGCCGGGCTCGATGAGGCGGTCGTCGTTGAAGATGCCGCTGACAGTCTCGGCGCCGTCGACGAGGAGGGTCCAGTCGAGCTGGACGAGGCGAGCCGGGACGCCGTTCTCTTCCGGGTTGGTGGCGTCCACGTGGAGGGTGAACGCGAGGGGCAGGTCGCCCTGCGCGACCGAGGCCGTCAGCCGCGCGAGGTCGGTCGGTCGGAGCTGCTGCGTCGAACGGACTCGGTCGATGTTGACCCCGGCGAGGCGGCCGTCGTCCACGCCGGTGAGGCCGAAGTCGACCTGCTGGAGGGCGGCGAGTTGCTGGAGCGTCGTGCAGCCGGGGGCGAGCGCCGCCGTGGGTACGAGGACGAGGAGGGCGACGAGCCCCGGGAGCAGGCGGTGGAGAGGGGGCATGAGGGGACGTTGCAGGTGAGAGTGGCGGTGCGTGTACGCCACAGCCGCCCCACGGTCCCCGTTGGTATCGGGGAGGCAGGACGAGGACGCGAGGACGGGGAACTTCTCCCGCCCGGCCTGTCGAAACCGTCCACCGTCCACCGTCCACCGTGCTCCCCCACCCCATCGCCGTCGTCGCCCACGACCTCCGCTCGGCGCACAACGTCGGCTCCGTCTTCCGTACGGCGGACTCGGCGGGGCTCCGGCACGTCTACCTCACTGGCTTCACCCCGACGCCCGCGCATCGGGGCGTGATCAAGACGGCGCTCGGCGCCCAGGACGCCGTCCCGTGGAGCCACCACGCCGACCCCCTCGTCCTCCTCCGGCAGCTCCGAGACGAAGGCACGACCGTCGCAGCGCTGGAGCGGGCGGACGGGGCGGTTGCCCCGGAGGACGTCACCGCCGGGCACTTCCCGCTCGTGCTGGTGCTCGGCAACGAGATCTCGGGGGTCGCCCCCGACCTCCTCGCCGCGGCCGATCTCGTCCTCGCCCTGCCGCAGTACGGGGTGAAGGCGTCGCTCAACGTCTCGGTCGCCTTCGGCGTGGCGGCCTACGGCCTCGTGGCCCGTTACCGCGCGCTGGCCGGGTGAGGCCGCGGCGCGTCGGTCTCGGCCCGCACCGTCCCGCCCACGACGAGCGCGGCGGCGATGATCACGAGGTTCTTGACGATGTACTGCCCTTCGAGCGTGAGCACGAACGGGAACGCTTCCCAGCACGCCTCCGGCACGATCACGAGGGGCATGAACGTCCCCGGCATCTGGAGGAAGAGGAGGAGGATGGCGAGGCGAACGAGCGGCTTGACGAGGAGCCCGACCCCGATCGCGACCTCCCACACGCCCAGGAGCGGGAAAAACCACGCGGGCTCGAACCAGTAGACCGTCCGCTTGACGAGCGCCTCGGCCGGGCTGGCGCCCTCGAACAGCTTGAGGCCCCCGAACCAGATGAACACGAGGCCGACGGCGTAGCGGAGCAGCGTCGGTCCGTGCTCGGCCATCCACGCGGCGATGCGCCGGTCGGCACGGTTGAGCCAATGGGGAGCGTAGCGTTCGAAGAGATCGGGCATGGCGGAGGGGGTAGGCCGCGCGGATACACCGCCGCCCCGGCGCTCGGGTTTCTTTTCGCGGAGGAGCCGCCCCCTCTTGCGCAGGAATGTACCGGTGAGTAACGTCGCCGCGCTCGCTCGGCCGCGTTGCGGCTCCTCCCATGAAGTGCGCTCTCCTTGTGGGCCTCCTCCTCTCGTGGGCGACGGCCGCTCACGCCCAACGCCCCGACACCTCGGGCCTCGTTCTCGCCTCGCCCGAGCCGCACCCCGCGCTCGTCTCCCTGGCCCCCCCACTGCACCTCCGGGTCGATGCGGCCGGACGGGCGCGGCGCGGAGCATGGGTCTACGCTCTCGCCGGTACGCTCGTCCCCGTTGGCGCCGGCATCGCTCTGATCGCCGCCGACCCCACGAGCGGCGACGGCGACGCGATCGCGGGCTCGGTCCTGATCGGAGGGGGGCTTCTAGTA
>JAWWCA010000248.1:0-4433 GCA_033720695.1 Rubricoccaceae bacterium
CGAGGCGACCCTGTTCATCTCCGAGGTGGACCCCCGCTGAGGTCCATGACCCGCGTCTGCAGAGCCGCCCGGTCTTGCCGCCGGGCGGCTCTCGTTTGCACGCCCCCCGCATCCTCCGCGCCCCCCTGCCGTAGGGTGCGCCGCCCGTTCCACACCACCCGCTGCTCCATGCTCCGCACGCCCCGCCCCGGCGCTCTCCTGACCGTGGCCCTCGCCACTGTGGCGCTCGCCTCGGCCGCCCTCGCTCAGCCGACCCCCGACGCGGCGCCCACCGCCGGCACCGCGACGCTCGCCCCCGGCTTCGCTCCCGACCCGTACGCCATGGACGTGATGGCTGGGGGCTCGGTGGAGGCTGCCGAGGCCGCCCCCGACTGCCCCGGCTTCGTGGACGCCGCTCCCTCGGCCGTGCTCGCCTACGGCGGCAACGAGTCGGTCGACCTCTTCGTCCGCGCCTCCACCGACACCGTGCTCCTCGTCCACACGCCCTCGGGCGAGTGGCTGTGCAACGACGACGACGAGGGGCTCAACCCCGGCCTGGTCGTGGGGCCGACGGCCGGGCGCTACGCCGTCTGGGTCGGGACGTTCTCGGGCGATGCAGGGATGGAGGCGCCTGCGACGCTCTACGTATCGGCGCAACGAGACGGCGCCATGCTTGACCCCGACGGCACGCCGAGCGCCGGGCGCATCACGCTCGACGCCGGGTTCTCGCCGGACCCCTTCGAGCTCGATGTGGAGGCTGGCGGCGAGACCTCCGCCCTCGCCTTCGACGGCTGTGCCGGGTTCGTGGACGCCGCCGCCCCCACCGCCGTCTTGGACTACGGCGGCAGCGGGCCGCTCTACCTGTACGCGCGGGCCGCGAGCGAGGAAGACCTCACGCTCGTCGTCATGGGACCCGACGGCGCGCTCTCCTGCAACGACGACGCCGACGGCTTCGACCCCGGCCTCGCCGTCGATCCGGCCTCCGCCGGCCGCTACGCCGTCTGGGTGGGCACCTACTCGTCGCGCGCCCGCACCGAGCCTCCGATCGGCGCGACGCTCTTCGTCTCCGAGGTCGGAGGCCCCACCGCCGAGGACTTCATCGAGGAGGACTTCCCGGAGGAGGGGGTCTACGGGGGCGGCGAGGACATCAGCCTCTTCGCGTCGCCCGCCCACGGCACGCTCCCCCTCGACGCCGGCTTCGACGCCCGCAGCACCCCGGTCGAGGCCGGCGGCCCCGACGCCGTCTCCGTCTCCGGCTTCGGCTGCGTCGGCTACATCGACAACGGGGAGCCCGACCTCAACGTGCTCTACGACGGCGAGGGCGATCTCCTCGCCTTCTACACCGAGTCCGACGACGACCTCACCCTCGTGGTCAACCTCCCGGATGGAAGCTGGCGCTGCAACGACGACGCCATCGAGCGCAACCCCGCGATTGTGGTCGAGGCGCCGGAGGGCGGGCTCTACAACGTATGGGTAGGGACGTACTCCCAGACCGGAGGCGCCGACGCCACGCTCGTCGTTGCCGAGCGCGACCCGCGCTGAGTCGCGGCGGGGCGGCGCCCCGCCGATCGGCGCCCAAAGGGCGAGATGGCCGGACGCGCCCTCGGGCGTGTCCGGCCCGTGGGTCCAGGCGCCGCGCGTGGCACCGCGTTTGTTGCGGACTGATGGAAACGTCGTACTATGGCCCTGCCTGCGGCGTTGGAACAGTGTGTGCGCGCACCAACCCCCCGCGACCATGACCCGGCTCTGCTCCCCGACGCGTCTGGCCTTCGTGATCTGTTTCGGGCTCTGGGGGGCCGCCGCTGCCGCGCAGCCCGACGCCCACGGGCGGGCTCAGGCGAGCGTCGTGCTGGAGGCCGCCTTCACGCCGGACCCCCACGTCGTTGAGGTTCGGGCGGGGGGCGGAGACCGCAACGCGATCTCTGGGAACGGCTGCGCCGGCTACATCCGCAACGCGCAACCGACGCTCGCCCTCACCTACACGGCCGGCCAGGGGCGCCTCGTCTTTTACGTCCGCTCCCGGGAAGACACCACGCTCCTCCTCCACGACGCCGACGGCCGCTGGCACTGCAGCGACGACTTCGAGGGGAGCAATCCTGCCATCATCCTGGATCGGCCGTCCTCGGGGCGGTACAGCGTGTGGGTGGGCAGCTACACCCAAGGCGCGGCGGGGCAGCCGGCCACGCTCTACATCTCGGAGCGGGTGCCTCGCCGGTGATCCTCCCCGGCACGCTTGCGCAGAGCGCGGCTAGGCCTGGTCGGTGCGGAGCTGCGTGAGAAGCCCCGAGAGCGTCTGCAGCTCGTCGTCGGAGAGGTGACGCGTGATGCGCTCCATGAGGGCGCGGACGGGATCGTCGAGCCGCTCGAGGAGGTCGAGCCCCTTCGCCGTGATGGAGACCTCGACGACGCGGCGGTCGTGCGCGCCGCGGCGGCGGGTGACGAGCGCCTCGCGCTCCATCCGGCACAGCAACCGCGTCACGTCGGGCGTCCGGTCCAGCAACCGCTCAGCGATCATCGAGCAGGTGTAGGGCTCCGGATGCCCCCCCCGCAGGATCCGCAGCACGTTGTACTGGGTGGGGGTGATGTCGTACTCGGCCAGCTCCGTGGCGATCTCCCCCGTCACCCACGATTCGGTCGCGATCAGGTTGAGGACCGCCTCCTGTGCGGGAGACGCGAACCGGGACTGCCGGATCAGCTCGGCGAGGTGCATGGGAGCGGGAGCGGGTAGGACCGCGCTGGTACCCGGGAGAGGGTCCGCCGTGTTCCACACAGTGAGCACGTGAACCACACCGCCCCGGGCGGCCCCTCAATCGGACCCGGCGGGCGCGGCCGGCGCCTCCCGCAGCACGAGGCGGCGCTTGGCCTCGCGCGGCTCGGCCTCTGGCAGCCGGAAGGCAAACGTGGAGCCGGCCCCCGGCCGGCTCTCGATCCGGAGCCGCTGCCCGTGCGCTTCGAGGATATGCTTCACGATGGCGAGGCCGAGGCCCGTCCCGCCCTGCGCGCGCGAGCGGCTCTTGTCCACGCGGAAGAACCGCTCGGTCAAGCGCGGGATGAGCGCCTCCGGGATCCCGATCCCGTCGTCCCCGACGGCGACGTGGAGACGCGGCGGCGCCCCCCCAACCCCCTCGAGCCGCTCCACGGCCACCGTCACGCGCCCTCCCGGCTCGTTGTACTCGATGGCGTTCTCGACGAGGTTGGTGAGCACCTGGCGGAGCCGATCTCGGTCGCCCACCGCGCGCGGCACCGGGGACGGGAGGTCGAGGCCGAGATGGACGCCGCGGGTGCGGGCCAGCTTCTCCAGCGACTCCACCGCCTCCACCACGAGCCCCTGGAGGTCGAACGGCTCCATCGTCATCTGGAGGTCGCCGGTCTCGATCCGCGAGATCTCGGCGAGGTCACGCGTGAGGGCGTCGAGGCGGTGGGCGTTGGCGAGGATCTTCTCGACGAAGCGGCGGCGCACGCGCTCGTCGTCGAGGGCGCCGTCGAGGAGGCTCTCCGCGAAGCCGGAGACGGCGAAGATGGGGGTGCGAAGCTCGTGGCTGACGTCGCCGAGGAACTCGCGGCGGTAGTTTTCGAGCGTCTCGAGTCGCTCGATCTCCTCCTGCAGCGCGCGCCCGGCGCGGTAGACCTGGTACATGAGGTCGTCGAGCTCGTCGCGGGCGGGGCCGCGCTGGAGGTTGGCGAGGGCCTCGAACCGCCGCTTCCGCGCCTCGCGGAGCGTCTGCCGCGCCAGTTCGAGCCGCCGAGCGACGAACGCGTGCGCAGCAGCGTAGGCAGAAGCCGCCCCGACAACGGCCACCACCACCGCCTGTCCCACCGGCCCGAGCGGCAGCCAGAGCGCGACGGCGACCGCGGCGACGGCGGCGACGCCCACGACGGCGGCGAGGCGGAGCGCGAGGCGGTTGTATGAGCGCACGGGGGCCAGCATGGCGGAGCGGAGGGCAAGCTACGGCGGTGAGACGGCGCCGGGCGCCCCCGCGCCTAGCGGTCCTCAACCTCCAGCGCCTCCGCGAACGTGTACCCGACCCCCTTCACGGTCCCGATGTAGTGGCTCCCCAGCTTCTCGCGGATCTTCCGCACGTGCACGTCCACGGTCCGGTCCACCACGTACACGTCCGTCCCCCACACAGCGTCGAGGAGCTCTTCGCGCGTGAAGACGCGTCCGGGGTGGGACGCGAGGAAGTAGAGCAGCTCGAACTCCTTGCGGGGAAGCCGGAACGTCTCCGGCTCGCCCTCTGCCGCACGCTCGACGACGTACCGCTCACGGTCGATGAGGAGGTCGTGCGCGCGGAGCTGGGACGTCGTGGCGGCCTCCTCCCGCTCACCCCGCCGGAGCAGTGCCCGGAGCCGGCTCACGAGGAGCCGCGGCGAGATCGGCTTGACGAGGTAGTCGTCGGCGCCGGCTTCGAGGCCGGCGATCTCGTCGCGCTCGCCGGTGCGGGCGGTGAGCATGA
>JAWWCA010000249.1:0-4389 GCA_033720695.1 Rubricoccaceae bacterium
CCGCGTGAGGAGCGGAGCGACGAAGCAATCTGGGCTGACCAGAGCGATACGGGCGAGATTGCTTCGCTGCGCTCGCAATGACAGCTCGGCCGTGTCAGGGATCTTCAGTGCCGGAAGTGGCGGGCGCCGGTGAACACCATCGCGAGGCCGCGCTCGTCCGCCGCGGCGATCACCTCGTCGTCGCGGACGGAGCCGCCGGGCTGGATGGCGGCCGTCGCGCCGGCCTCGGCGGCGGCCACGAGGCCGTCGGCGAAGGGGAAGAACGCGTCCGAGGCGACGACGCAGCCGGCGAAGTCGAGCCCGCTCTTGGCCCCCTTCGCCACGGCGATCTCGCTCGCGTCGATCCGGCTCATCTGCCCGGCGCCGATGCCGAGCGTGGCGCCGTCCTTCGCGTAGACGATGGCGTTGCTCTTGACGTGCTTGCAGACGCGCCACGCGAAGTCGAGGTCGGCCCACTCCCCTTCGCTCGGCGCCCGCTCGGTCGCCACCGTCCAGTCGGCGCGCATGGCGTCGGCGTCGGCGAGCGCCGGGTCGGCCTCCTGCACGAGGAGGCCGCCGACGACGGAGCGGATGTCGGGCGCGTCGTCGGCGCGGGCCGACTGCGCCACCTCGATGAGCCGGCGGTTCTTCTTCGCCGTCAGGACGTCGAGCACGCCCTCCTCGTACGCGGGGGCGATGACGAGCTCGGTGAAGACGGCGTCGATGGCCTCGGCCGCGGCCCAGTCGAGCGCCCGGTTGACGACGACGATGCCGCCGAAGGGGCTCTGGCGGTCCGTCGCGAACGCCTTGGCGTAGGCCGCCGCGAGGCTGTCGGCCGTGCCGACGCCGCACGGGTTCGTGTGCTTGAGGATGGCGACGGTCGGGGGCGCGCTCTCGAACTCGGCGATGAGGCGGAGCGCGGCGCTCAGGTCGAGGAGGTTGTTGAACGAGAGGGCCTTGCCGTGGTGCTGGGTGTAGAACCGCTCGGGGTGACCGTAGAGGGCACCGCGCTGGTGCGGGTTCTCGCCGTAGCGGAGCGGCTGCGCCTTCGGGAGGCGGAGGTGGAGGGGGGCGTCGTGCTCGAACGAGGGGCGCGGCGCCACCTCGGTCTTGAGGAGGGCGGCGGCGCCAGCCGCCCCCTGGTCGCGCACCTTCTTGAGCGCCGCCTCGATGTCCTCGGCCCGGATGGAGCCGACCCGCTCGCCGAGCGCCGACAGCGCCTCCGGGTACAGCAGCCTTCGGATCGTCTCCGTGGCCTCGGCGGTGAGCTCGCTCCACGTCCGTTCCTCGCTGAGGTAGGCCGTGATGGCGCGGTCGTAGGCGGCCGTCTGCGCGAAGGCGTCGCGGGCGAGGGCGCGGCGCGTGTCCATGCCGAGGGTGCCGCCGTTCGCCTCCAGCTCGTCGGCCACGCCGGCGTACTGCGCCGGGTCGGTCGCGACGCCGACGAAGAACCAGTTCTTGGCCGCGGCTCGCACCATCGTCGGCCCGCCGATGTCCACGTTCTCGGCGGCCTCGGCGTCGGTAACGCCCTCCGTCGCCACGGCCTCGCGGAAGGGGTAGAGGTTGACCACGACGAGGTCGATGAGGCCGATGCCGTGCTCGTCGAGCTGGGCGAGGTCCTCCGCGTCCGTGCGGCGGGCGAGGATGCCGGCGTGGACCTTCGGGTGGAGCGTCTTGACGCGGCCGTCGAGCAGCTCGGGCGAGCCCGTGACGGCGGCCACGTCCCGGACGGGCAGGTCGGCCTCGCGCAGCGCCCGGGCCGTCCCCCCCGTCGAGAGCAGCTCGACGCCGAGGGCATGGAGTCGCTGCGCGAACGGGACGAGCCCGGTCTTGTCGGAGACGGAGAGGAGCGCGCGGCGGACGGGGTAGCGGTCCTCGGGGGCGGGGAGGTCTTTGACGGAGATCATGCGTGCGAAGACGAGAACGGGAGGAGGGAGGTTAGAGGATAGCGGGCGGACCTCGCCATCTCCTATCCTCCGTCCTCGATGAAAACGCGGCGGCCCTCGACGCGCACGCGGCCGGCGGCGAAGAGCTGGAGCGCCTCGGGGTAGATCCGGTGCTCGACCTGGAGCACGCGGGCGGCGCGCGCGCGCGGCGTGTCGTCGGGGAGGACGGGGACGGGCTCCTGCAGCACGATGGGGCCGGTGTCGTACTCGGCGTCGACGAGGTGGACCGTCGCGCCGGAGACGCGGCAGCCGTGCGCGATCACGGCCTCGTGGACGCGCTGGCCGTAGTACCCCTTCCCGCCGAAGGCCGGGAGGAGGGCGGGGTGGACGTTGAGCATCCGGTGCCGGTAGGCCGCCACCACGCGCGCCGGCACCTTCTTGAGGTAGCCCGCGAGGGCGACGTGCGTGGCGCCGCTGTGGCCGAGGGCGTCGAGGAGCCGGTCGGCGAAGGCGGCCTCGCCGTCGAAGTCGGCGGGGGGGAGGACGGCGACGGGCACGGCGCGCGCCTCGGCCTTCTCGGCGGCGCCCGTCCCGGGGCGGTCGGCGACGAGGAGGACGGGCGCGGCGTCGAGGCGGCCGGCGTCGATGGCCGCCAGCATGGCGCCGAAGTTGGAGCCGCCGCCGGAGGCGAAGACGGCGAGGCGCATCGGCGCGGCCGTGGGCTCAGGCATGGCGCGTCACGGGTTCGAGGACGGTGAGGGCGGCCGACTCGGCGTCCACCTCCAGGCGGGCGCGGACGCCGACGGGCAGCGTGCTCTTGCGCACGAAGTGGCCGTAAACGAGGCCGCGGGCGACGGGGCCCGGCACGAACTGGGCGTAGTGCTCGAGCACCTCGTCGAGCGAGAGGGAGGGGCGGTTCGGGGGCGGGTCGCCGCCGGTGAAGGCGCCGAAGACGAGGCCGCCGAGCTGTTCGAGCACGCCCGCGAGGCGGAGCCGCGCGAGGAGCCCGTCGACGCGGTAGGGCGCCTCGCCCACCTCCTCGGCGAACAGGACCGCGCCGTCGAGGTCGGGCAGGTAGGGCGTGCCGAGGAGGGCGGCGACGAGCGTGAGGTTGCCGCCGAGGAGGACGCCCTCGGCCGCGCCCTCGCGCATGGGCACGAGCGCCTCCCCGCCGGGGCCGAGGATCGCGACGGGCGCCGCGCCCCCGGCCAGCCGCCAGAACTGGTCCTCGCTCTCCCGGTCGAGCGTCGGCCAGTCGGGCGCCACCATGGGGCCGCTGAGGCCGGGGAGGCCCGCCTTCGCCCACAGCGCGAGGTGGAGCGCGGTGATGTCGGAGTAGCCGACGACGAGGGTGGGGTGCTGCCGCGCGGCCGCGTAGTCGATCCGGTCGAGGAGGCGGAGGAGGCCGTAGCCGCCGCGGAGGCAGAAGACGGCGTCGAGGTCGTCGCGGGCGAGGAGCCGGTTGAGCTCGTCGGCGCGGGCCGCGTCGGGGCCGGCGAGGTAGCCCTGCGGCGGCGGGCTCATCGGGCGGAGGGTCTCGACCGTCAGGCCGCGCGCGCGGAGGGCGTCGAGGCCCGCGGCCGCGTCGGCGGGGTCGAGGGCGGCGCTGGCGGGGGCGGCGACGGCGACGCGGGAGCGGCGGGTGAGCGGCCGGAGGGGGCGGGCGAGAGGGGGGGGCATGGCGCGGGAGAGGGGCCGCAAAGATACCCCGTGAAAGCGGCCCGGCGAGGGCACGAACCCGCACGGGATCACCGTACTTTCGGCGCTCTCCTTCCGCGCACCCCATGCCCCGCCCCATGCTCGGCCTCCTCCTCGGCCTCTGCCTCCTCGGCTGCGACGCCGGCGACCCCGGCACGACGCGGTTCGACCCCGACTCCATCGACTTCGACGCCGTCGCCGAGCTCGACTACGGCGCCTACGTCCAGCCCCTCCTCGCCGCCCGAAACGTCTTCGCCGAGGCGGCGACCGACGCCGAGGGCGACCTCGACGACTACGCCTGGGATGCCCTCTTCGGCGCCCACGCGGGGCACGACGACCACGGCGCGCACGGCGAGGCGCACGGGGCCCTCACGCCGGGCGAGACCATCGTCCCGTTCGACGCCGAGGGCAGCTTCCTCATCCGCTTCGTCGAGGACCTGGCGGACGACGCCGCGATCCCGTTCCCCAACCTCCGCACGCTCCAGGACGACGAGGTCCGCTACCTCAAGCGCTGGATCGAGGACGGCGCCCGGAACGACGACGGCGACGTCCCTTTCGCCGACGCCGAGCACCTCCTCTACGCCGCCGTCCAGGGGGCCAACGCCGTCGCCATCCTCGACGCCGAGCGGCGGCAGGTCATCCGCACCATCGACTTCGACGACCTCGGGCTGACGTGCGCCCCCAACGGCCCGCACTACATGGTCTTCGAGCCCGACCGCAGCGCCGTCTACGTCTCCCTCGTCAACTGCAACACCGTCGCCAAGATCTCGGGCAGCCTGACCGACGACCCGTCGGACCCCGCCTACCTCCTCGGCACCACGCCGCC
>JAWWCA010000250.1:0-4319 GCA_033720695.1 Rubricoccaceae bacterium
GCGTCGAAGCCGAAGATGTCGCCGGGGGCCTCGGCGGCCGGGGGCGCGTCGGGGGTGGCGTCGGACTGCGCGCACTCGGCCGGGACGAGGCCGTCGGTGGTCGGGAGCGACCGGCAGTCCTGCGCGGAGGTGAGGGGCGTCAGCGCCACGATGAGGGCGAAGGCGCCGAAGAAGCGCAAAGCGTTGACCATGGGAGGAAGGGGCTAGAGGTGGGGAAGGGAGCCGCCCCTCTCACGCACGTGACACTGTCGGGAGGCGGCGAGGCATCGCTCACGATAGGCGAGAAATGTTTCAAAGTCAAACCCTTGTTTTTGAATAGCTAGAACCCAACGTAGCCAGGCCCATCCTCCCGCCGCGTCCGACGGGCGAGTGGGGGCCCACGACCCAGCCCATTGGACCGTCGGGCTCCCGACCAGGAGGCGGAGTCAATCCCCGTGCTCTCCGACGACCTGCGGGTCCGTCCGCTGCGAGGGCCCTCCCGTCATGCCTCCCGCCTTAGGGTCCACTGTCGGCGTGATGCGCCGCCATCACGCGGCCGTAGTACGCGCCGAGCTCCACCGTAATCCCCCAGGACGAGCGCATCGCCGACGCGTCGGACTGGGCGGCGGTGGAGAGCGACTCGCGGATGCCGGCGTCGCCGCCGGTGAACTCGGCGATGAGGGCCTCGGCCTTCTCGGCGAACGGCCGCAGCGCGGGCGCGGCCGGATCCGTGCCCGCCTCGCGGTGCTCGTCGAGCGCGGCGAAGAGGGCGGCCCACTCCTGCTGAACCTCCCGGATGCGCGCGTCGCCGACCTCGGCACGCCGCGTCTCCAGGTAGGCCCGTTGCTCCGGGGTGTAGTGTTGTTCGATCATGGTCGTGAGACGGGTGAGGTGGAGGAGGTCCTCGACCGAAGCGCCTCCGGTGTGGTCGAGGTGCGCCGAGAGCCTTTCGAGCCGGTCGGCGAGGTGCTGCTGGCGTGCGACCTGCGCGCGGAGGTGCGCGAGGTGTTGCTCTAGCACGGCGCGCGTCGTCGGACCGTCTTCGTCGAGCGCGTCGCGGATGGCGCCCAGCGAGAGGCCGAGCGCGCGGAGGGACACGATCTGCTGGAGCCTCGCGACGTCGGCCGCGCTGTAGCGGCGGTGGCCGGCCGCGGTCCGCGCCGAAGGCACGAGCAGGCCGACGGCGTCGTAGTGGTGGAGGGTGCGGACCGACAGGCCCGTCTGGCGGGCGAGCGCGCCCACGCGCAGGAACCGGTCGGGGGTCGGGTCGGACATGGCGACGCATCGGAGGACGCCGGGAGGGTACGACCCTGACGCTGCGTGAGGGGCAAGCGCCGGCGCGACGCTTCGCCGAGCCTTCATGGGCAGGCCCCCTCGGCGGTGCCCCCTCAGCGGCGCTATCCTCCGGCGCCCCGACACCCGGTCCATGCCCGTCCGCCCGAAGAAACGCCTCGGCCAGCACTTCCTCACCGATCCGAACGTGATCGGGAAGATCGTGGCAGCCGTGGGAGCGCCCGAGGGGGCGCCCGTCGTCGAGATCGGACCCGGCGAGGGCGCGCTGACGGCCCCCCTCCTGGCGCGGTACCCCGGTCTCACGGCCGTCGAGGTGGACGAGGAGGCCGTGGCCCACCTCCGAGCGCGCTTCCCCTCTCTGCATGTCCGGCACGCCGACGTCCTCGCCCTCGACTGGGCGGCGCTGGCCGCCGAGCGGGGCGACCCGCTGTGGGTGGTGGGCAACCTCCCCTACTACATCACGAGTCCCATCCTCTTCGGCCTGCTCGACGCCCGGGAGCACCTCCGGCGCGCCGTCGTGATGATGCAGCGGGAGGTGGCCGAGCGGATCGTCGCGGCCCCGGGCTCGAAGGCGTACGGCATCCTCAGCGTGCAGCTCCAGCTCTTCGCCCGGCCCGAGCTGCTCTTCCGCGTCTCCCGCCACGTCTTCCGCCCGAAGCCCGATGTCGAGAGCGCCGTGCTGGCGCTGGATTTCGACGGGCCCACGCCGACGGGCGTAGATTCCGACCGCCTTCGCCGGGTGGTGCGGACGGCGTTCGGGCAGCGGCGGAAGATGCTCCGCAACAGCCTCGCCGCCCTCGACGCGCCCCACCCGCTCCCCGACGCGTACGCCACGCGCCGCCCCGAGTCGCTCGACCCCGCCGCGTTCGTCGCGCTCACGCGCGCGCTCTACGACGGCGACGGCTGAGCGGCGCCCGCCCTTCTCCCCTGCCCCTCGTCCCGTGTCCGAGCTCCCCCCCGAGAGGACCGCGCCCCTGCCCGAGCCCGAGCGCCCCGGAACGCCCGTCGTCGTCGGTGAGGAGCTCGTCGAGAACGTCGAGGTGCTCGTCGAGGATGGGCAGCGGGGCATGGTGCTCAACCTCGTCACCGACCTCCACCCCGCCGACCTCGGCCAGCTCCTCGGCCACCTCCCCGTCGAGGCGGCCCAGACCCTGTTCGGGTGGCTGCCGGAGGAGCGGGCGAGCGCGGCGCTCCCCGGCCTCGAGAGCGCGCGGCGCGCGGCCCTCCTCGACGGCGCCACGGCCCAGGCCATCGTCGGCCTCCTCGACCACCTCGACACCGACGACGCCGCCGACGTCCTCGCCGACGTGGACGAGGACGTGGCCGAGCACGTGCTCCCCCGCCTCGAAGACGCCGAGGAGGTGGGGCACCTCATGGGCTACCCGGACGACACCGCCGGCGGCCTCATGGAGACGGACTACGTCGCCGTCGCCGCGAGCGCGTCGGTGGGCGAGGCGACCGAGGCCGTCCGCGAGTGCGTCGACACCGTCGACCCCGTCTACGTCGTCTACGTCCTCGACCCCGCCGAGACGCTCGTCGGCGTCGTCCCGCTCAAGCGGCTCATCCTCGCCCACGCCCACGCCCCCGTGACGAGCATCATGGAGGAGGACTTCGTGACGGTCGAGCCCGACCTCGATCAGGAGGAGGTGGCCCGGATCATGGAGCGGTACGACCTCGTGGCGCTCCCCGTGGTCTCGGCCGCCGGCCGCCTCCTCGGGCGGATCACGATCGACGACATCGTGGACGTGATCCGGGAGGAGGCCGAGGAGGACCTCCAGCGCTCGGCCGGGATCACGGGCGAGGAGGAGTTCTCGGCCTCGGTCTTCGCGATCTCGCGCGGCCGGATCTTCTGGCTGCTCCTCGGCCTCGTCGGCGCGCTCCTCTCGGGCCTCGTCATCCGGGGGTTCGAGGGCGCGCTCGAGGCGGCCACCATCCTCGCCATGTTCATCCCCATCGTCATGGCGATGGCGGGGAACGCGGGGATCCAGTCGTCGGCGATCGCCGTGCAGGGGCTCGCCTCGGGCGACCTCTGGTCCAGCGACGTGGTCCGACGGCTGGGCAAGGAGCTGGCCGTGGCCCTCCGCAACGGGCTCGTCCTCGCCGTCGCCCTCGGCCTCATCGTCCTCGCCATGGGCGCGGCCGGCGCCCTCGACGAGGCCGCCACGGGGCGCCTCGCCTTCACGGCCGGCCTCTCGCTCCTCATCGTCATCGTCATCGCGACGGTCCTGGGCGCTGCGGTCCCCCTCCTCCTCCAGCGCGCCGGCATCGACCCCGCCCTCGCCATGGGGCCCTTCATCACCGTCTCCAACGACATCCTCGGGCTGACGGTGTTCTTCCTCATCGCCACGCTGCTGTACCTGTGACGCGTGACACGCGGCGCGTGGAGGCGCGGCGCCCCGACGGTCACGCATCACGCGCCACGCATCACGTCCCATGTCCACGATCGCCGTCGCGCAGAAGCACGGGGCCGCCGTCATGGTGGCCGACGCCCTCACCACGTTCGACGAGCTGAAGCTGCCGCCCGCGCTCGACGCCCACCCGGACAAGATCTTCCGCGTGGGCGAGGCCGCCGTCGGCGTCGTCGGGTTCACGGCCCACGCCCAGGTGCTCGAGAACCTGCTCCGCTCCGTTGAGGCGCCCGACTTCTCCAGCCGGGCGGCCATCTTCGAGCTGTTCCGCGACCTCCACCCCGTCCTGAAGGACGAGTACTTCCTGCGGCCGGAGGCCGAGGACGGCGACCCCTACGAGTCGAGCCAGATGGCGCTCCTCATCGCGAGCCCTCAGGGCCTCTTCGGGGTGTACGACTTCCGGGAGGTCCACCAGTACACGCGATACTGGGCGATGGGCTCGGGCGCGGCCTACGCCCTCGGCGCGATGTCGGCCGTGTGGGAGACGGCCGAGACGGCACGCGCCGTGGCCGAGGCGGGGGCGCACGCCGGGTGCCTCTTCGACCGAGGCTCGGCTCTACCGCTCCAGACCGTCGAAGTGACGCTCGCCGACGAGGGGTAGGGCCTAGGCGCCTTCGAGGTGGTGGCGCATGGCCTCGA
>JAWWCA010000251.1:0-4240 GCA_033720695.1 Rubricoccaceae bacterium
GAGGCCTATGCGGCGCAGCAGAAGGAACTGGAGGGGGCCGACGAGGAGACCATCGCGCCGGTCGCTGAGGGCCGGCGGTGGATCGTGGACCCCCTCGACGGCACGACCAACTTCACGCGCGGCGTCCCGCCCTACGCCGTCTCGATTGCCCTCCAGGACGGCGCGGCCCTCGTCCTCGGCGTCGTCCTCGACGTCTCGCACGACGAACTGTTCTCGGCGGTCCGGGGGCAGGGGCTGCGGCTCGTCGGGGCGCCGGCGTCGGTCTCGGAGACCCACGCGCTCGACGGCGCGCTCGTCGGGACAGGCTTCCCGTTCCGCGACTACCGCTACGTGGCGGGGTACCTCAAGGCGTTCGAGGCGGTCGTCCGGAGCACGCGGGGCGTGCGTCGGCCGGGCGCGGCGGCCGTGGACCTCGCCTGGGTGGCGTGCGGCCGCTACGACGGGTTCTTCGAGGCGGGGCTGGCGCCGTGGGACGTCGCCGCCGGCCGGGTGCTCGTGGAGGAGGGGGGAGGGCGCGTGGCCGGCCTGCCCGACGGCACCGACCCGGTGTTCTCCGGCGGGGTCGTCGCCACGAACGGGCACCTCCACGATGTACTGGCGGCGGCAGCGGCCCCGCTGGGCGCGGCCTACGCCGCCGCAGGCGGGCGGGCAGGGCTCCGCCGCTCGCCCCCTTAACCCCTCTGCGGAAGCGGCCGATACGAGCCGTGACCGGAGCGCTCATCTCCCCCTGTCTGCCGCTCCGCGCGCCCTCCCTTGCCTACCCGTGGCCTCATGCCTGCGCCCGCTCCGCACCCCGACGCTCTCGCCTCCGGCCTCCGCCGCCCGACCGTTCTCGTCGCCGACGACTACCCGGAGAACCGCCGCCTCCTCTACTTCTACCTCCGCGACCACTACGAGGTGCTGCCGGCTGCGACGGCCGAGGAGGCGCTCGACCTCCTGCGCCAGCGCCAGGCCGAGGGCGAGCCCGTCGACGTCGCCGTGCTCGACCTCAACTTCTGCGACGGCATGAGCGGGATCGAGGCGATCCAGGCCATCCGCGAGGACCCCCTCATCGCGGGCGTCCGCGTCCTCGCCCTCACGGCGTACGCCTACCCCGACGACCGGGACCGCTGCATCGAGGCCGGGTTCGACGACTACGTCTCGAAGCCCGTGTTCAAGGCCGGCCTCCTCAGGAAGCTCGACGGCCTCCTCGGCACGCGGCTCGGCGGAGACGGAGCCTCGGGCGAACCGGGAGGCATGTGGATCAGCAGAAACGAGCCCGGCGCGGAGTGACCGAATCGGATGGGCGCTAGATCAGCGGCGGCGGGATGGCTAGTTTGGCCGTTCCGCCGTTTCTCATCTCGCTCCCCTCCCATGGCCTCTCCCCACTCCATCCCCGACGAGGGCTTCGGCCTGCTCCGCGGCAAGACCGGCGTCGTCTTCGGCGCGCTCGACGAGAGCTCGCTCGCGTGGCACCTCGCCGAGGCCATCGCCCGCGAGGGCGGCCGGTTCGTCCTCTCGAACGCCCCCGTCACGAAGCGCTTCGGCAGCCTGGAGCAGCTCGCCGAGGCGCACGGCGCCCCCGTCGTCTACGCCGACGCCACCAGCGCCGAGGACCTCGCCACCGTGTTCGAGGAGGCCAAGGCCCACCTCGGCGGGCCCGTCGACTTCGTCGTCCACTCCATCGGGATGGGGATCAACGTGCGGAAGGGGCGGCCCTACGAGGACCTCAACCACGACTGGTACCTCAAGACGCTCGACATCTCCGCGGTCAGCCTCCACCGCGTGGTCCACGCCGCGCTCCAGGGCGACGCCCTCGCCGACGGCGGGAGCGTCCTCGCGCTCTCCTACATCGGCGCCCAGCGCGTCTTCTCGGAGTACAGCGAGATGGGCGACGCCAAGGCCCTCCTCGAGAGCATCGTCCGCGCCTTCGGATACCGCCTCGGCCGCCGCGGCATCCGCATCAACGCGGTCTCCCAGAGCCCGACCCGCACGACGGCCGGCGGCGGCATCAAGGGCTTCGACGCGATGTTCGACTTCGGCGAGATGCTGGCCCCCCTCGGCAACGCCGACGCCGCGTCCTGCGCCGACTACTGCGTCACCCTGCTCTCGGACCTCACCCGGATGGTGACGATGCAGACGCTCTACCACGACGGCGGCTTCTCGGCCATGGGCGTCTCGGACGAGCTCATCGCCCAGCTCGCCCAGGCAAAGGAGGGCGGGGCGTGAGCCTCGCCGGTCTCCGGCGCGCGCCGACGCTCGCCGGGCTCGCCGTTCTCCTCGGCCTCGCCGCCTGCCGCGGGGCCGACGCGCCGCCCCCACCGACGCCGGGCGTGGACGTGCGGGCCTACGACGTCGCGCTCCGCCTCGACCCCGAGACGCTGGAGGCCGAGGGCCGCGCCCGCCTGGTCGTCGCCCACCCCGACACGCTCCGCCGCCTGCGGCTCGGGCTCGGCGAGGCCCTGACCGTGACCGGCGTGCTCGTGGACGGCCGCCGCGCCGCGTTCACGCGCGAGGGGGGCCGCCTCAACGTGCCCCTCGGCGCAGCGGACACGTCCGCCGTCGAGATCGCGTACCGGGGGAGGGTGGCGGAGGGCGTGCTGCGCGGGGAGGCGGCGGGCCAGAGGGTCGCCTTCGCCGAGGGGTGGCCGACGCGCACGGCCGGGTGGCTGCCCGCCGTCCACCACCCGTCCGACCCCGCGCGCCTCACGCTCCGGATCGAGGTGCCCGCGCCGTACGACGTCGTCGCCAGCGGTGTCGCGGCCGGGGTCGAGGAGGGGGACGGGTGGCGACGCTTCACCTTCCGCCTCGACGCCGACGCCCCGGTGTACACCTTCGCCTTCGCCGTCGCCGAGCGGTTCAGAGGCGTGACGGACTCGGCCGCGACGGTGCCCGTTCGCCACGCCCTCCTGGGCCCGGGGGACGTCCCGGGCCTCGCCCGTACCGGCGCCGTCCTCGACACCCTCATCGCCCTCCTCGGCCCCTACCCCTACGCTGCCTATACGACGGTGCAGGTGCCCATGCAGTACGCGGGGATGGAGAACGCCGCGGCGCCCTTCCTCCGCGCCGACCTGTACCGCGACCCCGCCGCCCTCGAAGAGGTGAACATCCACGAGGCCGTGCACCAGTGGTTTGGGAACGACGTGGTGCCGGCCGACTGGCGGGAGCTCTGGCTGTCGGAGGGGTTCGCCACCTACCTCCCGACGGTCGTCTACGAGCGGCTCGACGGTCCTGAGAGGGCGCGGCAGGGGCGCGTGCGGATGGCGCGGCTCTCCGGGCGTCACGCCCGCCGCCCGCTCGTGCCGGCCTCCGCTCAGGCCCCCGAGGCGCTCCTCACGCCGACGGTCTACCAGAAGGGCGGCAGCGTCCTCCACCTCCTCCGCCTCGCCCTCGGCGACGACGCCTTCTTCCGCGCCCTCCGCCGGCTCGCGGCCGCGTACGCCGAGCGCCCGCTCTCGTCCGTCGCGCTTCAGACGGTGCTGGAGGAGGAGGTTGGGCAGGAGCTCGACGGCCTCTTCGACGTCTGGGTCTACGGCGACCACATCCCGACGCTGGAGACGGCGTGGGACGCCGCCCGCCGACGCCTCACCTGGCGCATCGAGGGGGACGAGGGCCTGCTCACGGACGTCCCGTTCGAGCTGCTCCTCCGCCAGGACGGCCGCGACGTGTACGTGACCGCGACCGAGGGCGGAGCCACGCTCCCCGGCACGGACGCGCCGCAGGTCTTCCCCGTCGGTATCCTCCTCGACGTGGACTGACCCCCGGTGACGGACCCCCGACGCCCTTGATCAAGCTCTTCCTCGCCGACATCGACGGGTGCCTCTCGGAGCCGTATCGGCCGTTCGACCTCGACGGGTTCGGGCGCCTGCGCGCCTGGGTGGCGCGGGCCGAGTCCGACCCCCCGTTCCCCCGTCTGTCGGTTTGCTCGGGCCGGTCGTACGCCTACGTCGAGGCCATTGCGCAGGCGCTGGACCTCCGTGCCCCGGCCCTCTTCGAGAGCGGCGGCGGGCGGTTCGACCTGCCGGCGGCGCGCATCGAGTGGAACCCCGCCTTGACGCCCGAGGTGGAGCGCGAGCTGGACGCCGTCCGCGCCTTCTACCTGAGGGAGGTCGCCCCGCGCGACCGCGCCTTCTCGCTCGACTACGGCAAGCGCGCGCAGGCCGGGATCGTCCATCCGGATCCGCCGAGGATCGCCGAGGTGCTCCCGGCAGTGCGTGATTTCGTAACGGACCGGTTCCCCGATCTCCACGTGTACCACACC
>JAWWCA010000252.1:0-4176 GCA_033720695.1 Rubricoccaceae bacterium
CGTGCGCCGCGCGTTCCGGCAGTAGCCGTAGGTGCCGCCCTCCCAGGACCACTCCCGCTGGCGGCCGTAGTTGCGCTCGAGCCCCTGGTAGAACCGCGCCGGCTCGGCGGAGAGGAGCGCCTCGTTGTCGGTCGGGAAGCGCAGCGACGGCGAGGGCGTCGCGGCGCCGTCGGCGGCGCGGGGCTGGGCGCGGGCGCCGACCGTGAGGGCGGCGACGGCGAGGAGCAACAGGAGGACGCCGACGCGGGGCATGGGGGACGCGGGCTCGGAGATCGGGGACGCCGAGGGTAGCGCCGTTTGCATCCGCGCGCAAGCCATCCCGGGCCCTCCTCGTTCCCCCTTCTATCGCCTCGGCCCCGGCGACCTTTAGAACGGCGCGTCGCCCATGGGGGGGAGCGGCGGCGGCGAGGCCGGACCGGGCGGGAGCGCGCCGCCGTCGTAGCCGCCCTCGAAGCCGGTGCCGAAGCCCTCGGTGTCGCCCGCGAGGTAGGCCGTGAGGTTCTCGAACCGGGCGTACTGGTTGACGAACGCCAGCTTGACGCTCCCGATGGGCCCGTTCCGCTGCTTCCCGATGATGACCTCGGCCAGCCCCTCCGTCGAGTTCCCGTTCTCGTCGACGGTGATGCCGTAGCGCTCGGCCCGGTAGATGAACCCGACGACGTCGGCGTCCTGCTCGATGGAGCCGGACTCGCGGAGGTCGGAGAGCTGGGGCCGCTTGTCGCCGCCGCGCGTCTCGACGGCGCGCGAGAGCTGGGAGAGCGCGACGACGGGGACGTTGAGCTCCTTCGCCAGCCCCTTGAGGGAGCGGCTGATCTGGGCGATCTCCTGCTCGCGGTTGGCGTTCCGCCCCTGCGTGGTCCCGTGCATGAGCTGGAGGTAGTCCACGATGACGAGGCCGATGTTGTGCTCGGCCTTGAGGCGGCGGCACTTGGCGCGGAGCTCGAGGATGCCGAGCCCGGGGGTGTCGTCGATGAAGACGGGCGTCTCGGCGAGGCGGCCGGCGGCGCGGGCCAGCTTGGGCCACTCGTCGTCGTGGAGGCGGCCGGTGCGGGCGGCCTGGGCGTCCACGCGCGCCTCGCTCGTGAGGAGGCGCTGGGCGAGCTGGCCCGCGCTCATCTCGAGCGAGAAGTAGGCCACGGGCACGGCGCGCTCGGGGTGGAGCGCCGCGTTCCGCATCATCGCGAGGCTGAGGGCCGTCTTGCCCATCGAGGGCCGCGCCGCGATGATGATGAGGTCGGAGGGCTGCCAGCCGCCGGTGAGGGCGTCGAGCTGGGTGAACCCGGAGGGGACGCCGGTGAGGCCGCCGGCGCGGCCGTGGATGGAGTCGAGGTGCTCGAACGTCTCGCGGACGACCTCGCGCATGGCCACGGCGCCCTTGCGGAGCTGGCTCTCGGAGATCTGGAAGATCTGGCGCTCGGCGTCGTCGAGGAGGTCGAAGGCGTCCGTCGTCGGGTCGTAGGCCATCCCCACCACGCCGGTCATCGTGGCGATGAGCTTGCGGAGCAGGCTCTTCTCGGCGATGATGCGGGCGTGGTACTCCACGTTGGCCGCGGAGGCGACGCGCGTCGTCAGCTCCGAGAGGTAGTAGCCGCCGATGCCCTCGTAGTCGCCCCGCCGCTTGAGCTCCTCGGTGAGGGTGACGAGGTCGACGGGGTTGCCGCGCTCGAAGAGGCTCTCGATGGCGCCGTAGATCCGCTGGTGGCGCGGCTCGTAGAAGGCGTCGGCCGGGAGGATCTCGATGGCGCGCGGGATCGCCTCGCGCTCGATGAGCATGGCGCCGAGGACGGACTGCTCGACGTCGACGGCCTGGGGCGGCATCCGGCCCGCCTGCTCGTGGAGCGGGACGACGTTCGCGGGCCGCGGCTTCCGCGCGCCCGTCATCGTCGAGAGCGGGTAGGAGGGCGCGCTGCTCTCCTCGATGCGGAGGGGCCGCTGTTGGGGGTCCTCGTGCTCAGCCATGGGCAGAGGCGTCGGCGCCCGTGATCTGGTCGTAGCGGGTGCGGAGCAGCTTCACGTCCTCCCACGTCGGCCGCTTCCACTGCGGGTTGCGCAGGAGCGCCGCCGGGTGGTAGGTGACGAGGAGCGGGAGGCCGTAGAAGTCGTGGAACTTCCCGCGCAGCGAGGCCAGCGAGGAGGTCCGCCCGAGGAGCCCGTTGCCGGCGCTCTTGCCCACGGCCAGGATCACCCGGGGCCGGACGAGCGCGATCTGCTTGTACAGGATCGGGATGTGGGCCTCGACCTCGGCCGCGAGCGGGTCGCGGTTGCCCGGCGGCCGGCTCTTGAGGATGTTCGTGATGTAGACCTCCTCGCGCGCGAAGTGGACGGCCTCGAGGATCTTGTTGAGGAGCTGGCCGGCGCGCCCCACGAACGGCTCGCCCTGGCGGTCCTCGTCGGCGCCGGGCGCCTCGCCCACGATCATGAGGTCGGCGTCGGGGTCGCCGGTGCCGAGGACGGGGTTGATGCGGCCCTCGTCGATGGGGACGAGGACGGTCGCCTTCAGCCAGTCGAAGACCTCCTGGAGCGAGCCCATCTCGCGGAGCGGGGAGTCCTCGGGGAGGAGGGCCTCGACGCGTTCGTAGGGGGAGAGGGTGGGGTCCTGGCTGGGGTCCGGGAGGTCGCCGAACAGGTCGGGCATCGCGTCGTCGTCGGGCGGAGCGGTGGGGTCGGCGGCGGAGAGCGGCGTGTCGAGGAAGCGGTACCGCCCGACGAGCGCGCGCTGGAAGGCGAGGACGCGACGGGCCTCGGGGGGCGCCCCGCCGAGGCGGGGCCGGCTGTCGTTCACGGCGGCGCTAACGCGTTGTGTTCGGGGGGACTTGCCGGGCGAGCGCTCCGCCGCCCGCGTCGTGACGCCAATGTAACCGGCAGCCCTCCAGCCCCGCAACGACCTTCCGCGAAATCAGGAGGAGGCGTGCGGCCCGCCACCCCGGCTCGGGACGGGGGGCGGGTATATTGGTGACGCACGTGCACGGGCGGGGGCCTCGGCCGCCGGCGACGCCGCGCCGTGCCGCCCCCGCATCGCGCCGCCTCCCCATGCCCGCGTCGTCCTCGGACCTCCTCTCGCTCGGCGAGGCGGCCGCCCTCCTCGGCGTGCACCCCGCCACCCTCCGGCGCTGGTCCGACCAGGGCGACGTCCTCGTGATGGTCACGCCGGGCGGGCACCGCCGCTTCCCCCGCACCGAGGTCGAGCGACTGCGGGGCGTCGACGCGGCGCAGGACGAGGGCGCGCTCGCCGGGCTGCTCGTGGACCGCGCCCTCGCGCGGACGCGCGCGCACCTCCCCGAGCAGGCGAGTGCCGTGTGGATGGCCGGCTTCGACGAGGAGGAGCGCCGCGAGAAGCGCGCCTCGGGGCGCCGCCTCATGGAGCTCCTCCGCCTCGCCCTCGCCGCCGACGACGGCGAGCCGACCGCGATCTTCGAGGAGGTCCGCCAGATCGGGCAGGCCTACGCCGACGACGCCCGCGCCCACGACCTCGCCCTCACCGACGTGCTCCGCGCCGTCACGTTCTTCCGGGACCAGACGACGGAGGGCGTCCTCGCCGCCGAGGCCGTGGCCGCCGACCCGGAGGCGGGGCGCCGCGCGCTCCGCCGCGTCAACGGCTTCTTCAGCGCCCTCCTCCTCGCCGCCGCGGCGGCGTACGACTGAGGCTCACCGGAGGGCGGCCCGCGCCGCCGGCAGCACGAGGTCCGTCCACGCGGCGTAGGCCGCCCCGTCGGGGTGGAGCGCGTCGTCCACGACCTGCGCGCCCTGCGTCCGCGAGAGCGGGGTGATGTCCACCCAGCGCGCGCCGACGGCCGCGGCCTCCTCGCGCGCCACCGCGTTGAAGGCGTCGATGGCCTGGGCGATGGCGTCGCGGTCCCGCACCGCCCCCGACGGGGTCCGCGCGGCGAACGGCGTCACGCCCCAGTCGGGGATGGAGACGACGACGACGCGGCTGGCCTCGCCACCGGCGAAGGCGACGGCGCGGGCGAGGAGCGTGCGGAGCTCGTCGCGGTAGCCGTCGAGGTCGCGCCCCCGGTACTGGTTGTTGACGCCGACAAGGAGGGTGACGAGGGCGTAGCGCCCCTGCACGCGCCCCTCGGCCTCCGCTGCGTCGAGGCCCCCCGCGAGCTCGTCGGTCGTCCACCCGGTCACGGCGACGACCTCGGGGTCCTGGAGCGGCACGCCCTCCGCGCGGAG
>JAWWCA010000253.1:0-4144 GCA_033720695.1 Rubricoccaceae bacterium
CGCGGCCCCGGCCGGGGAGTACGCGCTCGACCTCCGGCTCGGGGTCGCGTTCCCCGACGTGTGCGAGAGCGTCCCGTTCACGCTGACGGTGCAGCCCGCCGCGGCCTCGCGTGCCGCCGCCGCCGTGCGCTCCGGCCGCGAGACGGCGCGTGCCGGCGGCGAGGCCGCGCGCTCCGACGCCGCGCTGGCGTTCGAGGTCGTGCAGGCGTTCGACCCCGACGCGGCCGAGGCGCCCGGCGCGGCCCGAGCCGCTTCGGCGACCGCCGATCCGGCCTCGGCCCCGGTGGCCGTCGCGCCCAACCCGTTCTCCCGCGGGGCCGTGCTCTCGTTCGCCGTGGCCGAGGCCACGGACGTCCGCCTCGCCGTCTACGACGTGCTCGGCCGCGAGGTCGCCGTGCTCCTCGACGGCCCGGCCGAGGCCGGGGCGCACCGCGTGGTGCTCGACGGGCGGGGCCTCGCCGCGGGCACGTACCTCTGGCGGCTCGTCGCGGGCGAGCGCGTCGAGACCGGCCGCGTCACGCTCGTGCGCTGACGTGCCCCCGCACGGGCAGGGCCCCTCCCGTCCTGCCAGGAAGGCGCACAAGCCGACCCCCTGGGGGACGCCGAGGGCGGGCAAGCGGGTCGCCCTCGGTTCGCTGCCCGGCTGGCGTCGGCTTTGTGCGCCTCTCCCCAACCCTGTCTCTACAGACCCCGACCAGCCATGCGGATCGCCTCCCTGTTCCTCCTCGCGCTCCTCCTCACGGGTGCGGCTTCGGCCCAGGCGCCGGCCGAGCAGGGCCTCGACGCCTGCGCCGAGGACGTCCTCCTCGTCCCGGACATGACCAACCCGCAGGGCGTCGCCCTCTTCGACCCGCTGACCGGCGACCTCCTCAACGACAGCTTCGTCGCCGACCCGCTCCGCCTCTCGGAGCCGACGGCGGCGCTCCCGAACTTCGACGAGGACGGGATCCTCGTCGTCGATGCGGACACCGACGCCGTGTTCGAGTACGACTGCCAGGGCAACTTCGTCGGCCTCTTCGCCCCGGCCGGCGGCGTCGACACGAGCATCCTGGAGTTCCCCGGCGGGATGAGCTACAGCCCCGACGGCACGCAGCTCTGGGTGACGGTCCGAGACGGCCCCAACCAAGGCAAAGTCGTCGCCTTCGACGCGGGCGGCAGCTACGTGGGCATCTTCGCCGACCTCGGGATCGAGACCCGGCCCATCGACGTGCGCGTGCGCGAGGCGGATGTCCTGGTCGCGGAGAGCCGGTACGACGACGTCTTCCAATACAGCCACGAGGGCACCTTCCTCGGCACCCTCGTCGACTCCGACGGCGATACGGGCGTCGACCACCCGCACCAGATCGCGCTGTCGGCGAGCGGGGCGATCCTCGTGGCCGGGTTCAACCGTCCCAGCGGCGTCTTCGAGTACGACCGCGCCGGGAATCAGGTCGCGCTCTACGACGTCGTCGCCAACGCGGAGGGGGTGCACGAGCTGCCCAACGGCAACCTCCTCATCGCGCGGGGCATCGGGTTTGTCGAGGTGGCGCGGGACAACACCGTCGTCCGCGTGATCGCCAACGTCGGCGACCAGTTCATCCATCGGTTCCCGCCCGCAGACGGCGGCTGACCGCACGCCCTCCTCGCCACGCTCGACGACCCCGCGCCCTCGCCCGGCGACGTCATCACCTTCGGCGTCACCGCCTCCCGCCTCGGCATGCTGTCCGGTTGGCGTCGGCTTCTGCGCGTATCTCTTCGAACCCCCTCGCTCTGCAAACGCCGACCGACCATGCGGATCGCCTCCCTGTCTCTCCTCGCGCTCCTCCTCACGGGTGCGGCTTCGGCCCAGGCCCCGTCCCCTAGCGGCGTCGATGTCTGCGCGGATGACGTCCTCCTCGTCCCCGACACCAGCCTCGACGGCGTCGCCGTCTTCGACGCCCAGACTGGCGACCTCCTCGACGGCGCCTTCATCGTCGACCCGGTCCGCCTCCCGGCGCCCGTCGCGGCGCTCCCGACCTTCGACGATGACGGGGTCCTCGTCGTGGACCAGAATGAGGACGCGGTCTACGAGTACGACTGCCAGGGCAACTTCGTCGGCCTCTTCGCCCCGGCCGGCGGCGTCGACACGAGCATCCTGGAGTTCCCCGGCGGGATGAGCTACAGCCCTGACGGCACGGAGCTGTGGGTGACGGTGCGGATCGGCGCCAACCGGGGGGCCATCGCCGCCTTCGACGCGAGCGGCAACTACGTGGGCAACTTCGCCGAGCTCGGCAGCGACACCACGCCCATCGACGTGCGCGTGCGCGAGGCGACCACGGACGTCCTGGTCTCGGAGAACCGGTACGACGACGTCTACCGGTACGACTACAGCGGCACGCTCCTCGAGGTCCTCGTCGACTCCGACGGCACGACGGGCCTCAACAACCCGCAGCAGGTGGCGCCGGCGGCCGGCGGCACCCTCCTGGTCGCCGGCTTCAGCTCTCCCAGCGGCGTCTACGAGTACGACGGGGCCGGGAGCCAGATCGGCTACTACGACGTCGTCACGAACGCGCGGGGGGTGTACGAGCTCTCCAACGGCAATCTCCTCATCGCGCGGAGCCCCTCGCTCGTCGAGGTGGCACGGGACAACACCCTCGTCCGCATCGTCGCGAGCGTCGGCGACCGGTACATCCACCGGTTCCCGGCCACGGGCGGCGGGAGCGTGGACGTCTGCGCCGAGGACGTCCTCCTCGTCCCGACCTTGACCGGTCCCGGTGTCGCCGTCTTCGACGCCCGGACGGGCGACCCGCTCGACGAGGGCTTCATCGTGGACCCCGCGAACCTCCAGTTCCCCCTCGAGGTCATTCCGAACTTCGACGACGACGGGGTCTTCGTCGTTGATCAAGGCAGGGACGCCGTGTACGAGTACGACTGCACCGGCAACTTCGTCGGCCTCTTCGCGCCCGCCGGTGGCGTCGACACGAGCATCTTGGATCGTCCCGAGGGCCTCAGCCTCGACCCCACCGGCACCCGGCTCCTCGTCACGACCGACCGCACGGGCGACGAGGCCGCCGTGGCCACGTTCGACCAGGCCGGGGTCTACCAGGGGGACTTCGTCACGGTCATTGGCCAGAGCGCGGCCCTGCTTGGCATCCACGTCCGCGAGCCGCAAAGGGACGTGCTCGTCGGTGACTTCGTCGGCGACCTCATTCGTCGCTACGACTTCGACGGCACCCCCCTACCGGCCTTCAGCGCAGAGAGTCCGCAGCAGATCGCCCCGGCAGCGGGGGGTCGCTTGCTCACCACCAAGTCTGCCGGTAGTGCCCCCCTGGGGGTCTTCGAATACGACGGCTACACCGGCTTCGAGCTGGGCCACTACGACGTGATCAACGCTCGGGGCGTCCACGAGCTGCCCGGCGGTACGCTCCTCGTCAGTGCGTTCGACGGCGTCTACGAGATCGCGCGGAGCAACACCCTCCTCCGCCGCGTCTCGTTCGAGTCCGGGTACTACATCAACCGGTTCCCCGCCACCGGAGGGCGGGCGCTCGACGTCTGCGCCGAGGACGTCCTCCTCGTCCCGAGCTGGTCGCTCCCCGGCCTCGCCGCCTTCGACGCCCAGACCGGCGACCTCCTCGACGGCGCCTTCGTCGACGACCCCGCCCGCCTCGCCCTCCCCAACGAGGCCATCCCGAACTTCGACGGCGACGGCGTCCTCGTCGCCGACTTCCTCCGCAGCGCCGTGTTCGAGTACGACTGCCGCGGCCGCTACGTCGGCCTCTTCGCCCCGGCCGGCGGCGTCGACCAGAACGTCCTCTTCGCGCCCCGGAGCCTCACCCTCGACCCCACCGGCACCCGGCTCTGGGCGACGAGCGAGGGGTTCGGGGGCGGGGCCGCCGTGGCCGCGTTCGACGAGTCGGGGGTGTACCAGGGCGACTTCGTCGCGGTCGACGGGCTCCCGGCAGACGCCCACGTCCGCGACGGCGCCCAGGACGTCCTCGTCGCCGACGCGATCGGCAACCGCGTCCGCCGCTACGACTACAGCGGCGACGCCCTCCCCGACTTCGTCGCCAGCGTGGGGCTCCCGCTCCAGCTCGCGCCGACGGCAGGGGAGAACGTGCTCGTGGCCTCGAACGGGGCGTCCAGCGGCGTCTACGAGTACGACGGCGCTGGCGCCCAGGTCGGCTTC
>JAWWCA010000254.1:0-4117 GCA_033720695.1 Rubricoccaceae bacterium
ATCGAGGCGTTGTCGCCCTTGCGGGCGAGCTTGTCGATCTCGTCGAGGTAGATGATCCCGCGCTCGGCGCGCTCGACGTGGTAGTCGGCGGCCTGGAGGAGGTGGGCGAGGATGGACTCGACGTCCTCGCCGACGTAGCCGGCCTCGGTGAGGGCCGTGGCGTCGGCGATGCAGAAGGGGACGTCGAGGATGCGGGCGAGCGTGCGCGCCAGCAGCGTCTTGCCCGTGCCCGTGGGCCCGACGAGGAGGATGTTGCTCTTCTCGAGCTCGACCTCCTCGTAGTCGTGGAGGTAGTCCTCGGCCTCGAGCCGCTTGTAGTGGTTGTAGACGGCGACGGAGAGGGCGCGCTTGGCCCGCTCCTGCCCCACGACGTGCTCGTCGAGGGCGTCCTTGATCTCGCGCGGGGTGAGGCGGTGGCGGGTGCCGCGGCGGCGGCTCCGCCGCGGCTCGGGCGGCGGCGGGGTGTAGGGCGTGAGGTCGCCCTGGACGATGCCGCTGGCGTGGTGGATGCAGCCGTCGCAGATGTAGACCTGCGCGGGGTCCGGGCCGGCCACCATCGAGGCGACCTCGTGGGCGGAGCGGCCACAGAACGAACAGCGGATGACGTCGTCGCCGCCGGAGTCCATCGGGGTGGGGGTTGGGGGTGAGGCGCCCGGGGGGCGGGGACGAAGCTAAGGAATCGGACCGTACCGTGGGCACGTGTGCGGATGACGTGTGGCGAAGGCGCGGCGGCGCGGCGGGAAGAGGGGGTGAAGCGGGATCGGAACCCGGCGCCCGCCGGTACGGGCGGGTATGCCTCCTCTCGCCCTGCCCGCGACCCCCTTGCCGCTTCCCTCCGAGTTCGTCGAGCGCCTGGCGCGGATCGTGCCGTCGGAGCGGCTCGACGCCGTCGTCGCCTCCTTCGAGCAGCCCTCCAGCGTCGGCTTCCGCATCAACACCCTGAAGGTGGAGGGGGAGCGCGTGCTGGCGCAGCTGGCCGAGGCCGGCGTCGAGGCGGCGCCCGTGGAGGGGGTGCCCCACGCCTACGCCGCGCCGCCCGAGAGCCGCGCCGCCCTCCTCGCCTCGCTCCCCTACGCCGAGGGCCTCGTCTACGTCCAGAACGTGTCGAGCCAGCTCCCCCCCCTCGCCCTGGCCCCCCGGCCGGGCGAGCGCGTGCTCGACCTCTGCGCCGCGCCCGGCTCGAAGACCCGCCAGCTCGCCCTTCTCATGCAGGACGAGGGCGAGCTCGTGGCGCTCGAGAAGGTGCGGCCGCGGTTCTACAAGCTCCGCGCGAACCTCTCGAACCAGGGCGCCACGTGCGTGCTCCCCGTCTTCGGCTCCGGCACGGCCTACTGGCGCCGCGAGCCCGAGGCCTTCGACCGCGTCCTCCTCGACGCCCCGTGCTCGACGGAGGGCCGGTTCCGCGCCCACGAGCCCGAGACCACGCGCTACTGGAGCCCCCGGAAGATCCGCGAGATGCAGAGCAAGCAGCGGCGGCTGTTCTTCGGCGCCGTCCAGGCCCTCCGGCCCGGCGGCACCCTCGTCTACTCCACGTGCACGTTCGCGCCCGAGGAGAACGAGGGCGTGCTCGACCGCGCGCTCAAGACCTTCGGCGACGCGCTCGAGGTCGTGGACGCCGGCCTCCCCGAGACGGGGCCGGTGGCCGAGGCGGCCGTCCCCGCCCTCGCCGAGTGGGAGGGCCGCGCGTTCGACCCCCAGGTGACGCGCGCCCGCCGCGTGCTGCCGGGCCCGCTCCTCGAAGGGTTCTTCATCGCCCGCCTCCGCAAGCACGCCTCCACGCTCAAGACCTGAGCCGGCCCGACGCCCCTGCCCGCGCGAGGGGCCTGGCTCAGTCGAGGAGGGTGAGCCGCTCGGTGGCGGCGAACCCCTCCCCGCTCACGCGGACGAAGGACGTCCCGCTCGCGAGCCCCGCCGCCTCGACCGAGAGCCGGTGGGCCACCCCCCCGGCGAGCTCGCCGTCGTGGAGGAGGGCGACCCGTCGCCCGAGCGCGGCGTAGCGCCCGCCGCGGACGGGCTGGGTCCGGGCCACCTCGAGCGTGAGCGCGGCGCGCTCGGGGTGGGGGTTCGGGGCGGCGGCCGAGAGCCGGAAGGCGGCGGGGGCGGCGTCGTCCTCGGCGGCGGAGAGCACCGGCGGGAGGTCGAACGCCTCGAAGTTGTCGTTGTTGTCAGCGGGGTTCCCACCGAAGGCGGAGTAGCCGAGGCCGCGGCGGGCGAAGCCCGTCCAGAGCAGCTCGGAGTACGCCCCGTCGTAGAGGAGGGTGTCCGCCTCCAGGATGCCGTCGCGGGCGTCGACGAAGGTGGGGTTGCAGTTCGTCGACTTCATCCCCTCCGTCATGAGCCGGAACATGACCTGGTTGCCGGCCGTGCCGTCGGCGTCGTAGAGGTCGGCGTCGAAGCCGTGGGCGTTGACGAGCTCCCACGTGGCCTCCCACACGGCGGTGGCCCAGACGTGGCCGACGGCGTGCTGCTGGCCGAGGCCGAGGCCGCGGGTGTCGGCGTAGGTGAAGTCGTTGATGGCGAAGTCGGTGGAGTAGGGGGCCGCCCGGATCCCGACGCCGTCGAGCGGCTGGGCCGAGACGTAGGTGCCGACGCCGCGCGGGGTCTCGCCGGTGTCGCCCTCGCGCATCGTCATCATGACGCCGTAGAGGTCGCTCCAGCCCTCGCCCATCTGCTCAAAGAGGTTGAGGCAGCTCACGTTCGAGGCCCCGCCGACGAGGCGGTTCGAGATGCCGTGGGCGTACTCGTGGGCGATGATGCCGTTGTCGAAGTCGCCGTCGAAGACGACGGACTCGTCGGCGATCACCGCGATCTCGACGCCCGGCGCGGGCATGTGGTCGAGCATCGCCTCGCCCGTGCTCTGGGCGACGAAGTACGAGGGGATGGTGACGGAGGCGCCGTCGACGCCCGGGCCCATCGCGAGGATCTCCTCGCCGGTGCACGTGGTCGAGGCCGAGCCGGGCTCGCAGTTGTACACGATGGCGCCGATGGCGCCGGCGTTCTCGGCGTTGAGCACCTTGGTGCCGAACTCGCAGTCGCCGCGCTGGATCAGCGCGATGTTGCCGGCGAGGTCGGCCCCGTTGGTGAGGGCTTCGCAGCCGCGGTCGGGCACGGCCGTGCCGTCGTCGACGGAGACGACGCTGCCCATCATGTCGGCGTCGGGCGAGCCGGCGGGGCCGAACGTCGCGAGGATCGCGTTGTAGGCGCCGGCGATCTCGGCGGGGGCCGTGACCTCGAGGGGGGTCGGGCCGTCCCAGAGGAACATCTGCATCCGCGGGCGGGCCCCGTCACCGGGCGTGAAGAAGTTGGCGTTGTTCCGGCCGCCGCCGTCCTGCGCCTCGGCGCGGACGTCGTCGTTGCCGAGGCCGCCGTCGCCGAAGTTGTTCACCTGGAAGTTGCCGCTGGCCGCGTCGAAGCCGTGGTGGGCCGTGACGTCGTGGATGAGGTTGTTCCAGTAGAACAGGTTGGTGACCGCCGCGTCGGCGTAGGTGCTCGGGTCGTCCGAGAGGTCGAGCGGGAAGAGGAACGAGAGGCCCGGGCCGCCGTCAGGCTCGCCGCCCACGTCGGGCGCACCGTCGTTGTCGGTGTCGGTGTAGGCGTGGGCGTTGTTGCCGCGGGTGATGGTGTAGGCGTCGGTGCCGGTGTCGTGCCAGCCGAGCGGGGAGTAGGTCACGTCGGCCGGCTCCACGACGATCTCGCGGTCCCCGTGGTTGGGGCTCTCGACGGGGAGGGGGTAGACGCCGTACTCGGCGCCGCCGCGCGCGGACGCGGGCGCGACCGGGGCGTAGCTCGGCGCGTGGTCGATGCGGCCGCCCGTCGCGGTGCCCCAGTGGTCATGGTCCACGAGGTCGGAGTAGTCGAGCACAGTGCCGTCGAGGGCGTCGACGCGGGCGGTGATGTAGTGCTGGTGGTCGCGGCCCTCCAGGGCGACGTCCCACGCGAGGCGGACGTCGCCGTCCTCGGTGGCGAAGTAGACCACTCGGGCGGACTCGGGCACGAAGCGGAAGTAGCCCGCGCCGGGGGCGGTGGGGGCGGCGCCGTCGGTCGTCGGCCCGCTCTGGAGGAACCACTCCGCGGCGACGCTCTGGAGGTAGCGGTCGGCGGCGTCGGCGGCGTCGGC
>JAWWCA010000255.1:0-4085 GCA_033720695.1 Rubricoccaceae bacterium
ACGACGCCCTCGCGCTCGCGTGGGAGGTCGGCCTCTACGAGCGCGGCGCCCAGCACTACTGGCTCGCCTACGTCGACGCCGTGACGGGCGGCGTGCGCGCGCGTCACGACCTCGTCGTCCACGACCACTTCGGCGAGGCCCGAGCGACCGGCGCCGAGGCCCTCGCGAGCCTCGCGCCGCTGGCCGAGGAGACCCCCACGATGGCCCCGCTCGCCCTCGTGGGCGCCTACCGCGTCTACCCCGCTCCGGTCGAGAGCCCGAACCACACCGCGCCGCCGCCGCCGGCCGACGCCCGCGTCCTCGTCGCCGACCCCGACGACGCGGCCGCCTCGCCCTACGGCTGGCACGACACCGACGGGGCCCCCGGCGCCGAGTTCACCCGGACCCGCGGCAACAACGTCCACGCCTACACCGACACCAACAACGACACCAACCCCGACGCGGGGAGCGACCCCGACGGCGGCGCCGGCCTCCTCTTCGACCCCCCCCTCGACCTCACGCTGCAGCCCTCGGCCAACCGCCCGCCGGCCGTGGTCAACCTCTTCTACTGGAACAACGTCTTCCACGACGTGATGTGGCACTACGGCTTCGACGAGCCGGCGGGGAACTTCCAGGTCAACAACTACGGCAACGGCGGCCTCGGCGGCGACGACGTCCGCGCCGAGGCCCAGGACGGCGGCGGCACCTGCAACGCCAACTTCTTCACGCCGGTCGACGGGCAGCGCCCGCGGATGCAGATGTACATCTCCTCCGGCGGGGTCTTCGGGTGCAACGACAACCCGATCCAGCGCGACGGCAGCCTCGACAACCTCGTCATCATCCACGAGTACGGCCACGGCGTCTCGAACCGCCTCGTCGGCGGGCCGAGCAACGTCGGTTGCCTCAGCTCCTTCTCCACCCCGGAGCACATGGGCGAGGGCTGGAGCGACTACTACGGCCTCATGATGACGATGCGGCCCGGCGACGCCGGCACCGACGCCCGCGGCATCGGCACGTGGCTGTTCGGGCAGGAGGCCGACGGCCCCGGCATCCGCGACTTCCCCTACTCCACCGACATGGGCGTCAACCCCCAGACCTACGCCTACACGCGGACGGCCGTCGTGCCCCACGGCGTCGGCTCGGTCTGGACCACGATCGTCTGGGAGGCGACGTGGGAGCTCATCGGCGCCTACGGCTTCGACCCCGACCTCTACAACTTCACCGGGACCAGCGCCGACGCCGGCAACGTCGCCATGATGGCGCTCGTCACCACGGGCATGAAGCTGATGCCGTGCAGCCCCGGCTTCGTCGACGCCCGCGACGCCATCCTCGCCGCCGACCAGGCCCTCTACGGCGGCCTCCACATCGACGACCTCTGGGCCGCCTTCGCGCGGCGCGGCCTCGGCATCGGCGCCGACCAGGGCTCCTCCAGCACCAACTCCGACAACGTCGAGGACTTCGCCGAGCCGGAGCAGATCCCGCCCGACCCCGTCACCGACCTCGCCGCCGCGCCCGCCTCGCTCGGCGTCGAGCTGACGTGGACGGCCACCGGCGACGACGGCTCCACGGGCACGGCCGACAGCTACGACATCCGCTACTCCACGACCGGGCCCATCACCGACGACGCGCTGTTCGACGCCGCCACGCAGGTGGACGACGAGCCCGACCCGCAGCCCTCCGGCACCCCGGAGAGCTTCACCGTCACCGGCCTCGACTTCGCGACGACGCACTGGTTCGCGATGAAGGTCTCGGACAACTCCTTCAACACGTCCGACCTCTCGAACTCCGCCTCGGCCACGACGCTCGGCCCGCCGGTCGCCCAGATCAGCACCTCGCCGATCACCGTGACGACGCCGCCGAACACCCAGGCCACGGCCACCTTCACGATCGGCAACACGGGCCCGAGCGACCTCCTCTACGGGATCGACTTCAGCGAGACGACGGCCTCGCGCCGCCCCGCGCCCGTGCAGACGGCCCGCGCGCCGCGGCCGGCCACGCGGGGGATCGAGGAGCCGAAGGAGGGCCCCGAGCCCCGCGGCTTCGCGCCCGAGCTTGGCAGCGGCGGGCCCGACCTCTTCGGATACAAGTGGATCGACTCCGACGAGCCCGGCGGGCCGGCCTTCAGCTTCGTCGACATCGGCGACACCGGCACCGCCGTGCCTCTCTCCGACGACCAGCTCTCCGGCGCCATCGCCCTCCCGTTCGCCTTCCCGTTCTACGGCGTCGACTACAACGAGGTCTACATCTCCTCGAACGGGTGGCTCTCGTTCACGCCCGAGACGAGCTCCCACCTCGGCAACGACCCGATCCCGGACTCCGGCACGCCCAACGCCATCATCGCGATGTACTGGGACGACCTCGACCCCGGCGGCGCCCTCGGCGACGTGCTCTACCAGGACATGGGCGACGGCCGGTTCGTCGTGCAGTTCGACAACGTCCCGCACTACCCCGACGGCAACGGCGAGGTCTCGACGTTCCAGGCCATCCTGTCCCAGAGCGGCCAGGTCCTGCTCCAGTACCTCGCGATGACCGACGACGCGTCGAGCCCCAACGGCCACACCATCGGGATCGAGAACGCGGACGGGACCGACGGCCTCGAGGTCGTCTACAACGCGCCCTACGTCCACGACGAGCTCGCCATCCGGTTCTCGGCCATCTGGGTCTCGGCCGACCCCGCCTCCGGCGCCGTGGCCGGCGGCTCCTCCGACGCCGTCGAGCTCACGTTCGACGCGACGGGGCTCGCCGAGGGCACCTACACCGCCGACATGACGGTCGCGACGAACGACCCCCAGCAGCCGCTCGTCGTCGTGCCCCTCGTCTTCACCGTCGGCGACCCCCCCCAGGTCACGTTCGACCTCACGACCGAGACCGACCCCGTCATCGTCGCGCCGGGCGGCGTGGTGGACTTCACGGCCACGCTGTTCGTGCCCGAGGGGGGCCCCTCCTCGCTCGACTACTGGTCCGAGGCCACGCTCCCTGACAACAGCACGCGCGAGGTCTTCGGGCCCGGCACCATCCTGGTCTCGCCGGGCACCTATGTGCGCATGCTCGCGCAGCGCGTGCCGCGCAACGCCCCACCCGGGGACTACACCTACACCATGAAGGTGGGGACGTACCCGGACGTCGTCGTCGCCGAGGACGCGTTCGGCCTGACCGTGACGCCCTCGGTGGCCGGCCGCGCCGCGGCCGAGGGTGCCGAGGCGTGGGCGCTCTTCGAGCACGGCGCCCTCCTCGAGGCGGGGGCGACCCGCGACCTCCGCCGCCCGGAGGCCGAGCCCGCCGCCGACGCTCCGGCGGCCACCGCCTCCGCGCTCCCCACCGAGCCCGCGCTCCACGCCGCCTACCCGAACCCGTTCGGGACGGCCGCGACGGTGCGCTACGACGTGCCCGCGCCCGGCGCGACGCGCGTCGCCCTCTACGACCTGCTCGGCCGTGAGGTCGCCGTCCTCGCCGACGGCCCCCACGACGCCGGCCGCTTCACCGTCGTCCTCGACGGGCGTGGGCTCCCGAACGGGGTCTACCTCGTCCGGATGACCACGGGCGGCTTCTCGCAGACGCAGCGCGTCACGCTGCTGCGTTGACCGCGTCGAGGGCGGCGGTCCCCGTCACGGGCCGCCGCCCGCCGCGCGAGCCGCGCGCGCGCTCTACGACGCTGTTCTTTCCTTGCATTCGGGCCTCGGATTCCGTTCCTTTCGGCCCGCTCTCACACCTATACCCAACGCACTCCCTCCCCGCCATGCCTACGCGCTACGCCCTCGGCGTGCTTGCTCTGCTGCTGGCCCTCGCGGTCACGCCAGTTCGCGCCCAGCACGCCGATGCCATCGCCGCCATCAAGGACCACTTCGTCCAGAACCAGGCCCGCTACGGCGCCGGTGCCAGCGACCTCGCTGAGCTCATCGTCACCGACGCCTACGCCAGCCGCGCCAGCGGCGCCACCTACGTCTACGTCCGCCAAGCCTACCGCGGCATCCCCATCTTCAACGCCGACGCGCCGGCGGCCACCGCCGCCGCGCTCCCCCCCGAGCCCGCGCGCCACGCCCCCGACCCCTACCCGTGCGGGACGGCCGCGACCGTGCGCTACGCCGTGCCCGCGCCCGGGGCGACGC
>JAWWCA010000256.1:0-4084 GCA_033720695.1 Rubricoccaceae bacterium
AGCGTTGACGCGCAACTTTGCGCCGCAAAGTAGGCCGCCCTGCGGGGCCGCTCCGTCTGCATCATGCCGGCTTCGGAAACCGTCCTCCTCTTCCACGGCCTCGGCCGCACGGCCTGGTCGATGCGCCGGCTGGCCGACCGCCTCCGCCGAGAGGGGTACCGGGCGATCAACGTGGACTACCCCTCGCGCAGCGCGCCGATCGCCTCGCTGGCCGACGACGTGGTCGGGGCCCGCGTCGAGCGGGCGCTGGACGAGGGCGCCCGGCGGGTCCACTTCGTGACCCACTCCCTCGGCGGGATCCTGGTGCGCCACTGGACCGAGCGGCACCCGCCCCCGGAGGGCGCCCGCGCCGTCATGATCGCGCCGCCCCATGGCGGCAGCGAGGCGGCCGACTGGGCGCGCCGGGTCGGGCCGTTCTGCTGGTGGTGCGGCCCGGCGCTCCAGGAGCTCGGCACCGACCCCGAGAGCGTGCCCGCCGCCCTCGGCCCCCTGGCGATCGAGACGGGGGTCATCGCCGGGAGCCGCAACCGCTACCCGTTCTTCGGCCGCCTCTTCGACGGGACGACGGACGGCCTCGTGGCCGTGGAGCGGGCGCGGGCCGAAGGGATCGCGGACTTCCTCGTGGTCCCCCACGGCCATACCTTCCTCATGCGCGCCCCGGCCGTACTCGACCAGACGGTCCACTTCCTCCAGCACGGCCGGTTCGCCCCTCCGGACGGCCCCGTCGCCCCCTGACCCGAGTCTCCCGACCGGAACCGCCCCCCCGGGCGGCCGGTCCACGTTCCGACGCTCCCACACCCCCTGCCCATGCGACCCCTCCACAGCAACCTCATCGGCTGGGGCCACTACGCCCCCGAGCGCGTCCTCACCAACGACGAGCTCTCGCGGATGGTCGAGACCTCGGACGAGTGGATCCGCACGCGGAGCGGGATCCGCGAGCGGCGCATCGCCGGGGACGACGATCAGACGAGCACGATGTCGACCGAGGCGGCGCGGCGGGCCCTCGCGAAAGCGGGGGTGGCGCCCGAGGAGGTGGACCTCCTCCTCGTCGCGACGAGCACGCCCGACTACATCACGCCGCCGGTGTCGAGCCAGGTGCAGGACCAGCTCGGTCTCCGGTGCGGCGCCATGACGCTCGTCGTCGGCTGCTCCGGCTTCGCCTACGCCCTCGTCACGGCCGACCAGTTCATCCGCACGGGCGCCTACCGCACGGTCGTCGTCGTGGGCGCTGAGGTCCTCTCGCGCTACATCGACTGGGAGGACCGGACGACGTGCGTGCTCTTCGGCGACGGGGCCGGGGCCGTCGTGCTCCAGGCGACGGAGCGGCCCTGCGGCGTGCGCGCCTTCGAGCTCGGCAGCGAGGGCGAGGCCTACGACGCCATCATCCAGTGGAGCGGCGGGACGGCCGAGCCGTCGGCCGTCGAGCGCATCGAGGCCCGCCGCCACAAGCTCCAGATGAATGGGCGCGAGGTGTTCAAGTTCGCCACGCGCGTGATCGGGGCCTCGCTGGGGCGCGTGATGCGGAAGGCCGGCGCCGAGCCGGACGACGTGGACCTCTTCATCCCCCACCAGGCCAACGCCCGCATCATCGAGTACGCCGTCGACGAGATGGGGCTCGCGCCCGAGAAGGTGGTCCTCAACGTGGACCGCTACGGCAACACCTCGGCCGCCTCCATCCCCATCGCCCTCTCGGAGGCGCTCGACGCCGGCCGCGCCGGGCCGGGCGACACCCTCGCCTTCGTCGGCTTCGGCGCGGGCCTCACCTGGGCGACGACGCTCTTCGACCTCGGCACGCTCACGCGCGAGGGCGCCGGCGTGGCCGCCCCCAA
This sequence comes from Rubricoccaceae bacterium, assembly GCA_033720695.1. Classification (GTDB taxonomy): domain Bacteria; phylum Bacteroidota; class Rhodothermia; order Rhodothermales; family Rubricoccaceae; genus DATGQT01. The sequence continues at coordinate 1,830 of JAWWCA010000256.1, forward strand.
GGCCTCCGTCCTCGACGAGGCGACGGGCGTCGTCGAGGGCTTCATCGCCTGAGCGCACCCCCCTCTCTCGACCGCTCCTCGTCCCCCCATGCGCCCCCTCCTCGCCCCCGTCCTCCTGGCCGCGCTCGTCGCCCTGGCCGGCTGCGTCTCCACCCGCTACGACCGCGCACGGCCCTACCCCGGGTACGCCCGCGTGGGGTCGAGCGGCGGCCAGGCGCAGTACGCCGTCTGCCACAAGGGCCGCAACACGCTGACGCTGCCCGAGCCCGCCGTGGACGCCCACATGCGCCACGGCGACTACTTCGGCGCCTGCGGCCGCGCCAACCGCGACCGGCACGACGACCACTACCGGCGCGACGACGACCGGGGCCGCGGCAACCAGGGCCGCGGGCGGGGCCGCTGATCGCGGCCTCCGGGCGGCGCTAGGCGAGGGCGCTCTCCTTGCCCGAGTCGCGGACGAACAGGCACGTGGCGTGGGTCTCCTCCACCATCCGCCGCGCGAAGTCGAAGTCGGGGGTGGTGAGGAGGCCGAAGAGGTTGACGTCGGCCTGGGGGGCGCGCGGGAGGAACGCGTGGAAGGCGCCGGTGCCGACGACGACCTCGGTCTCGGGGAGCCGCGCGAGGTCCACGAGCCGGCGCATGAAGTCGCGCGCGTTCTCGACCTCGGCCTCGTCCTCGACGACGGTGATCACGCGGAGGTGGGCGCCCCAGTTGCGCCGGAGCTTGTAGGCGGTGAGGATGGAGAGGTCGAGGTTGCCGATGTCCCAGGAGAGCCGCCAGTCCGGGCTGCGGTCGCGGATCCAGACGTTGATGGCGCTGCGCTGGCCGAGGCCGGCCACGGGGTGCGGCGCGTAGAGGAGCGTGCCGAGTTGCTGGAGGTGCGCCTCGCGGACGATGCGGCGGTCGTCGGCCTCGCGCTGCGGGGTCTCCGGCATCGGGAGGAAGACGATGTTGGGCCGGAAGAAGGCGCCGCGGAGGGCCTGCACCGCCGCGATCGTCCCGTCGGCGTAGCCGCCCGCGTCCACGACGGCCCACGAGGCGAAGACGCCGCGCTCCCGGAACGCCTCCGTGAGCGCGCCGATGCGCTGGACCCACGCGTTGTAGGCGGCGTCATCGGGGTGCGCCTCCGGCCGCCCGATGCCGAGCACCTTGATCGAGCCCTTCGGGTAGGCGATGCTCTCGAGCACCATAAACAGGCCGCGCAGCCGGCGCGGGTCGTCGACGGGCACGATGAGGTTCGGCTTCCAGGCGCGCTCCTGCATCGACGGCATCTCGGTCACCTTCTTCGCCGCCCACTCGGCGAAGGCCACGAACAGCCCGCTCCGCACGTCCTCGAACGGGGCGTCGAGCCGCTGCCGCGTCAGGACGAAGTAGAACGCGACGACGACGCCCGCCGAGATCAGGCTCAGCGTCGGGTTCACGATGAACATGACGAAGACCGAGCCCGCCAAGCCGAGGGCGGGGATCACCCAGTGGACGCGGAGGAGCGGCCGGAAGCTCACCAGCCCCAGGCTCTGCTCGATCAGGACGACCACGTTGAGCATGGCGTAGGTGATCAGGAAGAACATCGTGATCAGCGGCGCGATCGCGTTGAGGTCGCGCACGAGCAGCGAGGCGAAGACGAGGCCGCCGGTGACGAGCATGGCGTTGCGCGGCTCGCCGCGCGGCGTGAGGTGGGCGATCCACGCCCCCGCCGGGAGGATCCGGTGGCTCCCCATCGCCTGGAGGATGCGCCCCGCGCCCACGAGCGAGGCCAGCGCCGACGAGAACGTGGCCCCGAAGAGGCCCGCCACGACGGCCGGCCCCCAGTACGCCTTCTCGATCATCACGTAGTAGTTGCTCACCAGCTCCTCGGGCGTGGCCGAGCGCGCGATCCAGTAAGCCAGCAGGAGGTAGACCACGAGGCTCACGCCAATCGCCGCCATCGTCCCGATGGGGATGCTCCGGCGCGGGTTCTTGAGGTCGCCCGACATGTTGGCCCCGGCCATGATCCCCGTCGCCGCTGGGAAGAAGACGGCGAAGACGATCCAGAAGTTGGTCCCCCGGAAGCCGTCCTCCGGCGACCCCGGGAAGCTCCCCCACAGCCCGATGTGGTCGAGCTCGTACTGCATCGAGCCGGTGAACGCCGCCGCCGCAATCGAAATCAGCGAGCACGCGATCACCGCCATGATGACGTACTGCGTCTTGATCGCCAGGTCGGCGCTCTTGTAGGCGATCCCCCAGAGCGCGAGGAAGACGACGCAGTCCACGAGGAA
>JAWWCA010000257.1:0-4068 GCA_033720695.1 Rubricoccaceae bacterium
GCAGATGTAGACGAGGTCGTTGATGAGCCCCATCTTCTCGATCACGGGCGGCGCGGCGACGGCGTACCCGAGGCGCCAGCCGGTCATGTTGAACGTCTTCGAGAAGCCCGAGAGCGTGACGGTCCGCTCGTAGGCGCCGGGGAGGCTGCCGAGCGAGACGTGCCGGTGCCCGTCGTAGACCATGTACTCGTAGATCTCGTCGGTGATGGCCCAGAGGTCGTGGCGCTCCAGGAGGCCGAGGAGGCGCCTCAGCTCGGCCTCCGGCCACACCTTGCCCGAGGGGTTGGCGGGCGTGCAGACGAGGACCGCCTTGGTCTTCTCGCTCAGCGCCGCCTCGAGGGCCTCGAAGTCCACCCGCCAGTCGGGCGCCTGGAGCGGGACCGGGACGGGCGTGACGCCGAGGAGGTGGAGGATGCCGGTGTGGTAGCCGTAGAAGGGCTCGAAGACGACCACCTCGTCGCCCGGCTCGCAGAGGGCGAGGACCGTCGCCACGAAGGCGCCCGTGGAGCCGACCGAGACCATCACCTCCTCGTCGCGCTCGGCGGGGATGCCGTTGAAGCGGCGGGCCTTCTCCAGGATCGGCCGCCGCAGCTTCTGGACGCCGCTGTAGGCCGTGTAGATGGAGCGGTCGCCCTCGACGGCCTCGACGGCGGCGGCCTTGATCGCGTCGGGCGTCGGGAGGTCGCAGATGCCCTGCCCGAGGTTGATCCCGCCGACGCGGTTGACCGCGAACGTGACGGCGCGGATGTCGGACTGGCGGAGGGCGTCGGTGCGGGAGGCGAGCGGCTTCAACGGGAGATCCGGACGGGCGTGCTAAGGAAACAGCAAGCAATATAGGATCGGGCCTGCCGTTCGATTCGGGCGGGACGCGCCGGATCCGCGGCGCGCCCTACCTTGTCCCCACCCCCACCGCGCCATGTCCCCGGTCTCTCCCGTGGGTGGCCTGCTGCTCCTCGCCGCCGCCCTCTTCGCCGTGCCCGCCGCCGCCCAGTCGCCCGTCGTCTCCCTCCCCGAAACGCAGGCGGGCGTCTCGCTCACCGTCTACAACGGCGGCTACGCCGTCGTGCGTGAGGTCCGCCCCCTCGACCTCGCACGCGGGATGAACCTCGTCCGCTGGGAGGGCGTCGCGGCGCAGATCGACCCGACGACGCTCGCGATCCGCTCGCTCACGGCGCCCGGCGCGCTCTCCGTCCGCGAGCAGAACTACCAGTACCACCTCATCGGGACGAACAGCGTGCTCGACGCGGCCGTGGGCCAGCCCATCCGGCTCATCCGGGAGATCGGCGACGAGACCGTCGTGGAGGAGGGCGTGCTCCTGAGCCAGCCGAGCCAGGGCCGGATCATCCGCCTCGACGACGGCCGCATCCTCGTCAACCCCGAGGGCACGATCGAGCTGGCCGCGCTCCCCGCAGGGCTGCTCTCGCGGCCGTCGCTGCTCTGGCACCTCGCCGCCGCCCGCGCCGGCCAGCACGAGACGCAGGTCTCGTACATGACCAACGGCATCACCTGGAAGGCCGACTACGTGGCCGTCGTGGACGACGCCGAGACGGCCGTGGACGTGACCGGCTGGGTCACGCTCGACAACCAGAGCGGCGCGAGCTACCGCGACGCCCGCCTCCAGCTCCTCGCCGGCGACGTCCGCCGCGTCCAGGACGCCCGGCCCATGATGCAACGCGGCTACGCCGACATGGCCGTCGCGGAGGCCGCCGCGCCGCCGTTCCAGGAGGAGGCCTTCTTCGAGTACCACCTCTACACCCTCGACGGCACCACGACGATCCAGCAGCGGGAGACGAAGCAGATGGAGCTGCTCTCGGCCACGGACGCGGGCGTCCAGCGGCGCCTCATCTTCGACGGCGGCGGGCACTTCTACCCCGTCCGCCGACGGCCCGGCGCGGGCGGCGCCACGACCGAGCTGAGCGCGGCCGTCGTCCTGGAGCTCGAGAACAGCACAGAGAACCAGATGGGGATGCCGCTCCCGGCCGGCACCGTCCGCGTCTATAAGGCCGACCGCGAGGGGCGCCTCCAGTTCCTCGGCGAGGACCGCATCGACCACACCCCGCGCAACGAGCGCCTCCGCCTCTACATCGGCGACGCCTTCGACGTCGTCGGGACGCGGCGGCAGGTGGCGGAGCGGCGGCTCTCGGACCGCGTCCGCGAGATCACCGTCGAGGTCGAGGTCCGCAACCGGAAGGAGACGGCGGCCGAGGTCGCCGTCGTCGAGCGCCTCTACGGCGACTGGACGATCACCGAGCACAGCCACGACTACGAGACGCTCGACGCCCGCACCATCGAGTTCCCCCTCACGCTCGGCCCCGACGAGACGGCGACGGTGCGCTACACGGCGCGGATCCAGCACTGAGCATGGCGATGGGGCACCCGGGGAGAGCGGAGAGGAGGGAGGGGGCACCGGCCTCCCGCACGCGTCCTTCCCTCCTCCCCTTCCTCGCCCTTCTCGGGCTCCTCTCCACGGGCGCCTGCCAGGCCCAGGAACCACCCACCGCCGACGGCCCCCGGCCCACGGCCCCCGAGCCCGTGACGACCGGCGCGCAGCGCCTCGTGGACGGCGGCTTCGCGGCATGGACGGGCTGGCGCGCCGGCCTCGTCACGAACCCGACGGCGCGCGTGGACACGACCGACGGCGAGCCCGCCCACCTCATCGACCGCCTCGTCGCCGCGCCGGGCGTGACGCTGGCAGCCCTCTTCGGGCCCGAGCACGGCCTCCGCGGGACGGCCGAAGCCGGCGACCGCGTCGAGGGCGGGCGCGACGCCGCGACGGGCATCCCCGTGTACAGCCTCTACGGGTCGAGCCGGAAGCCGTCTCAGGCCCAGCTCGCCGGCCTCGACGCGCTCGTGTTCGACATGCAGGACGTCGGCGCGCGGTTCTACACGTACATCTCGACGATGGGCTACGCCATGCAGGCCGCCGCTGAGGCCGGGATCCCGTTCGTCGTCCTCGACCGCCCGAACCCCATCGGCAACGGCGTGGAGGGGTTCGCGATGGAGCCTCAGCACGCGTCGTTCGTTGGCCTCTACCCCGTCCCCGTCACGCACGGCCTGACCGTCGGCGAGCTGGCCCGCATGATCCAGGGGGAGGGGTGGCTCGACGGGCTGGCCGACCTCGACCTCCGCGTGGTCGAGATGACGGGCTACCGGCGCGGGATGCCGTGGGAGGCGACGGGGCTGCCGTGGATTCCCCCCTCCCCCAACATCCCGGACGTGCCGACGGCGCGCGTCTACCCCGGGGCGGCGCTCTTCGAGAACTCCGCCGTCAACGAGGGGCGCGGCACGCGGACGCCGTTCCAGGTCGTCGGCGCACCGTGGGCCGAGGGTGACGCCCTCGCCGACACGCTCAACCGGCACGGGCTCCCGGGCGTCCGCTTCGAGGCCGCCGCCTACACGCCCGAGGCCATCCCCGGCATGGCCTCGAACCCGACGCACCGGGGCCGCGCCGTCGAGGGCGTCCGCCTCGCCGTGACCGACCCGGCGGCGTTCCGCCCCGTGGCGACGGGCGTGCACCTCCTCCACGCCTTCTACCACGCCGCCCCCGCCTCCGCCCGCGCCGGCTTCTTCGACGCCGACTGGCTGGCGAAGCTGTCGGGCACCGACCGGCTCCGTCGGATGCTGGCGAACGGCGCGCGCCCGGAGGCCATCGTCGCGGCGTGGGCCGACGATGTCGCGGCCTTCCGCGCGGCGCGCGCACCGTACCTGCTGTACGAGTAGCTGTACGAGTAGTCTCTTGGCAGCTATTCGTCATCCCGAGCGAAGGCCGCAGGCCGTCGTCGAGGGATCTCTGCCGGTTCCGTAGCTCCGTCACTGCAGAGATCCCTCGACTCCGCTGCGCTCCGCTCGGGATGACAGGGACGGCTCAGCCCGCGAACTGGATCTCGTCGATCACCCACGTCTCGCCGGCGGGCGCGAAGATGACGATCATCGCCGACTCGAAGCAGATCTCGGGGCTGTCCTCCTCGCAGGCCTCGTCGAGCGCGACGTACTGGTATCGGCCGTCGGCGAGCCGGTCGAGGTCGTCGGCGGTGCCTCGGAGGACCTGGGCGCGGAAGCTCCACTCGC
>JAWWCA010000258.1:0-4043 GCA_033720695.1 Rubricoccaceae bacterium
GCCGCGAGCGCGTTCGAGACGAGCGAGGCCACGATCACAGCCATGATCACGAACTGCGTCTTGATCGCGTGGTCGGCGCTCTTGTAGGCGATGGCGTAGAGCGTGAGGAAGACGACGAGGTCGACGAGGAAGGCCGAGTGGGTCGGGAACACCCAGAGCCAGCCCTCGCGGAAGCCGAAGATGTAGAGCGTGACGGCGAGGGCCTGCGAGAGGTAGCGCGGGATGCCGAGGCTGCCGCCCACCTCCAGCCCCAGCGACTGCGAGATGATGGCGTAGGCCCCGCCCGCCCCGATCCGGATGTTCGTCGTGATGGACGACATCGCGAGGCCGGTGCACGTCGTGATCCCGAAGGCGAGCAGGATGATGAGCAGGCCGCCGAGGACGCCCGCGTTCCCGACCACCCACCCCTCGCGGAGGTACATGATCACGCCCAGGATCGTCAGGAGCGTCGGCGTGAAGACGCCGCCGAAGGTGCCGAACAGCTTGCGCGCCGGCGCGGGCGCGGCCTCCGGGGCGGCCTCCGCGTCGCGCCCGTTCCCCGTGGCGGCGGGGGCGTCGGTGAGGGAGGGCTCGGCCATGCGTCGGGCGGGAGGGGGCGGGGCGGCTACAGCATACGGCACGCCCGCCGATCCGCCCGCCGTCTCAGACCGCCGCCGCGAACCGGGCGGCGAGCCCGCGCAGGAGGTGCCACACCGTGAGGGCCGCGAGCGTGGCCGTCCGCCCGTCCACGTCGACCCGCGGGTTGAGCTCGACGACGTCGAACGACGCGAAGGCGGGGCTCCGGCCGCAGGCCTCGGCGGCGAGGAGCCAGCGCCCGGCGTCCATCCCCCCGATCCCGGGCGCGCTCACGCCGGGGGCCTGCGCCGCGTCTACGGCGTCGAGGTCGAAGGTCGCCATCGCCGGGCCGGCCGCCTGCGCGGCGAGGTCGGCGATCCGCTCCGGGGTGAGCGCCCCGAGCGGCACCGCCTCGCCGCCGTGCCCCTCGATGAACCGACGGTGCGCGGCGGCCACCCGCCAGGGCAGCAGCCCGGCGACGGTGTAGCCCCGGCACCGTCCGCTCCCGTGCTCCAGCGCCTGCCGGAACGGGGAGCCGGAGTGCGCCTGCCCGTCTCTCAACGGCCGGACGTCCGCGTGGGCGTCCCAGTTGAGGATCGACACGTCGCGGCCGGCCAGGACGTGGCCGAGGAAGTGGCCGTAGGCCGTCTCGTGCCCGCCGCCGAGGACGACGGGGACGACGCCCCGCGTCAGCAGCGCCCCCACCGCCTCGCCCAACCTCTCCTGGTCCCGCTCCAGGTCGCCCGTCACCGGCACGTCGCCGAGGTCGACCGTGTGGCCGAGCAGCGCCTCGAAGCGCTCGGGGGCCTCGGCGTCGGGCGTGAGCGCGTAGAGCCGCTCGCGGAGGGCCCGCGGCCCCTCGGCCGCCCCCGGCCGGCCGCCGTTGCGCCGGACGCCCTCATCGGAGGGGAAGCCGACGAGGGCGACGCGCGTGCCGTCGTCAAGCGCCTGTTGCGCAGCGAGCCACCGACCGACCCGCGGGTCGTCCGCTGCTGTCTCCGGTGCGTCGAGTCCGGCCGGGTTGAATGTGTTGAACAGGCTCACGCCGCCCACACCGTCTCGCCGCCCAGCGCGACGCGGCGCGTCGTGTCCGGGCGGAAGTGGTAGAGCCAGTGCGTGACGTCGGGCGCGTCGAGGACCACGAAGTCGGCCTTCATGCCGGGCTGGAGGGAGCCGACGTCGTCGCGGCGGAGGGCGCGGGCGGCGTAGGCGGTGGCGCCCTTGAGCGCCTCGGCGGGCGTCATGCGCTGGCGCGTGCAGGCGAGCCAGAGCGCGAGCGGGAGGCTGTAGCTCGGCGCGCTCCCCGGGTTGAAGTCGGTGGCGACGGCCACGGGCACGCCGGCCGCGATGAGCCGGCGCGCCGGGAGCGGCTCCTGCCCCAGGTACAGCGTGGCAAGCGGGAGGCTGACGGCCACGACGCCGGCCTCCCGCAGGGCCTCGATCCCCGCGTCCGAGACGCACTCGAGGTGGTCGGCGCTCGCGGCCCCCACCTCGGCGGCGAGCGCGGCCCCGCCGGTGTCGGTGAGCTGGTCGGCGTGGAGCTTGGGGACGAGGCCGTGGGCGCGGGCGGCGTCAAAGATGCGCCGGGCCTCGTCGGGCGAGAACGCGGTGTCCTCGACGAACACGTCGCAGAAGCGGGCGAGCCCCTCGGCCGCGACGTGCGGGATCATCGTCTCGGTGAGGAGGCGGAGGTAGGCCTCGCGGCTGTCGCGGTGCTCGGGCGGGACGACGTGAGCCCCGAGGAACGTCGCCTCGATCCGCTGCGGGCCCTCTTCGGACAGGCGTCGGTAGACGCGGAGGAGCTTGGCCTCGTCCTCCCGCGCCAGCCCGTAGCCGCTCTTGCACTCGACCGTCGTGACGCCGAGGCGGAGCATCCCGGCGAGGGCCGCCCGCGCCCGCCCGTAGAGCTCGGCCTCGGAGGCCGCGCGCGTGGCGCGGACCGTCGCGGCGATGCCGCCGCCCTGCCGGGCGATCTCGAGGTAGGACGTCCCCTTCAGCTTCTGCTCGTACTCGGCGGCCCGCCACCCGCCGAAGGCGAGGTGGGTGTGGCAGTCCACGAGGCCGGGCACGACGAGCCGCCCTCCGGCCGATTTCTCGGGCCAACCGGCGTAGTCGGCGGGGAGGGCGGCGGAGGGGCCGGCCCACCGCACCGTCTCACCCTCCCACGCGAGGGCCGCGTCCTCGACCGCGCCGATGGCGTCCTGCCCCCCCTCGAACGGGCACGTGCAGAGCTGCCCGATGTCGGTGAGGACCGGCATCAGAGGATGCGGAAGCGGTGGTCCTCCCGCTCGCACGGCCGCACCGCGCCCCGCATCGTGACCGCGCCGCGCGCCTCGACGCGGTCCCCGACGGCGAGCTCGGCCCAGTCGTCGTAGCTCGCGGCGCACAGCCCGTAGCGGGCCGGGAGCTGGACGTCGACGGTCTCGCCCTCGTCCGTCTCCACGGTCACGACGCCGTCGGCGTCGTACGCCATCGGGGAGAAATCGAGGGCGGTGACGGTGCCGGAGACGGTGCGGTCCTCGGAGACGGCATCGGCGGGCGGCGCGCCATCGGGCGGCGGGGGGGCCTCCGGGGAGGCCGTGGTCATGCAGCCGGCGAGGACGAGGAGGGCGAGGAGCGAGCGCATGGAGCGAGGCGGACGGGAGGGGTCAAGCTACGGGAGGCCGCAGGAACGCGGGACGGCGCCCCTCTCATGCCCGCACCGGGACGGCGGGAGCGGCGCGGCTCCCGCCGCCGGCGGCGTCGCTAGTTCACGAGCTGCATGGTCCGGCTCGCGATCACCGAGCCGGCCTCCAGCCGGACCAGGTAGATCCCGGCCGGGACGTCGCGGGCGTCGAAGACGACCTCGTGGCGGCCGGGCGCCTGGTGGCCGTCCACGAGCCGGGCCACCTCCTGCCCCAGCGCGTTGTAGACGCGGAGCGTGACGTGAGCGCCCTCCGGCAGGTGGTAGCCGATGGCCGTCCGCTCCCTGAACGGGTTGGGCGCGCTGGGCGCCAGCGCGAGCGTCCCCGGCGACGTGGCGCCGGCCGTGGCCTCGGGGGCGAGGACCGTGACGGGGAAGCTGTCGCTCGCGAAGACGTCGCCGGGGAAGTCGCCGGCGTTGACGGTGAAGGTGTAGGCGCCGGCCGGCGCGTCGAGCGGGACCGGCAGCGAGCGCGTGACCTGCTGGCTCGCGCCCCCCGCCAGGGTGAGGGTCCGCGGCCCGCGGGTGACGGAGAAGCCGCCGCCCGTCTGCGTCCCCTCGGCCCAGAGGTCAACGGTGAGCGCCGGCCCGCCGGTGTTCGTCACCGTCACGGTGAAGGCGAACGACTCGCCGGGGAAGACCTCCACGGGTGGATCCGAGGGGGTGAGGGTGAGCGTGACCGGGACGCCCGCCCCGAACGTCCCCTTCAGCACCGTGCCGCCGTCACCGGCCGCGTAGGCTGCCTCGGGCGTGGGGAACGAGACGCCGTTGAGCGTCGCGGTGGTGCCGCTGGCCTCCGCCGTCC
>JAWWCA010000259.1:0-4036 GCA_033720695.1 Rubricoccaceae bacterium
GGGATGGGGGCCGACGGCGCTCGTCGAGGCCGTCTACACGGGTCGGGCCTTCTCCCTCGCCGAGGACGACACCTTCGTTCCGCTCGACCCGTCGCTCGTGCTGAACGCGCGACTGGGCTACCGGCTGCAGCCGGCGGCCGGGTGGACCGCCGAGGTGTTCGGCCGCGTGGACAATGCGACGGACGCGCTGGTGACGCCGCAGCTCGGGCTGCCCGGTCCCGGACGGACGGTCCGGGTCGGCCTCCGCGTCACCCTCTAAGGCGCTCGCCCGGCGGGCGGACGGGGAGGACCTCGGCGCTCTCGTCGGGTGCGCCGTCGCCTTCGAGCACCTCCTCGACCTCCTCGGCGAGCTGCTCGAGCACGGCCTCGACCGCCGGCCCGGCCCGCTCGATCACGACGAGCGCCGCGAAGCCGTCGGTCTGCCCGCCCCCGCCCATCGGGGCGACGGAGACGACGCGCCAGCCCTGGCGGAGGTGGTCGTTGAGGGCGTCGAGCCCGCCGGGGGCGTCGGTGACGACGAGCGCCTGCTGCGTGTCCATCGGGAGGAGGGGCGAGGGGCGTTCAGGGGGTGGCCGTCAGCCGCGCGTAGAGCGCGTCGACCTGGGCGTGGAGGTGGTCGAGGTCGCCGTCGTTGACGAGGACGTGGTCGGCGAGGCGGCGGAGGGTTGCGGGGGGGAGCTGGTGGCTCATCCGCTCCCGCACCGCCTCCGGCGTCGCGCCGTCGCGGGCGGCCACGCGGGCCACGCGTACCGCTTCCGGCGCGTCCACGACGGCGACGGCGTCGAGGTGGCGGTCGGCGCCGGTCTCGAAGATGAGGGCGGCCTCGTAGACGAGGAGCGCGACGCCGTCGGCGGCAGCCTCGTCGAGCGCCGCGAACATGCCCCGGCGCACGGCCGGGTGGACGAGCGCGTTGAGGTCGGCCAGCTCGCGGGCGTCGGCGAAGACGCGGGCGGCGAGGCGGGCGCGGTCGAGCCGCCCCTCGGCGTCGTAGGTCTCCGGCCCGAACCGCTCGACGAGCGCCGCGCGCAGCGCCGGGTCCTCCTGCATCAGCCGCTTCGCCACCACGTCGGCGTAGACCACGCGGACGCCGGGCTTCTCGGCCAGCCGCGCCGCCACGGCCGACTTCCCGCTGCCGATGCCGCCGGTGACGCCGAGCGTTTTCACGAGGGGTGAAGGGGAAAGGGTGAGGGGTAAAGTAGGCTATGATCCCTTCGCCTTTCGAACGATGGTGGTGAGGATGGCGTACAGCTCCTCGGTCTCCTGGAGGAGCGGGCGTAGGCGGTCTTCCGGCGCAAGGGCTGTTCGTATGAACAAGCGGAGCCAGAATCGGGACTCCCGAGCCTCTCGTTGCGCGATGCTACCCCGGTGGATGAAGTCACGGCGGCTCTCGGCACCCTGCGCTTCCTCCGCGTTCGCGCCGATGGAGGTGGCCGCTCGGAGGTACTGCTTCCCGAGGATCCACCCTGTCCGGTCCTGCTGCTCCTGCAAGTACCGGAAGAGCGCTACCGCACGAACGGCGTAGTCCTCCAGCCGCTGGAGCAAATCCGGAGCACCGCTTCCGCCCATCCTACTCTGCCCTTTACCCTTCCCCACTTTACCCGTCAGCCGAAGGCCTCCGCCATCAGCCGCTCGGCCTCGGCCTCGGCGTCGGCCGTGGCGGTGAGGCGGCTGAACGCGCTCTCGAGCGAGCCCTCCCCGGCCGCCGCCATGATCTCGGCCGGCGAGCCCGACTGGAGGATGCGCCCGTCGCGGATCACGATCACGCGGTCGGCCACCTTCTCGACGGCGTCGAGGAGGTGCGAGGAGTAGAAGACGGTCTTGCCGGTCTGGGAGAGCGCGGTGAGGAGGGCGCGGACCTGGAGCACGGCGTGGGCGTCGAGGCCCGTCAACGGCTCGTCGAGGAGGAGCACGGGCGGGTCGTGGAGGAGGGCCGCCGAGAGGAGCACCTTCTGCTTCATCCCCTTCGAGAACCCCGTCATCGTCTGGTCCGTCTGCCGGTCGAGCCCCCAGAACCGGAGGAGCGCCGCCGTGCGGTGCGCGATGGGCCCCTCGTCGAGCCCGTGCATCCGCCCGATGAAGGCGAGGTACTCGACCGGCGTGAAGCTCTCGTAGAGGTGGCCGTGCTCGGGGACGTACCCGAACTGCCGCTTGGCCTCGACCGGCGCCTCGCGGACGTCCACGCCGCCGATCACGACGCGCCCCTGGTCGGGCTGGAGCACCCCGGTCAGGAGCCGCAGCGTCGTCGTCTTGCCCGCGCCGTTGGGGCCGACGTACCCCGCCACCGTCCCCCGCTCGACGCTGAACGTGACGTCGTGGAGGATCTCCTTCCCGTCGAGGGCGACGTGGACGTGCTGGACGTGGATCATTGGGTCGGTAGACGGTGGGCAGTGGGCGGCGGGCGAACGGGCCCACCGCCCGAAGCCTCTATCCGGGCGGCCAGGCGAAGGGGCGGCCGCCGAGGAGGTGGAGGTGGATGTGGAAGACGGATTGCCCCGCGCCCTCGCCGTTGTTCATGACGAGGCGGTAGTCCGAGAGCCCTTCCTGCTCGGCCACCCTCCGGGCGACGGTGAAGAGGTGCCCGACGAGCGCCTCGTCGGCCTCCTCGATGGCGTCGGGGCGGGGGATCGGCGTGCGCGGGACCACGAGGACGTGCGTCGGCGCCACGGGGTGGATGTCGCGGAAGGCGACGCAGCGGTCGTCCTCGAAGACGAGGTCGCCGGGGATCTCGCCATCGGCGATCTTCTGGAAGAGGGTCTTTTCGCTCACGGCGTCGTCGGGGGCGGTGGGGGCATCGGCGGGGACGGCCGGCGGTTAAGCTACGCCGCCCGCCGCGCCAGGCCGGAACGGCGCCCGCCGGCCCCGGGTTCAGGCGATCCGCGCCCCCCACCCGCGCCTCGCGATGCCCACCGTCTACGTCACCCGGAAGGTCCACTTCAACGCGGCCCACCGCCTCCACAACCCCCAGCGGTCGGAGGCGTGGAACCGCGAGACGTTCGGGCCCTGCAACAACCCCAACTGGCACGGCCACAACTACGAGCTGGAGGTGACCGTGGCCGGCGAGCCCGACCCCGACACCGGGTACGTCGTGGACCTCGGCGAACTCAAGCGGATCGTGCACGAGCGCGTCGTGGACCAGCTCGACCACCGGAACCTCAACCTCGACGTCCCGTGGCTCCACGGCATGCTGCCGTCCACGGAGAACGTGGCCGTCGCGATCTGGCAGCGGCTCGCCGACGCGATCCCCGGCGGCCGGCTCCACGAGGTCACGCTCCGCGAGACCCCCCGCAACAGCGCCACCTACCGGGGCGACTAGGGCATCGCCGCCCGCTCGCGGGTACCCCGGTGAGCCCTCCGACTCCAGCCCCTCTCCCCATGAACGATTCCGACCGGGCGCCCGACGGCTACGACGCCGTGGGCATCGCCTCCGACCTCAACGGCGACCTCTACGCGCCCCAGCACTACGAGCGGCGCGACGTCTACCACGCGGAGAAGACCGAGCGCCTCGCCGCGCACTACACTGACGTCCTCCGGCTGCTCAGCGAGGACCCCGACCGCGAGGGCCTCGTCAAGACGCCCGAGCGCGTGGCCAAGGCGCTCCAGTTCCTCACGCACGGCTACGGCGCGGACCCCGAGGCCATCCTGCGGTCGGCCCTCTTCGAGGAGGAGTACTCGGAGATGATCATCGTGAAGGACATCGAGGTCTACTCGATGTGCGAGCACCACATGCTCCCGTTCTTCGGGAAGGCGCACGTGGCCTACATCCCCAACGGCAAGATCGTGGGGCTCTCCAAGATCCCGCGCGTCGTCGACGTGTACGCGCGGCGGCTCCAGGTGCAGGAGCGGCTCACGCACCAGATCCACGAGGTCATCCAGCACGTGCTCGAGCCGCACGGCGTGGGCGTGGTGATCGAGGCGCAGCACCTCTGCATGATGATGCGCGGCGCCGAGAAGCAGAACTCGTGGACGACGACGAGCGCGATGTGCGGGGAGTTCTTGAACAACATCCACACCCGGGCCGAATTCATGCGTCTCCTCA
>JAWWCA010000260.1:0-4036 GCA_033720695.1 Rubricoccaceae bacterium
CCGCCGCGGCAGCGGAGGCCGCCAGCGCAGCTGCACCGCTGCCTCCGGCGGCCGGGCCGCGGACTGCAGCCGACCGACCGGCGGAGCGACGCGCGCTTCGCCGTATTCCGGCGTGGGTGGGGATGGCGGCTGTGGTCGTCATCGTCGCCACGGTGGGGATCTGGAGGCTGAACGAGCCGCCCACTGAGGTTCTCGCCCCCGAGGTCGTGGCGGAACTGGAGGCCGACGCCCGGGCAGACCGCGCCGCCGGCTCGGTGGCCGACGCCGACGCCGGTGCTGCGGGTGCCACGCCGCCGGCTGCGCCGGAGGAGTCGCTGCTCGCAGAAGCCGAGCCCCCCGCGGCGGGCCGGGCAGGGGCCGGGGCTCCGTCCACGATGCAGGACCGCCGCGCGCCGCTCGGCGCCAACGCTGCGCCTCGGGCGCTGCCTGCCGCCCCGCCGCCCGCCGTCGCGCTCGCTCCCGCTCCCGCTCGCCCCGACGCGGCGCGAGAGCTGGCCGCCGTCGGCGAGGACCGCGCCGAACGCTTCTCCGAGGCGACGAGCGCACCCGGCGCGGCCTGGGAAGCCGGCGAGGACGTCCGCCTCCTCTCGCTCCGCCTCCAGCAGATGGCCGAGACGAGCGAGGGGCTCTCGTGGGACGCGCCGCCGACCCCCTTCGGCGCGGCCGATGACGCCGCCGGCGCCCGGGTCGAGGGCCTTCAGACCGTCGGCGATGGGCCTGCTCGCGTCGAGGTCCGCATGCGAACGACGACGCCAGCTCGTTCAGACGGCCAGCCGCCTCGCCCATGATGCCTCGCCCTCGCACCCTCCTCCTGGCCTTCGCCTTCGCGGTGTCCCCCGTCCTGGCTCAGGCGCAGCCGGGCCGGGCCGCCGACGCCGTCGCCGAGCAGCACGTGCTCGAGATCCACGACGGGCAGATGTCGCTCGACGGCCGGCCCCTCCCAGCGCAGAACCTCCCCGAGGGGCTCGATCTCCACGGGATCGAGATGACGTACACCTTCGTCGGTCCGGTCAGCCCGGTGCTGGAGATCGACGGGGTGGTGTACGTGCTGGAGGGGGAGCACTTCAAGCGGCTCTCCGAGACCGACCGCGCCGGCGTTCAGCCGTACTTCTTCCCCGAGATGCCGGAGGCGGAATCGCAGGCCGCCCCCGCCCCTGCGGAGGCCAGCGAGGAGGCGTACCTCCGTCAGGTCTCCGAGCGCGACCGCGCGCTCTACGACCGGATCCAGCGTGAGGTCGAACTTGAGAACGAGACCCACCGGCTGGCCGCCCGCATCCGGAGTACCTCGGACTCCGACACCCGCGCGCGCCTCCTGGAGAGTCTCCGGAACAAGCTCGGCGAGGCGTTCGAGCTGAAGCAGGCCATTCGAGCCGAAGAGATCGCCCAGGCGGAGGCCCAGATCGGCGAGCTCCGCCGCCTCCTCGACGAGCGCGCCGCCCGGAAGAGCAGCATCATCGAGCGCCGCATCGAAGAACTCACCGGCGAGCGGTAGCGCTCGCCACGGACCGCTGGGAGATAGCGCCGCGCCCGGTCCACCAGCCGGGCTCTGTCCCACCCTTCGAGGTCCTGCCATGTTCTCTCCTCTACGCTTCCCCGCCGCCCTCGTGCTGGCGGCCCTCCTCGCCCTGCCCGTCGCCGCACAGGACGACCGCGCCACACCCGACGACGACGCACGCGAGATCATCATCGAACGCGAGCCCGCCCCCGGCGAGGGGGAGCGGGACGTCTTCCGGTTCCGCCTCCCGGACGACGGCGCGGTCGTCCGGTCTGACACCGTCATCGACGGCCGCCGCATCGTCCGCTTCCGCCTGCCCGGCGGCGATGAGGAGACGTTCGAGTTCGAGATGCCCGAGGTCGACCCCGAGCATTTCCGCATGCACGTGATGCCGGAGGTCGAGCGGTTCCGTTTCGAGTCGCCCGACGCGCGCTTCGGCCCCGAGTTCTTCGAGCGTGAGGGCTTCTTCGAGCGCGACGGTGCGCCGTTCGGCCGTCGAATGCGGGAGATGATGGAGGGCCTCGGGCGCCTCGACAGTCGCTCCGCGGAGCTCCGCCGTGAGATGATGGAGCTGGAGCGTCGCACCCACGAACTCGCCGCCGAGATGCGACGCGCCGAGGGCGCCGAGCGCGCCGAGGCCGAGCAGGCGCTCGACGCCGCGCTGGCGGAGCTCTTCGCGCTGCGCGGGGAGATGCGGGAGGCGCGGGCGGCCCGCATGGTCGAGGAGGCCGAGCGCCTCCGGGAAGAGGCCGAGATGCTCCGGCAGTCCCTCCGCGAGCGGGAGCAGGAGCGCCGTGCGCTCATCGAGAAGAGGAAGCGCGAGCTGCTCGGCGAGCCCGGTGCCGACTGGTAGACCTTCCGGCGGGTCGGCCCGGTGATGCAGCCGAGGCCGGCCCGCCTGTTCCGCGGCTCCGTTGAAGAGGCGGGGGGATCGTAGTGCGTCGTTCCGATCCTGCCCGGCAGGGTTAGGCCCGGGGTTTCTCTATCTTGGGGCCGGACGCCGCCGCGTTTAGCCTGCGCCGCCGCAACCGAGCGTTTCCGAGACGTCCGGCTGCCGCGACCCGGGTGGGATGGGAAACGAAGGGGCCGATGGCCATACTGCGGCACGGCTTTTTCTCTCCTGCCTCTGCTGTCCCCCCCTCACGACCCCGCGCTCCCTGAGCCGGCCATGCTCGACCCGCTTGCTACCCGCCTCGCCGCCGCCGTTTGGTTCTCGGCCTCCCTTCTGCTCAACACCGCCTGTGCCGGGACCAGCCTCGGGGTCGGCGGCGAGGGGTGGGGTCGTGCTGGTGGGACCCCCGCTGCGGGCGCCGCGGAGGCGAGCATCGACCGAGTCTCGTTCGCCGCGCGTGGGGATGGGCGCGGTTACGTCGTCCGCTTTCATGCCGAGGGTCGCATCGGCGCCTACAGCGTAGACCGCCCCGCGCCCGAGGTCCTCGACCTCGTCGTCTTCCACGCGCGCGTCACCCCGGACCTCCGCCGCGACGCGGCCACGGGGCCGATCGAGAGCTACCGTGTGATCTCGGGCGAGGACCGGGTCACGTTCTCGTTCCGGCTCTCGGGCCGCTCCTCGGTCCAGGCCCAGGCCTACCCCGACCGCGACTCCGACGACCTGCTCCTCGCCCTCACGACGCGCCCCGCTGTGCCCGTCGCGCAGGCGAGCACCGGCGGAGGGGGAGGGACCACCGCCGTCGCCGGCCAGGAGCACTGGCGACTCGATTGCGTCGTGATCGACGCGGGGCACGGCGGCCACGACGGGGGCGCCACCTACAACGGCATCCGCGAGAAGGACATCACGCTCGGGGTGGCCCGCCGCCTCGGCACCCTCGTCGAGGATCGGCTCGGCGTCCGCGCCGTCTACACCCGCTCCGACGACCGGTTCATCGAGCTCCACGAGCGCGGGCAGATCGCCAACGAGTCGTGTGGCAAGCTGTTCATCTCGATCCACGCGAACGCGGCCGGCTCGGAGTCCGCCCACGGCACCGAGACCTACTTCCTCGCCCCGCATCGGACCGACAGCGCCCGCGAGGTGATGGAGCGCGAGAACGGGGTCGTCCGTCTCGAGAGCGACCCGAGCCTCTATGCCGACTTCGATGCGGAGGGGGGGATCATGCGGGCCCTCGCCTTCAGCGCGTACCAGCAGGAGAGTCAAACGCTCGCCTCGCTCATCCAGGAGCAGCTCGGCGGGCGTCTCGGCCGCGTGAGTCGAGGCGTGAAGCAGGCCGGCTTCCTCGTCCTGTGGCGCGCCTCGATGCCGGCCGTCCTCGTCGAGACCGGGTTCGTCTCGAATCCGGAGGAGGCGCGGTTCCTCGCCAGCGCCGATGGGCAGGCCGCCGTGGCCGAGGCCCTGTTCCGGGCGGTGAGCGCGTACAAGGAACGTTACGAGCGCGATCTCCGGCTCTCGAGGCCCAACTGATCCCGCCTCCACGTCCCAGCGGCGTGCGGAGACGGGGGCGCGCCCCCGAACGTGGGGGGGGGGCGGCCCGGGGTGGGTGGGGGGCGCCCCCCCGCCCCCCCCCCCCCCCCCGCCCCCAGCCCCCC
>JAWWCA010000261.1:0-4032 GCA_033720695.1 Rubricoccaceae bacterium
CCCGAGGCGCTGCCGGCCCTCCTCCGCGCCGAGCGGGTCCAGGAGAAGGCCGCCGCCGTCGGGTTCGACTTCCCGGAGGCTGAGGGCGCGTGGGCGAAGGTGGAGGAGGAGATCCGGGAGCTGAAGGGGCTGGCCGAGTCCGGTGCGGGCCCGGAAGCGCTGGAGGACGAGGTCGGCGACGTCCTCTTCGCCCTCGTCAACTACGCCCGCTTCGTCGGGGTCGTCCCGGAGAACGCGCTGAGGCGGACCGTCGGCAAGTTCTCGCGGCGGTTCGGCCACGTAGAACGGCGGCTGGCCGAGGGGGGGCGGACGCCCGACGGCGCCTCGCTGGCCGAGATGGACCGGCTGTGGGACGAGGCGAAGCGGGGGGAGCGTGCCGCGACCGAGGGACCGTAACGGCGCGTGGGCCTACCTTCTCGCGGCATGAAGCTCGTCAGCACCCAGCTCTCCTACTTCCTCCAGGACCCCGACGCGCGGCGCAACCTCCGCGCGCTGTGGAAGCTCCTGGCCGTCTTCGTCGTCGTCGTCGTCGTCTTCGCCGTCGTCTTCCACATCATCATGGAGGTGGAGGGGCAGAAGCACTCGTGGCTGACGGGGTTCTACTGGACCCTCACCGTGATGAGCACGCTCGGGTTCGGGGACATCACGTTCCAGAGCGACCTCGGGCGCGGGTTCAGCCTCCTCGTCCTCCTGACGGGGGTCGTGCTGCTCCTGATCGTGCTGCCGTTCTCGTTCATCCGGTTCTTCTACGCGCCGTGGCTGGAGGCGCAGATCCGCCTCCGCGCCCCGCGCGGGGTGCCGCCGGGGACGGCCGGCCACGTCGTGCTGTGCGACCTCGACGCCGTCGGGCGCGCCCTCGCCGCCCGCCTCGACGAGCGCGGCGTGCCCTACGTCGCGATCGAGCAGGACCCGGCGCGGGCGGCCGAGTGGCTCGACGACGGCGTGAGCGTGGCCCTCGGCGAGCCCGACGACGCCGCGTTCCTCGACCGCCTCCGCGTCGCCGACGCCCGGCTCGTCTTCGCCAACCGGGAGGACACCGTCAACACCAGCATCACGCTGACGGTGCGCGAGGTGGCGCCCGAGGTGCCCGTCCTCGCCGTGGCCGCGCGCGAGGAGTCCGTCGACGTGATCGAGCTGAGCGGGGCCACGGAGGTGCTCCCGCTCAAGCGCTGGCTCGGCGAGCAGCTCGCCGCCCGCGTCGACGCCGTCCACGCCCGCGCCCACGTCGTGGGCCGGTACCGCGACCTCCTCCTGGCCGAGCTCCCCGCGCGGAACACCCCGCTCGCCGGGAAGACCATCCGCGAGACCCGCCTCCGCGAGCACCTCGGCGTCAGCGTCGTCGGGGTGTGGGAGCGGGGGCGGCTGCTCCCGGCCCGCCCGGACACCCCGCTCACCGACGCCAGCGTCGCCGTCGTCACCGGCACGCGCGACCAGCTCGACGCCCTCGACGACGTCCTCCTCATCTACGACGTCAACGACAACCCCGTGCTCGTGGTGGGGGTGGGGAAGGTGGGCCACGCCGCCGCGCGCGCGCTCCTGGGCAAGGAGGTGCCGGTCCACCTCGTGGAGCGGGAGGCGGCGCTGTGCCTGCGGCACGGCGCGCTCGCCCCTACGTTCCAAGGCGACGCCGCCGACTACGACCTCCTCAAGGAGGCCGGCATCGAGGACGCCCCGGCCGTCGTGCTCACCACGCACGACGACGCGATGAACATCTACCTCGCCGCCTACTGCCGCCGCCTCAACCCGGGCGCCCGCATCGTCAGCCGCATCACCTACGAGCGCAACGTCGAGGCCGTCCACCGCGCCGGGGCCGACTTCGCGCTCTCCTACACCTCGCTCGGCGTCGCCGCCGTCATGGCCCGGCTCGACGAGCGCGAGCTCTCCGTCCTCGGCGGCGGCCTCGACCTCATCACGCTCCCGCTCCCGCGCGAGCTGGTGGGGAAGACCCTCGCCGAGAGCGCCATCGGGGCGCGGACGGGGCTCCTCGTCCTCGCCATCCAGCAGGACGGCCAGTGCCTGACGAACCCCCCGGCTGTGACGCCGCTCGAAGCGGGCGCCGAGCTGGTGGTGCTGGGCGACGAGGAGCAGCGCCGCCGCTTCGAGGCGGTCTACCGGTAGCGGGGCGGGCCGGTCGAGGCGCGCCGGAGGGCTCGACGGCCATCCGGGGGGAGGTCGGCTCCACGGGTCGTTGTTTTAGAACCACTTGATCCGTATCGTCTGAGAGCCTCTCCACCTCCACCCCTTCAGGCTCATGGCTCCCTACGTGCGATGGCTCGGTCGGGCGGCTGCAGCGGGAGGGGGGCCTCTCGTCGCGCGCCGCGCCCTCTTTCGTTGGCTCGGAGGGGCGGGGCTGGCCGCGATCGGTGCGCCGTTGCTCCTGGCAGACCGGTCCTGGGCTGCGGTCGAGCGGCGGGCCCGCTACTTCGGCATCACGCCCGGGACGCTCGTCGATGCCCGGGGGCGTGCGGTGCGTGCCCCGGCGACGGCAGGGCCCAACCCCTGCGTCGGGCAGATTATGCCGGTCGGCTTCAACTTCGCGACCCGGGGTTTCGCGCTCTGCGAAGGACAGCTCCTCCCGATCGCGCAGTACACCGCCGTGTTCTCCCTCCTGGGCACGTTCTACGGCGGCGACGGCCGGACGACGTTCGGGCTCCCCGACCTCCGCGGTCGCTCGCCGATGCACCTCGGCCAGGGGCCGGGGCTCTCGGCGCGGCCGATCGGGCAGAAGGGGGGAGCGGAGGCCGTGACGCTCACGGTGGCGCACCTGCCCAGCCACGACCACCCATACGAGTACTCGTCCACGAACACCCCCCCGCCGAACGACTACGCGGCGTCGCGCAACTTCAGCGACACGTCCGACCAGTCGCTCGACACGGGCGTGGGGATGACCGGCGGCGGCCAGGCCCACGACAACCTGGCCCCGTACCTCGTCATCAACTTCGGGATCGCGCTGGAGGGGGTCTACCCCTCGCGCAGCTGAGCGACCCGTCCCAGCGCCCCTCGCTCTCAACCGCCCGCCTCCATGTCCGTGCTCCGCCGCCTCTTCCGTCGCTCCGCCTCCTCGCGACCCGCTGCCCCGGACGCCCGGCGGCAGTTCCTCCGCCGGGCCGGGGGGCTCGGGCTCGGGGCCCTCGGCGTCGGCCTGGTCGTCCCAGACGACGCCTGGGCCGGGGTCGAGGCGCGCGCTGAGCGCTTCGGCATCACGCCGGGGGCGGTCGTGGGCCCGGACGGGGCGCCGCTCTCCCGCGCGCCGTTGCCGTCGGAGCCCTTCATCGGGGAGATCTCGATCTTCGGGTTCAACTTCGCCCCGCGCGGCTGGTCCACCTGCGACGGCCAGCTCCTGGCGATCTCCTCCAACCAGGCCCTGTTCTCCCTCCTCGGGACGACCTACGGCGGCGACGGGCGCACCACCTTCGGGCTCCCCGACCTCCGGGGGCGGCTGCCGATGCATTTCGGCAGCGGGCCGGGTCTGACCAACCGGCCGATCGGGCAGCGAGGCGGCGCCGAGCAGGTCACGCTGACCGTGGGCACCATGCCCTCGCACAACCACACGCTCGAGCTCGCCACGACCGACGGCCCCCCGCCCGACACCTACGTCGTCGTCCCGAACTACAGCTCGACCGCGAACGCGACGCTCGACGAGGAACTGGGGATGACCGGCGGCGGCCAGGCGCATGACAACATGCCTCCGTTCCAGGTGCTCAACTTCTGCATCGCCCTGGTGGGTGTCTTCCCCTCCAGGAACTGAGCCGTCCGGGCGGTCTGGACCCGCGGCCCGCGCCGCCCTCGGGGCGGGCCGCCCGCGTTGGGGTGCGTAGATTGCCGCCGTCCCACAACGCGCACCCCCCATGCAGGTCGACGCCCCCACCATCCGCGCCCCGCGCGGGCCGAAGCGCTCGTGCAAGGGCTGGCACCAGGAGGCCGCCCTTCGCATGCTCATGAACAACCCCGACCCCGAGGTGGCCTAGCGCCCCGAGGACCTCGTCGTCTACGGCGGCGGCGTCAAGGCGGCCCGTGACTTGTCGAGCTACC
>JAWWCA010000262.1:0-4013 GCA_033720695.1 Rubricoccaceae bacterium
AGCTCCTCGAAGAGGTCGCCCACCTTCTGGGGCGGGCGGACGTCGAAGTGCTCGTAGGCGCGGCGCGCGGCGATGCGCCCGCGCGGCGTCCGCGCGAGGAAGCCCTCCTGGATGAGGTACGGCTCGTAGACCTCCTCGATCGTGCCGGGGTCCTCGCCCACGGCCACGGCGATTGTCGAGAGGCCGACGGGGCCGCCCTCGAACTTCTCCATGAGCGCGAGGAGGATGCGGGCGTCCATCTCGTCGAGGCCGGCCTCGTCCACGTCGAGCGCGTTGAGGGCGTGGTCGGCGAGGGCGCGCGTGATGCGGCCGTCGCCGTCGACCTCGGCGAAGTCGCGCGTGCGGCGGAGGAGTCGGTTGGCGATGCGCGGCGTGCCCCGGCTGCGGCGGGCGATCTCGAAGGCGCCCTGCTCATCGATCTCCACGCCGAGGATCCCGGCGCTGCGGAGGACGATGAGCTGGAGGAGGTCGGCCGTGTAGTAGTCGTACCGGAAGTCGATGCCGAACCGGGCGCGGAGCGGGGCCGTGAGGAGGCCCTTCCGCGTCGTCGCGCCGATGAGCGTGAAGGGCGGGAGCGCGATCCGCACGCTCCGCGCGCTCGGGCCGGAGTCGATGAGGATATCGATGGCGTAGTCCTCCATGGCCGAGTAGAGGTACTCCTCGACGACGGGCGAGAGCCGGTGGATCTCGTCGATGAAGAGGAGGTCGCCCTCCTCCAGGTTCGTCAGCAGCCCGGCGATCGAGGCGGGCTTGTCGAGGGCGGGGCCCGACGTCGTCTTGATGGCGGCGCCCATCTCCTCGGCGACGATGTGGGCCAGCGTGGTCTTGCCCAGCCCGGGAGGGCCGGAGAGGATGACGTGGTCGAGGGCCTCGCCGCGCTGGAGGGCGGCCGTGATGAAGACGCGGAGGTTGTCCTTGATCTTCTCCTGCCCGACGAACTCGTCGAGCGAGAGGGGGCGGAGGGCCTTCTCGAAGTCCTCGTCGCGGCGGACGGCGTCGAGGGGGCCGAGGGCGTTCGGGTCCTGCATGGTGGGCGGAAGGTGGGTCTCGCCGAAGGTACGCCGGTGGGGTGACGAACGTGTGGCAGGGGGCCGGCCCGGCGGCGCCCGGCCCCGAGGGGGGCTGGAATTCGATTGACACCGCCGGAGGCGGGCGGTTACGTTGGAACCATGTTTGCAGTCGGCCCCGTCCTCGTCTCCGACGCCGTCCTCGACGCGCCGTTCGCGTGCAACCTCGGCGCGTGCCTCGGCGCCTGCTGCGTCCACGGCCAGAGCGGCGCCCCCCTGGAGCCCGAGGAGCGCGCGCGTCTCGAGGCGGTGCTCCCCGTCGTCGAGCCCGACCTCCGGCCCGAGGCGCGCGAGACGATCCGCCGTGAGGGCGCCTGGGAGGCGGTCGCCCCCGGCGACTACGCCACCACCTGCGTCGGCGGCCGGGAGTGCGTGTTCGTCGTCTACGACGGGGCCGTCGCCAAGTGCGCCATCCAGCAGGCCTACCAGGCCGGGCGCGTCGACTTCGAGAAGCCCATCTCCTGCCACCTCTTCCCGCTCCGCGTGGAGCGGCACGGCGAGGGGGAGGACGCCATTGAGGTCCTCAACTACGAGCAGATCGACCACTGCCAGCCCGCCGTGCGCCACGGCCGCCGCGCCGGCGTCGCCCTCGCCGACTTCCTCGCGCGGCCGCTCACCCGCCGATACGGGCCCCGGTGGTACCGGGCCTTCCAAGAGGCCGTCGCCGCCCGCCGCGACGCGCTCGACCTCCCTCCCCCGTCCTGATCCGCTCTTAAACGGCCCGCCCCCCCGCCGATACCCCCAGCCCGCCACCACCGCCATGCTCAATCTCCAGCAAAAGCAGAGCCTCCAGCAGAAGCTCTCGCCGCAGCAGATCCAGTACATCAAGCTGCTGCAGTTGCCCACGCTCGCGCTGGAGCAGCGGATCAAGGCCGAGCTCGAGGCGAACCCCGTCCTCGAAGAGGGCGAGATGGAGGACGAGGACGAGATCGCCGGCAACGAGGGCGACGAGACCCCCGACGCCGAGGCGCAGGACACGGACGCGCCCGAGGACAACCCCGACGAGGAGTTCGATTGGGACGAGTTCCTCAACAGCCCCGACGACCTCTACGGCTACAAGGCCCGCGTCGACCACTCCGCCGAGGAGGACGACCGCGAGATCCCGATGCCGCACCAGCGCTCGCTCGCCGAGAACCTCCGCGAGCAGCTCCTCATGCTCGACCTCGACGACCACGAGGAGCTCGTCGCCGAGCAGATCATCGGCTCCGTCGACGAGGACGGCTACCTCCGCCGCCCCATCGAGTCGATCCTCGACGACATCATGTTCAACCAGGGCCTGATGCTGACCGAGGACGACGTCGAGCGCGTGCTCGGCCGCATCCAGCGGCTCGACCCCGTCGGCATCGCCGCGCGCGACCTCCGGGAGTGCCTCCTCGTCCAGCTCGAGGCCCTCCCCTCCGACGTCCCCGGCCGGGACCACGCCCTCGAGATGCTCCGCGACGCCTACAAGGCGTTCACGATGAAGCACTTCGACCAGATCATGCGGAAGCTCGGCATCGACGAGGCCGAGCTCAAGGATGCCTACGACCTCATCCGCTCGCTCAACCCCAAGCCCGGCGAGGGCGAGTTCGCGGCCCAGACCAACTACGTCACCCCCGACTTCACCGTCGAGATCGTCGACGACGAGTTCGTGATCTCGCTCAACGGCCGCAACGCCCCCGAGCTCCGCATCAACCGGCACTACCGGAACATGTGGAACGACCTCTCCGCCGACCGGCAGAAGCGGAAGGCGGCGAACGGCGCGGCCGAGGAGACCCGCCAGTTCCTTAAGCAGCGGATGGAGAGCGCCCGCTGGTTCATCAACTCGATCAACCAGCGCCGCGCCACCATGCTCAAGGTGATGACGGCGATCGTGAAGCTGCAGGAGGAGTTCTTCCGCAACGGCGAGGGCCACCTCCGGCCCATGATCCTCAAGGACGTCGCCGAGCGGATCGGCATGGACATCTCCACGATCTCCCGCGTCGTCAACGGGAAGTACGTCCAGACGGAGTGGGGCGTCTACGAACTGAAGTACTTCTTCTCGGAGGGGCTCACGACCGACAGCGGGGAGGAGGTTTCGAACAAGGAGGTCAAGGCGATCATCGAGGGGATCATCGCCGAGGAGAGCAAGGCGAAGCCGCTCTCGGACCAGGCCATCGCCGACATGCTCGAAGAGCGGGGGTTCCAGATCGCCCGCCGCACGGTGACGAAGTACCGCGAGCAGCTCAACATCCCCGTGGCTCGGCTTCGGAAGCAGATCGTGCTCAACTGAGCACGGCCTACGCGCCGGGCGACCCCCGGCGTTGCCACGCGATGTAGTCGGTCCACGGGGGGGCGACGCCCTCCTCGCGGAGGGCCGCGGCGGCCTGCCCGCGGTGGTAGTGGCTGTGGAAGAAGACGTGCTGGAGCACGTCGGCGACGGGGGTGCGGAAGGCATCGCCCTTCGAGTTGCGGTAGATCGCTTCCTGCGCGAGCCCCGCGTCGTCGAGCGCGGCCGTGAACCGACGCATCGCCTCGGCGGCCTCCTCGATTCGGGAGCGGACGCCGTCGGCGTCGTCCTTCGGCCAGAAGTCGGCGGAGGTGCTGCTCGCCTGGGTGCCTGCGATGCGGCGGAGCCAGACCCGCTCGGACTCGGCAGCGTGGGCGAGGAGACGGCACGCGCGGTCGTGCGCGTCGGTGAGGGCGTCGGCGAGGGTACGGCCGGCCCATGCGTCGTAGGCGGCGAGGCGGCGGAAGTCGGCAGGGCTCATCGCGGCGGGAAGTGGGCCTCGGGAGTTCCAAACGTTACGAACGGTCAACCCCCGGGAGGGATCGGGAAACGGGTGCAGGCAGAGAGAGGGCTTGAGGCTCGCCTCCCGTCCTGCGATGAACGGGCGGTGAAGGTGGCATGGCCTTTGAAGAACGACGCCTAGACTCACCCCTCACCCGATCCGCCATGGCTCTCGCGACTCCGAAACAACACTCCTC
>JAWWCA010000263.1:0-3968 GCA_033720695.1 Rubricoccaceae bacterium
CAAGCACTACGCCGCCTCGGTCGTCCTCGTGGGTGTAGACTACAGGTTCTGAGGCACACATCGGCGCTCCGCACTGTACCAGGCTCCCACTTCAGGCACCCGGACCGGTAGCGCTCCCTCAGTGCACCTCCGCCGTCCCCGCCTGGGGCGTACCGGCAGACGTACGCCGCGCCCGAGGCGGGACCGGCGGCGTCGCCCAACGACTCCGCGATCGCTACACTGCCCGGTCCTCGTGAGAGACCGATGGACCACCCGAACGCGTCGCCAGCCGTGGCGTCGCCGGCGACGACCTTCTACCGCTCGGTCCAATGCGCCTCCACGGGCTCCGACAGGATGAGGACGACGAGGAGGGCAGCAGGGCCGGGTCGGCGTCTGGTTCTACAGGTTGCAACCACCCGTCGGCGGGTGGGCTGATGCAGGCGGTGCACCGCACTCTAAGCAGCCCGACGGCTGCTGCACGCACGCGAGAGGACGGCGTGCCGGAGATGCAGACAGGCGCCGGATCGAGAGAGATCAGACTCCGCCTGTATACCGTTTCTGCTACAGATGGCTCGGAGTTGCCTCGACGTTATGGGATTGATCCCAGCCGTCTGTGAGACCGAACCTTTACCCGATTTGCCCGAATGTGGCCTTATCGCACCCCGATGGTGTAACGAGGGGGGTTGACAGGTGCCCGGAGAGGGACTCGAACCCTCACACCCTTGCGGGCGGCAGATTTTGAGTCTGCTGCGTCTACCGATTCCGCCATCCGGGCGGCGGACGCCCAAGATACGGGCGGCTCGGACACGGGCGCCCCTCACGCACCCCTTCTCGCGCCTAGCTTCGCCCCCGCTTGATCCCGCCCCTGATGAACGCGCTCGTCACCGGCCTGAACGGCACCGTCGCCCCTCCCCTGGCCCGCGCCCTCGCCGATGGCGGGCACACCGTCGTGGGGTGGGACCGCGCCGCCGTGCCCCCCGACGACCCGGAGGCCGCCCGCGCCTTCCTCGACCGGGAGCGGCCCGACGCCGTCTTCCACCTCGCCACCGGCAGCCCCGACTGGGCCGCGCTCGTCGCAGGGCTCTGCGCCGAGGCCGGGACCGGCTTCCTCTTCACGTCGTCGGTCTCCGTCTTCGCCGCGTCGCAGCGGGGGCCGCATACGGTGGACGCGACGCCTGCTCCAGAAGACGACTACGGTCGCTACAAGCTCGCGTGCGAGCAGCGCGTGCAGGAGGCCCACCCCGGCGCACACGTGGTTCGGATCGGGTGGCAGATCGGATCAGGACCCGGCGGCAACCAGATGGTGGACCACCTGGAGCGGACCCACGACCGCGAGGGGCGCATCCAGGCCAGCACCGCATGGTTCCAGGCGTGCTCGTTCCTGGACGACACCGCCGAGGCCCTGGTCCGCGTCCTGCAGGCGCTGCCGGCCGGGCTCTACCACCTCGACGGCAATCCCGGGCTGAGCTTCTACACCATCGCCACGGCGCTCAACGCCCTGCACGGGGACCGGTGGCGGGTGGAGCCGGCGGACGCCCCCGCTCTCGACAACCGGTTGGAGGATCCTCGCGTGCCGGTGCGGCCGATCACGGAGCGGCTCCGGGTGTGACCCCACCTGGCGCCTCTACGCCGTCTCATGAAAACAGAAACGCCCGGCTCGCGTGAAGCGGACCGGGCGACGCGCGAAGGCACCCAAGGCGGCAGGGGGCGCAGCGCCTCGGAAGACGCGATGAGGAACGCCCACCCTCCCGTGGCTCCGTAAGTTGCCGCCCATGATCGCGGAGAGGCGGACCGTCCGGAGGCCACAGCCATCGGCGCCTCCGTCCGGGCGCCCGCCGTTCTGTGGACGGGCGCCCGGGGGAGAGGCATCCAGGATTACATGCCGTCGCCGTCGGCGTCGCCGTCGAGGGCCTCATCCATCTCCTGCTCCATCTCCATGGCGCCCTCTTCCATCTCCTGCTCCATCTCCATGGCGCCCTCCTCAATCTCGTTGCCGAGGGCGTCCATCTCCTCCTCGAGCGCCGTGTCCTCCTCGTACTCGATCTCGCCGGTGGGCGTCTCGATCTCGGTCTCTTCGGCGCAGCCGACGGCGAGGAACGCGAAGAGGGCCAGCATCAGGGTGAAGTGCTTCATGACTCGTGCCCTTGCGGGCGGGTGGGTGATTGGGTGGGTGATGGCGCCGGGGGTGAACCGGGACCGAGAAACCTAACCCGCAGGTGTCCTCTGTAGTGCCCGCCCCTGGAGAATTCATGCAGCCCTCCCGGCCGCTGGGGCGCCTGAGGGCGCGCTGGCGTTAGGGATCACCGTCCTCCCCTCGTGACACCCCGCCTCCTCCGCCCCCGCAACCCGTGGCGCGGCCTCCGCGGCTTGCCGCCGCACGTGTGGGTGGTCAGCGCGGCGACGCTGGTCAACCGGGTGGGGACGATGGTGCTGCCGTTCCTGGCGCTCTACGTCACGCAGCACCTCGGGATGCCGCCCAGCCGGGCGGGCCTCGTCCTCAGCGCCTTCGGCGTGGGCGGGCTCGTCGCGGCGCCGCTCGGCGGGTGGCTCAGCGACCGCTTCGGCGCCGTGCGCGTGATGGCCGCGGGGTTCGTGGGCTCGGGCCTGCTGCTCGCGCTCTTCCCTCTCGTGGCGCGCTACGAGGTGCTCGTCGGCCTCACGACGCTGTGGGCCGTCTTCAGCGAGACCGCACGCCCGGCCACGCTCGTGGCGCTGACCGACGGCCTGCGGCCGGACCAGCGGAAGGCGGCGATCGCGCTCAACCGGCTCGCCGTGAACCTCGGCATGGGCATCGGCCCGGCCGTGGGGGGGCTGCTGGTGTCGACCTCCTTCGCGCTGCTCTTCTGGATCGACGCCGTCACCGCCGTCGCCGCGGGCGGGCTCCTCGCCCTCGCGGCGGGGCGGCTGGGGATCCGGCCCCCCGACGGGCGCGGCCCCCGGCCCCACGGCGCGCGCGACCTGCTGGGCGCCCTCCGCGACCCGCGGATGGGGGGGCTCCTCGTGGGCACCCTCCTCGCGTTCCTCGTCTTCGAGCAGCACCGCTCCACGCTCCCGCTCTTCCTCACCGACGGGCTCGGCCTCTCGGCGACGTTCTACGGCACGCTCTTCCTCGTCAACGTCGGCCTCATCCTGCTCCTCGAGGTGCCGCTCAACCTGGCGACGGCGCACTGGCCGCACGGCCGGACGCTCGCCCTCGGCGCCGCGCTCGTGGCCGTCGGCTTCGGCGCGACGGGGCTGGCGGGGGGCGCGGCCGGCGTCGTGGCGACCGTCGTGGTGTGGACGTTCGGCGAGATGCTGCTCTTCCCGGGGATGGCCGCCTACGTGGCCGACGTGGCGCCGGAGGCCCGGCGTGGCGCCTACATGGGCGCCTACAGCCTGACGATCTGGGTGGCCGTCATCCCGGCGTCGTTCCTGGGGACGCTCCTGCTGGAGCGGGCCGGCGGCGGGGCGCTGTGGGCGGCCTCGCTCGTGGTGGGGTGCGCGGCCGCAGCCGCCTTCGCCCTCCTCGTCCGGAGGCCGACAGGCCGCGGTTAACTTCCGAGCCTGTTTCCCCACCTCCCCGCCATGCCCGTTCGCCGCCTGCTCCTCGGTCTGCTCCTCGCCGCCCTTGCCCTCCCCGTCGCCGCCCAGGAGGAGGAGGAGGCCGGGTGGGACGTCAACGCCGCCCACGGCCCCACCCGAACCGTCCAGTTCACGACGACCGAGGGGACGTGGATGAACCTCGACGTGAGCCCCGACGGGCGGGAGATCGTCTTCGACCTCCTCGGCGACCTCTACCTCCTCCCCACCGAGGGCGGCGCGGCGCGGCGGATCACCGAGGGCCCCGCCTTCGACATCCAGCCCCGCTTCTCGCCCGACGGCACCCGGATCGCCTTCACCTCCGACCGCGCCGGCGGCGACAACCTCTGGGTGATGGACCGGGACGGCTCGAACGCGCAGCAGGTGACGGAGGAGGACTTCCGCCTCGTCAACGGGCCGGCGTGGACGCC
>JAWWCA010000264.1:0-3930 GCA_033720695.1 Rubricoccaceae bacterium
CCCTCGCCATCTCCCGGCGACCTCGGGCGACGGGGCCGGGGCGGGCCTCCCGTCCGCGCCGCCTCTGGTCCAGCCCGCGCATCGGCGACCGGCACCCCCCGCGGAGGCCGCCGGAGACGCTCCGGCCTCGTCGCCCTCGACCGTTCCGGCAGGGGCGCCCGTCCCAGCGATGGCCGCCCCCCCGTCCAGCACCGACGTGCCGGACGGCCCGCTCGTCGTTTCCAGCCCTGGCGTCCCCTCCGGCGTCCCTCCCGTCGCCGCCGTTCCGGAGGCCACCGCCTCGTTCCCCCCGTCCGCACCGCTGCCTGCCGCCCCGCCGGAAGAGCAGGCGCCCGGCGCGGCGCCGGAGTCCCACCGTTCACCCGATCGCCCCATGCTGAACCCCGACCCTGCCCCGTCGGAGGGCACCCCTGGCGCCCACGACCCCCTCGCCGCGGCCGTCCCCGACCTCGGGGCGCCGATCATCCAACCCTCCGAAGGCGACGGTCCCGAGGCCGGGAGCGCGGAGGAGGAGAACGCCCTCGTCGAGGTGGGGCCCTCGGTCCTCGTCGTCGAGGACAACGAGGACACCCGCGCGCTCCTGAGCCGCCTCCTCCAGCGCTCCTACCGGGTCCGGGCCGTGGCCGACGCGCTCTCAGCGCTCGACCTCATGAACCACGAGCGCTTCGACGCCCTCATCCTCGACATCAACCTCGGCGGGAAGCAGACCGGGATCGACGTCCTCCGCATCGCGCGGACGATCTCGGGCTACGAGGACGTGTTCGCCGTCGCCCTCACGGCCTACGCCCTGCCGGGCGACCGCGATCGGTTCCTCGAGGCCGGCTTCAACCGGTACGTCTCGAAGCCCTTCACCCGCGCCACGCTCATGGAGGCCCTGACGGAGGGGGTGCCGGCGGCGTGAGGCGGTCGCTGCATCGGCCGTACTTTCCGGGCTCGTCCCCACCGCCCGTGCCCGACCGCGCCCAGAACCCGACCGCCTCCTCCCGCCCGCCGGACGCGCTGGACCCGCGGCCGACGCCCGAGCCGCACGGCCGGGGGCTTGCCCTCGTGATGACGGGCGGCGGGGCCCGGGCGGCCTACCAGGTCGGCGTCCTGCGCGGCATCCTCCGGCGCTTTCCCGAGGCCGCCCCGTCGATTCTGACCGGCGTCTCGGCCGGCGCCATCAACGCGGCCTACCTCGCCAACTGCAACGCCCCGTTCCCCGAGGCCCTCGACCGGCTGGTCGCGCTCTGGGGGCGGATCCGCACGGAGCACGTCTTCGACACGAGCGGGCCGACGGCGGCGCGCATCGCGGTGCGATGGGGGCAACGGCTCCTCGGCGGCGGGGCCCCCGCCTCCCGCCGAGAGCGGGGCTTCCTGAACGTGGAGCCCCTCCGCCAGCTCCTCCGCGACGAGCTCGGGTGCGGCGAGGGCCCCCTCGGCGGCGTCGCCGAGAACATCGCGAACCAGCGGCTCGACGCCTTCGCCCTCACGACCACCTCCTACACCACGGGGCAGTCCATCACGTGGGTCCAGGGGCACCAGGCCGAGGCGTGGGACCGGCCCGACCGCCGCGTCGTCCGCGCCGAGATCACCGCCGACCACATCCTCGCATCGGCGGCCCTCCCCATCTTCTTCCCGGCCGTGTTCCTGCGGCACCCCCGCATCGGGGACGGGTGGTACGGCGACGGCGGCATCCGGCTGACGGCCCCGCTCTCGCCGGCGCTCCACCTCGGCGCCCGGAAGATCCTCGCCATCAACACGCGCTACGTCCGGACCGCCGCCGAGGCCGACCGGCCGGACATCGACGCCTACCCGCCGCCGGCCCAGGTGCTCGGGGTGCTGATGAACGCGATCTTCCTCGACCTCCTCGACCGCGACGCGCAGGTGCTCCGCCGTATCAACGCGCTCCTGGAGGCGATGCCTGAGGGCGAGGACGGCGCCCAGGCCCGCGCGGGGTTCCGGCCCGTCCGGCTCCTCGTGCTGCGCCCCTCGCGGGACATCGCGCGGCTCGCCAGCGACTACGAGCCGACGCTGCCGCCGGCGTTCCGCTTCCTCATGCGCGGCCTCGGCGTCGGCGAGACGCGGAGCCCGGACTGGCTCTCGATGCTCCTCTTCGAGCCGGATTACCTCCGCCTCCTCATGGAGATCGGCGAGGCCGACGCCGAGGCGCAGGCCGACGCGATCGCCGCGTTCCTGGAGGCCGAGGTCGCGGCGTGAGGGCCGATGGCGGTCAGGCCTCGCCTGCCGGTCAGGCCTCGCCGACGGCGTCGGTGAGGAACGGGTAGAGCGCGCGGAGGTCGAGCAACTGCCACGGCCGGCCGTCGACGAAGATCGGCCGCCGATGCGCCTCGGCGTACTCCACGACGCGGTGGCTCAGGTGGGCGTAGCGCGGGAACGCGAGCGGGATGCGGAGGCGCCGCGCCGTGCCCCCCTCGTCGGTTCCGAGGACCAGGAGGCCCTCGTCGTCGACCTCGACCCGGGCCACGTTGCGCCAGCGCAACGCCGTGCGGCGGCGCCCGAAATCGGCCAGGAGGCCCTGGTACGAGAGGCGGAGGCACCACGCCACGGCGTGGAGCGCCCGGAGAGCGCGCAGCACGTAGACCCCGGCGGCGGCGAGGACCCCGGCGGCCCCGAGCGCGATCCACGGCCCGCCAGGCACGTGGAGCACGACGAGCGGCGCCGTCAGCGCCACGGCCACGGAGGCCATTCCGTACCGGGTCGACAGCCGGCGCACGCGCTGCCGCGTGGAGAGGAGTGCGTCCTGGTTGTCGAAGACCTCGTACCAGGTAGGCATGGGTTCGGCGGGAAGGAGCGGAGGGGAAGGGAGGGGTATGATCCGCTCTCCGCCGCGCCGGTTCCGCGCCCGAGGGGGAATACGCGATCTCCCTAGCGCGCGGCGCGCATTGCGGGCGCAGGGTTTTACCGTCGGAACCGCCGTGCGGCCGCCTGCAGCGCCGTCGCCAGCGCGCCGTCGTCCACGTCGCGGTGGAACGTGGCGCGGAGCGTGGCGGGCCCGAACGGAACCACCCGGAGGCCCACGTCCTCCATCGCAGCCCTCGCGGTCGCTGCCGTGCCACGAAGCGGGTTGAAGAGCACGATGTTCGTGTCGGGCGGCACGACTCGGAAGGCGCCCGTCGCCTCCAGGGCCTCGGCGAACCGCCGCGCGCGACGGTGGTCGTCGGCGAGGCGGGGGCGGTGATCGAGGGCGAGGAGGCCCGCGGCCGCGAGGACGCCCACCTGCCGCATCCCGCCGCCGAGGAGCTTGCGGAGGCGGCGGGCCGCACGCATCACCGCGGACGTGCCCGCGAGGGCCGAGCCCACCGGCGCCCCCAGCCCCTTCGAGAGGCACACGGTGACGGTGTCGAAGGGGGCGGCGAGGTCGGCCTCCGGGAGGCCGGCGGCGACGGCGGCGTTCCAGAGGCGCGCGCCGTCGAGGTGGAGGGCGAGGCCGGCGTCGCGGGCGGCGGCGGCCGTCTCGCGCAGCGCGTCGAGCGGGTAGACGCGGCCGCCGGCCTTGTTGATGGTGTTCTCGAGGCAGAGGAGGCGCGTGCGCGGCTCCCAGTCGTGCGCCCCGCGCACCTCGCCGAGGTCGCCGGGGCGGAGGATGCCGCTGGCGTCGCCGACGGGTCGGAGCTGCACGCCCGAGATGAGCCCGGGCGCGCCCGACTCGTAGTGGTAGATGTGGCTGCGCTCGGCGAGGATCACCTCGTCGCCCGGCCGGGTGTGGAGCTTGAGGGCGATCTGGTTGCCCATCACCCCGCTCGGCACGAACAGCGCCGCCTCTTTGCCGAGGAGCGCCGCCACGGCCTCCTCCAGCCGCCGGACCGTCGGGTCTTCCCCGAAGACGTCGTCGCCCACCTCGGCCTCGGCCATCGCCCGCCGCAACCCCGGCGTCGGGCGGGTGACGGTGTCGGAGCGGAGGTCGATCATCTCACCACCCCATCTGGC
>JAWWCA010000265.1:0-3849 GCA_033720695.1 Rubricoccaceae bacterium
ATGTCGTTGGAGCCCTCGAAGATCTGGAAGGGCCGGCTGTCGACGACGCTGCGCCCGGCGAGGTGGTCGATCCGGTAGCCCTTCGCGCCGACGAGCTGGAGGAACGACTGCGCCGCCTCCTGCATCCAGTCCGTGACGACGCTCTTGAGCGCGTTGGCCGGGAGCCCCTTGTCCGAGAGGTCGTGCTCGGTGCCGGCGTGCTCGGCCGAGTGGAGGCACATCGCCGCGCAGGCGGTGACGCTGGCCTGCACCCGCGCCAGGCGCGACCGCACCTGGTCGTACTCGAGGAGCGGCTTGCCCCCGACGAACCGCTCGCGCGCGTGCTCGACGCCCTCGTCGAAGAGGCGGCGGAGGAAGCCCATCGCCATGCCCGGGAACTGGAAGCGGCTCCGGTTGAGGAGGTCGAGCAGCATGCGCACGCCGGTCGTGTGCGGCTCCAGCCGCGCCGCCGTCGGCACCTCGACGTCGATGCGGTTCCGGCCGTAGGGGAGCATCCACAGGCCGAGGTTCTGGTACACCTCCTCGACCTCGATGTGCTGGCCGGGCGCGTTGACGTCGCAGACGAAGAAGTCGACGTCGCGCTGGAGGCCGCCGTCGGCCGTCTTGGGGCGGGCCGTGAGCAGCCAGTAGTCGGCCCAGCCGGTGAGGCCGCCCCAGTGCTTGACGCCCTCGATGTGGTAGGTGCCCCGGCCGGTCTCGCGGTAGGCCGTCCGCATGCTGAGCGCGTCGCTGCCGTAGCCCGGCTCCGTGATCATGAGGCCCCCCATCCGCTTGCCCCGGAGGAAGGCGTCGAAGACGGGCCGCTTGATGGTGTCGGTGCCGTACTTCGAGATGGGCTGGAGGAAGAGGCCGCCGTTGATGCCGACGAGGAGCGTGAGCGGGAGCGACTCGTAGCCGGTCGCTTCGAGGACGGCGAGGGCCTCACGGAGGTGGCCGCCGCGGCCGCCGTACTCCTCGGGCACCCAGGCCGTCAGCGGGTCGGTCTCCCGGACCTGGTTCAGGACGTAGGGCGGGAGCCCGCGCTGGAGCCCCAGCCGGTCGGCGCTGGAGCGCGTCTCGAACACGTGGCTGAGCTTGGCGCGGTAGCGGTCGAGGAACTCGGCGAAGCTCTGGCGGACGCGGTGGAGGGGGGCGGCGTCACGGAGCGGAGCGACGGGGAGGGCGCACATGGCGGAGGCGGGGGGTGGGAGGGACGGCCCGTGGCGGTGAAGGTACCCGGGTGGAACGGTGTACAGCGAGCAAGGCCGGTATTTTGTCGCTACTTCAGGGAATCTCCCCACCGGCGGAGCACGCGTCGCCGCGGGGGGCGCGCCTGAGGAGGTGCCTCCCATATACTGGCTGATGCCCAGAATGCTCCCCCACGCCCTCCCCGACGACGTCGGGCTCCGATTCGCCGCCCCCAGCACAGGGGCGGCCCCGCCCGACGTGCTCTCGCGCGCCGAGCGCGAGCGCCTCGCGACGTTCGGCCACCCGGACCGCCGGCTCGGCTTCGTGCTGGGGCGAACGGCCGCGCGGGAGCTCCTCGCCGAGCGCCTGGGCTGTGCCCCCGCCGACGTCCCCCTCGTCGTGGCCCCGTCGGGCGCGCCGGTCGTCGCGGGCGACGACCTCCACGTCTCCATCGCGCACGCGGGGCGGGGGGCGGAGAGCCTCGCCGCCGCCGCGGTCGCGCCCCGGCGCCTCGGTCTCGACCTCGAGCGGATCCAGCCGCGCCGCGCCGACCTCTACCAGCGCATCCTGCGCCCCGAGGAGTACGCCCTCCTCGACCGCCTCCCGCTCGACCACGACGCCGCGCAGACGCTGCTGTGGTCGCTGAAGGAGGCCGTGCTCAAGGGGCTCCACACCGGGCTCCGCCGGTCGACGCGGAGCATCCACCTCGTGTCGCTCGGCGACGGCCGGGCCCAGGCCGACGCCGGTGACGGCTCGCACTGGGCCCTGCACTACGGACGGCGAGGCGGGTGCTGGGTCAGCGTCGCCCTGGCCGAGGATCCGTAGGGGCTCAGTAGGACGCCGGGCCGAGGGCCCGGGTCAGCGTCAGCTCCAGGGTCGCGTCGCCGCCGGAGGAGGCGACGACGAGGACGCCGCGCTGGTACAAGACCGCCTGCCCGCCCCCGAACGTGTCCAGCTGGAACGCGTCGGCTCCCCGCTCGGCAGCCCGGGCTGTGTCGAACTCGTAGACCGCGAGGAGGGCGTCCGAGCCTTCGAGCGTGTAGGTCTGCGCCGCCACGTCGAGGGCGAGGGGCACGGTCACGCCGGCCGGGCGGGGGACGTAGCCTCGGGCGTTGAGGTACTCGACGAGGTCGCCCGTGGTGTCGATCCCCGACGCGACGGCGGGCGGCCCGGACGAGGCGCAGCCGGGGAGGGCGGCCAGGAGAAGGAGAGCGGGGAGGAGGACGGACGCGCGCATGGGAGCAGGAGCGAGAGCGGGTTGGCATCCTAGCCGCCGCGGGCGGCGGCGTTCCGGTCACGGAGGGGCCGAGCCTTTGCCCCACTCGAATCACCCGCCCCGACGGGGCGTTCTATCTTCCGCACGACGCCGCTCCACCCGCGCTCGATATGGCCTACACGCCCCAGCACCCCGTTCGCTTCGTCACCGCCGCCTCGCTGTTCGACGGCCACGACGCCGCCATCAACATCATGCGGCGGATCCTGCAGGCACAGGGGGCCGAGGTCGTCCACCTCGGCCACGACCGCTCCGTCCAGGAGATCGTCGAGACCGCCATCGAAGAGGACGCGCAGGGGATCGCCGTCTCGAGCTACCAGGGGGGGCACGTCGAGTTCTTCAAGTACATGGTGGACCTCCTCCGCGAGAAGGGCGCCGGCCACGTGAAGGTCTTCGGCGGCGGCGGCGGCACGATCGTGCCCGAGGAGATCGCGGAGCTGGAGGCCTACGGCGTCGCCAAGATCTTCTCCCCCGAGGACGGGATGCGGCTCGGCCTGGAGGGGATGATCGAACAGATGATCCGGGCGTGTGACGTCGACCCGCTGGAGGCCGCGGCCGGCGACGGGGACGCCGACGGGGGGACGCTGACCCTCGCGCCCCCGACGGCCACCGACACCAGGGCGGTCGCCCGCGCGCTGACGGCGGTGGAGCAGCAGGTGGCCGAGGGGCCCGGCGGCGACGGCGCCGGGCGCGTCGTCGCGAAGCCGGTGCCGGTCCTCGGCATCACCGGCACCGGCGGCGCCGGCAAGAGCACGCTCACCGACGAGCTCGTCCGCCGCTTCCTCAACGACTTCGACGACGTCTCGCTCGCCGTCCTCTCGGTGGACCCGACGCGGCGGCGCACGGGCGGGGCGCTCCTCGGCGACCGCATCCGCATGAATGCGCTCTACGGCGAGCACGCCGGGCGCGTCTACATGCGCTCGTTCGCCACGCGGCAGGCCCACCGCGCCACCAGCCAGGCCCTCCGCGAGGCCATCGACGTCTGCCGCGCCGCCGGCTTCGATCTCGTTCTGCTGGAGACGGCCGGCATCGGCCAGAGCGACACCGAGATCGCCGAGCTCGTGGACGTCTCCCTCTACGTGATGACGCAGGATTTCGGCGCACCCACCCAGCTCGAAAAGATCGGCATGCTCGACGTGGCCGACTTCGTGGCGCTCAACAAGTTCGAAAAACGTGGTTCGCGCGATGCCCTGCGCGACGTCCGCAAGCAGGTCCAGCGCAACCGTGCCGCCTTCGACCAGTCGCCCGAGGCGATGCCGGTCTTCCCGACGATGGCCTCGCAGTTCAACGACCCCGGCGTGACGCGGCTCTACCTCGCCCTGCTCGATCACCTCGGCGAGCACTTCGGCTTCGGTCGCACGTCGAATCTCTACGATCCTGCCCGGCTCCCGGATGAGGATCCCTCCGAG
>JAWWCA010000266.1:0-3828 GCA_033720695.1 Rubricoccaceae bacterium
ACGCGAGCGGCGCGCGTCAACGCGCGCCGGTATCGCCCGAAGGAGGCGCCGTGCCGACGGCGCGGGCGCTGTCGCGGAGGTTGAGCTCCAGGAGGCTCTCGACCCACAGCCCCTCGCCCTCCAGCCGGGCGCGCCCCCCGCTCCACGTGAAGTTGAACAGGGTGAGGACGCCGGCGGCCTGGAAGCCGTCGGAGCGGAGAAGGGCCACGGCGCGGGCCGCGCTCCGCCCGCTGTTGAGGATGTCGTCCACGAGCGCGACGGGCCGGCTCCGGTCCAGGGGCCC
Organism: Rubricoccaceae bacterium; assembly: GCA_033720695.1. GTDB lineage: Bacteria > Bacteroidota > Rhodothermia > Rhodothermales > Rubricoccaceae > DATGQT01. The sequence continues at coordinate 284 of JAWWCA010000266.1, forward strand.
CTCCACGAGGCGGCGGCGGCCGTACGCCTTCCGCCGCTCCCGGATGAACCCGCCCACGAACGGCGGCGAGGCCCCGTCGCCGCCCACGCTCCCGGCCGAGAGCACGGCGCAGACCATCGGGAAGGCGCCATAGCCGAAGCCGGCCACCTGCTCGATGCCACGCGCGTGGAGGCGCTCGGCCAGCACGTCACCGATCTCGGCGAAGAGCGCGCCGTCGAGCATGGGCGTGCGCGTGTCGAGGAGCCAGCCGATGGGCTGGCCGCGCGGGTCGGTGATCGGCTCGTCCTCCCGACGCACCAGGGCGCGCTGGTACAGCGCGTGGCCGAGGCGCGTCAGGGCCGACTCGGGGACCGAGCTGGAATCGCTAGGCATGAGGAAGGAGATCGCGAGCCGAAGGGCAGCGCCCCAGAGTGGGACGATCGGGGCGCAGGCGGTCGGCCGGCGCGTCGGTCGGAGCAGGGCAGGTGGAAACACGGCCCACCGTCCCCTGTTCCGAGAACGGACCGGCATCGGCGAACCGCCCCGAAACATACGGCAGTGCCCGATGCAAGTGGCGTTCCAGTGTGGGAAAAACCCCAGACCGATGCGCAGGTTGACGCACCGGGGGCCACCGATGCCGCCGCGCGACGGCCCCCAGGCGACCGACGCCTAGGCGAGCAGCCCCACGTCGGCCGGGCCGTAGAGCGGGTACGCTTCGCAGAGGGCGTGGACCGCTCCCCGTACGGCCACCCGCTCGGCCTCGTCCTCGGGGTTCGAGAGAACGCGGTCGATGAGGGCGACGATCTCGCGGAAGGCCTCTGGGCCGAGGCCGCGGGTGGTCATGGCCGGGCTGCCCACGCGGATCCCACTCGTGACGAACGGGCTCTCGGTGTCGTAGGGCACCATGTTCTTGTTGACGGTGATGTCGGCCTCGCCGAGGAGCGCCTCGGCCTCCTTCCCCGTCAGCCCCTTCGAGCGGAGGTCGATGAGGCAGAGGTGGTTGTCGGTGCCGCCGGAGACGACGCCGTAGCCCCGCTCGACGAACGCGTCGGCCATCGCTCGGGCGTTCTCGACCACGCGGCGGGCGTAGTCCACGAACGAGGGCTCGAGCGCCTCGCCGAAGGCGACGGCCTTGGCTGCGATGACGTGCATGAGCGGCCCGCCGATGACGCCGGGGAAGACGGCCGAGTCGAGCACCTGGCTGATCGTCTTGGGCGTCCCGCTCTTGAACGTCTCCCCCGTTGGGCTCTCGGCGTCGCGGCCGACGAGGAGCATGCCGCCGCGAGGGCCGCGGAGCGTCTTGTGCGTGGTCGTGCTCACGACGTGGGCGTGGGGGAGCGGATCGTTGAGCACGCCCGTCGCGATGAGACCGGCGGGGTGCGCCATGTCCACCCAGAGGAGCGCCCCCACCTCGTCGGCGATCTCGCGGAGGCGGGCGTAGTCGAAGTCGCGGCTGTAGGCGCTGGCGCCGACGGAGAGCACCGCCGGCCGCACCTCGCGCGCCCGGTCGCGGACGCGGTCGAGGTCGATGCGGCCGGCCATCGGGCCGTCCTTCTCGACGCCGTAGAAGTGGGCGTCGTAGAGGCGGCCGGAGAAGTTGACCGGGGAGCCGTGGGTGAGGTGCCCCCCGTGCGCGAGGTCGAGGCCGAGGAGGCGGTCGCCCGGCTTCATGAACGCGAGGTAGACGGCGTGGTTGGCCGTGGCGCCGGAGTGCGGCTGGACGTTCGCCCAGTCCGCGCCGAAGAGCCGCTTGGCGCGCTCACGCGCGAGGTCCTCGACCTCGTCGACGAACTGGCAACCGCCGTAATAGCGCTTGCCCGGGAGCCCCTCGGCGTACTTGTTCGTCAGCGGCGTCCCCATGGCCTGGAGCACGGCGGGAGAGACGAAGTTCTCAGAGGCGATGAGCTCGATGCCGTCGTTCTGCCGCTCGATCTCGCGGCGGACGGCGGCGAAGACCTCGGGGTCCTGCTGCTGGAGGGCGTGCATCGGAGGGAGGGGGCGCGGTGAGAGGAGGGCGTCGGGGAAGGTACCGTTGGCCCGCCCTCGCGTTCGCCGCTTCACCTTTTCCTCCCCGGCTACTCCACCAGGACCGGCCGCTCCAGCTCGAAGAACTGCCCTCCGATGCCGAGGAACTGCCACTCCCCGCCCTCCGACGTCCCGTTGAGGTCGATCGCGAAGAGGCTGAGCACGCCGTAGCTCTCGCGCTCGATGGAGCCGCCCGCGACCGCGCCCGCGACCCGGCTCGTGAGCATCCCGGTGGTCTCGCCGAAGAGGCCGCCGCCGAGGGCACGGGCCTTCTCGGACACCACATCCCGCGTTCGCTCCTGGATGAACACGGTGAAGTCGTCCACGCTCGGGTTGAAGAGGGCGAGCGTCCCGAGGACGATGAGGACGAAGAGGGAGAGTTTCATAGGCGTGCTGGCGGACCCGCCGGAAGCCCTATCGTCCGGAACGGCGTCGGACTTAAATGCGGTCTAGGACCCGACCCGGCCGTACGTCATCGCGTAGATGAGGAGGTTCACGCCCATCTGCAGCGCCCGCTCACGGACCTCGGCGGGATCGTTGTGGACCTCGGCCGGCTCCCACCCGTCGGCGAGGTCGCTCTCGTGGGCGTAGAACACGGCCAGCCGCCCGCTCTCGTCGAAGAGCCCGAAGCCCTGCGCCGGCTTCGCGTCGTGCTCGTGGATCTTGGGGAGGCCGTCGGGGAAGTCGAAGTGGACGTGGTAGATGGGGTGGGCGGCCGGGAGCAGGGAGAGGTCCTGGTCGGGGAACACCTTCCGAAGCTCGCGGCGGATGGCCTCGTCGAGCCCGTAGTCGTCGTTGACGTAGAGGAACCCGCCGCCCTCGAGGTAGCGGCGGAGGCGCTCGGCCTCGCGCGCGGTGAAGAAGACGTTGCCGTGCCCGTTGAGGAAGAGGAACGGGTGCCGGAAGAGGTTGTCGTTGGTGAGCTCGACGGTCGCCGGCTCGGGGTCGAGGTCGAGCAGGGTGTGCTGGCGGGCGTACGCGAGGAGGCCGGGGAGCGGATCGCCGCTGTACCAGTCCCCTCCCCCGCCATACTGCACCCGGGCGACGGTGACCTCGTAGGGCTGTGCGAGGGTGGGGCCCGCGAGCGCGAACGCGAGGAGGAGCGCGACGAACCACCGGCGGCCGACGCCGGGCACGCGCCGCGCTCTGGGGGTTGGGAGTCGCCGTGGGAGGAGGGTGGTCGAGAGTCGCATGGCGTGCGTTATTTACGATGGGTCGTCCCGCTCCACAAGCCGCTTCGGGTCCCCGTGCTCCCAACGCCCCGCCGTCGCCGCCTCGTATCTGCCGCGCTCGTCCTCGGCCTCATGGCCAGTCTCGCGGCCCTCCTCCCCCCTCCCCCAGCGGCGCCGGGGCCCGGCGCGGCGCGCGACGAGCCGCTCGTCGCCACGTTTTCCATCGTCGGCGTCGACCCGGCGACGGGCGATCTCGGCGTGGCGGTGCAGTCGAAGTTTCCCAACGTGCGCGTCGTCGTGCCGTTCGTGGAGGCGGGCGTGGGCGCCGTCGCCACGCAGAGCTTCGCCCGGCTCGCCTACGGCACGAAG
>JAWWCA010000267.1:0-3792 GCA_033720695.1 Rubricoccaceae bacterium
GCCTCCTGCGGCCCGGCGCGCTTGAGCCCGTCCCGCAGCGTCCGCCGGAGGCCGACGAGGTAGACGGCGTAGCGATCCAGCGTGGGGCCTTCGAGGGTCTCGACGTCGAGGAGACGGAACGGGTTGAACCCGTTCTCGGCGGCCCCGCCCTCTTCAGGGCGGTCTGTGGGGGACGGTGGATCGGACGTGCTCATGGGGGGCAGGGGCAGGAGGAGCCCTAAGGTAGCGCGCATCCCCCGGCCGCGGGAGCCTCAGCCGCGGGTGAGCTGCCGGTACTTGATTCGCTTGGGGATGTCGGCCGCGGCGCCGAGCCGCTCACGGCGGTCGGCCTCGTAGTCGGAGTAGTTGCCCAGGTGCCAGCGGACCTCCGAGTCGCCTTCGAAGGCGAGGATGTGCGTGGCGATGCGGTCGAGGAACCAGCGGTCGTGCGAGATCACGACGGCGCAGCCGGCGAAGCCCAGGAGGGCCTCCTCCAGCGCGCGCAGCGTGTTGACGTCGAGGTCGTTCGTCGGCTCGTCGAGGAGGAGCACGTTGGCGCCCTCCTTCAGCATCTTGGCGAGGTGGACGCGGTTGCGCTCGCCGCCCGAGAGCTCGCTCGTCTTCTTCTGCTGGTCGGAGCCGGTGAAGTTGAACCGGCCGACGTAGGCGCGGGCGTTGACCTCGCGGGTGCCGAGCGAGACGAACTCCCCGCCGCCGGTGATCTCCTCGAAGACGGTCTTCGCCGGGTCCAACGGGCGGTCCTGGTCCACGTACCCGAGCTGGACGGTCTGGCCGACGGTGAACGTCCCGGCGTCGGGGGTCTCCTGGCCCGTGATCATGCGGAAGAGCGTGGTCTTGCCCGCCCCGTTCGGCCCGATCACGCCGACGATGCCGCCCGGCGGGAGGCTGAACGTGAGGTCCTCGTAGAGGAGCCGGTCGCCGTAGCTCTTCGCGACGCCCTCGGCCTCGATGACGACGTCGCCGAGGCGCGGGCCGGGCGGGATGAAGATCTCGACGTCCTCGCGGCGGGCCGCCCCTTCGTCGGCCAGCATCTGCTCGTAGCGGGCGAGGCGGGCCTTGCTCTTTGTCGAGCGTCCCTTGGGGTTCTGGCGCACCCACTCGAGCTCACGCTGGAGCGCCTTCTGCCGCTTGCTGGCCTGCTTCTCCTCCACGGCCAGGCGGGCCGTCTTCTGCTCCAGCCAGGACGAGTAGTTCCCCTCGAAGGGGATCCCCCTCCCGCGGTCGAGCTCCAGGATCCAGCCGGCCACGTTGTCGAGGAAGTAGCGGTCGTGGGTGACGGCGATGACGGTGCCGGGGTACTGCTCGAGGTGGCCCTCCAGCCACGCCACGCTCTCGGCGTCGAGGTGGTTGGTGGGCTCGTCGAGGAGGAGGACGTCGGGCTGCTGGAGGAGGAGGCGGACGAGCGCGACGCGGCGGCGCTCGCCGCCGGAGAGGACGGGGACGGGGGTCTCGGGCGGCGGGCAGCGGAGGGCGTCCATCGCCATCTCCAGCTTGGAGTCGATGTCCCAGGCGTCGAGGCGGTCGATCTTCTCCTGGAGCGCAGCCTGCTCCTCCATGAGCGCGTCGAAGTCGGCGCCCTCCTCGGCGAACCGGGCGGAGACGGCCTCGTAGTCCCGCACGAGGCCGATGGCCTCGGCGGCCCCCTCCTCGACGATCGCGCGGACGGTCTTGGCGGCGTCGAGCGTGGGCTCCTGCGGGAGGAGGCCGAAGGTGATCCCCTTCTGCGCCTGCACCTGCCCCTCGTACTTCTCGTCCTCCCCGGCGATGATGCGGAGCAGCGACGACTTGCCGGCGCCGTTGAGGCCGAGGACGCCGATCTTGGCGCCGTAGAAGAAGGAGAGGGAAATGTCCTGGAGGACGGGCTGGCCGGGCCGGTAGGCCTTGCTCACCCCCACCATGGAGAAGATGATCTTGGGGTCGCTCACGACGGGATCGGGGTTGTGGAATCCTGAAGCTAGCCGGCTTCCCTCTCCCCCCGCCGGGAAGCCTCCGCGAAGCCATCGCGCACAGGCCTCGTCGTCGCTTCCCCTGTTCGTGGTAGGGTTGCCGCGGCGGGCACTCCGACTGGCCCAAGCCGCCGGTTCTCTTCTTCGCATCCCAACGCTCGCTCCCCGCCCGCCTCCGTCCCCATGAGCCGTTCTCCCTATCAATCTCGTTTCATTCTCCGAAGACCCGGCTGCGCGCGCAGCCGCTCGCTCTCTCCCCTCCAACTGTATCCTGACATGCGGACCCTCCATACCGTCGCCCTTCTTGTCCTGCTGCTGCTCACCGGAGCTTTCCCGGCATCCGCCCAGATCACGCTGCTCAGTTCGTTCAACCCTCCCGAAATCGGCGGCCTCTGTGGGCTCGGCTTCGACCCCGTCGGCGACGTCCTCTGGGTCTACGACTGCTCCGACGACGAGGTGGTCTCCTACTCGACCGATGGTACCTTCCTCGGCACCGCGCCCCGGCCGGGCGAGTCGGCCAACGACGTCGACGTCGAGATCGCGCCTGAGCTGCTCACGCTGAACGCGACGACGATCCCGGCCGGGACGGTCCTCTTCATCAACGGGGAGTCCGGCCCGGCCGAGATCTACGCCATCGACCCCGACACCGGGACGGTCCTCGACACCCTCGCCACCGGCTTCGGCGTCAGCCACGTCGTTGGCGGCGCGTACAGCTCTCTCCGCGACACGTTCTTCCTCGTCCAGGACAACGTCCCCGGCGCCGAGGACGAGAACCGGATCGCGGAGATCGACCCCGTCACGGGCGCGGTCCTCAACACCTTCCAGATCGGGGCCACCTTCAACGTCAGCTTCGGGGATCTCGAAGTGAGCACGGTGACCGGCAACCTGTTCGTCGTCAGCAGCATCGAGGCCCGCATCGCGGAGTACGAGCCCGACGGCACCTTCGTGGCCTACCACGACCTTCCCGGCGGGGTCTCCTCGCTCAGCGGCATCGGGCTCGACTGCGCGCAGGAGGAGGCGTGGGTGTCCAACACAAGCGGGGTCATCTACCAGCTCGGAGACGTGCCCTGTGGGGCGTCGTGCCCGCTCTCGCTCAACAGCGCCACCATCACGCCGCTCACCGTCTCTCCCGGCGGCACCTTCGCGGTCATGGTGGACGTCGCGAACGCGGGTCCGGGCTCACGGACCGCTCGCCTCGACCTGGACTACGCGCAGGTCGGTGGCGGGCTCTCCGGCACCCTCACGCTCGGGCGAGGCACGGTGCCGGTCACGAGCGGGGTCTCGGCGACCCTCAACCAGCGCGTGCCAGGCAACACGCCCGGCGGCACCTACGCCCTCGACGTCAACCTCGTGGACGACGCCACCGGGACCGTCTGCGACACCCGCCCCTTCGCGCTCACCGTCCAGACGCTGCGGAGTTCGGGGACCGGGCACGCCCTCGTCGCGCCTGCCCCGGACGTGACGGACCTCTTCGCTGCCTCGTCCGTCGCGGCCTCGCTGATAGACGTCTTCCCCAACCCGCTCGACGCCCGAGCCACCTTCCGCTTCACGCTCGACGCTCCTGCGGACGTCCGGCTCGTCGTCTACGACGTGCTCGGGCGCGTCGTCGCCGTCCCTGTCTCGGAGCGCCGTCCTGCAGGCGCCCACGCCGCCGAGTTCGACGCCTCCCGGCTGCCTCCCGGCCTCTACCTGTACCGCCTCGTCACGGGCACGAACACCTCGACGGGCCGAGTGACCATCGCACGCTAGCTCACCGACCGACCTAAGCTGCGGCGGCGCGGCGGCCCCCCGCGACGCCGCGCCCCCGGGGGGGGCGCGGGGGGGGGCCCCCCCCACCGGGGGCCCC
>JAWWCA010000268.1:0-3763 GCA_033720695.1 Rubricoccaceae bacterium
GAAGGCGCACTGGCCGCCGACCTTCTGGGCCTCGGCGACGACCTGGGTGACCAGCGTCGTCTTGCCGGAGGACTCCGGGCCGTAGATCTCGACGACGCGGCCGCGCGGGAGGCCGCCGATGCCGAGGGCGTGGTCGAGCGTGAGGCTGCCGGTGGAGATGGCGTCGATGGACACCGGCGGGGCGTCGCCCATCTTCATGACGGCGCCCTTGCCGAACTGCTTCTCGATCTGCTTCATCGCGAGGTCGAGCGCCTTCTGCTTGGCGTCGGTCGTCGCGTTGGAATTGTCTTTCGCCATGGGAGGGAGTCGTTGCGTGGGCGGGAGGGCGGCGGGGCGCGTAGAGTGGGAGGGTACGACGGGGGCGCTGTCACCGCTGTGTCACTCCTCCGGCGGCGTCGCGGATCCCCCGCTCGCCCTGTTCCACTCCCGACTGACACCGAGGAGCCCGCGATCGTAACCGATCCCCTGTGAAAACGGCCGGGGCCGGGTCAGCCCTGCCGGTCGCGCCGGAGGAGCTGGCGGCGGAGGAGGTTGAGCGCGGCCGTCGTCGAGAGCGCGATGTTGACGGCGCGGTCGGGCGTAAACCGGAGGCGGACGGCGTGGGTGCCGGCAGCGTCGGCGTAGCCGAGCCAGACGGTGCCGACGGGCTTCTCGGGCGTGCCGCCCGTGGGCCCGGCGACGCCGGTCGTCGCCACGGCGAGGTCGGTGCCGAGGGCGGCGCGGGCACCCGCGGCGAGCTGCCGCGCCACGGGCTCGCTCACGGCCCCGTGCGCCTGCAGCGTCGCCGCCTCCACGCCCAGCGCGTCTCGCTTCACGGCGTTGTCGTAGGCCACGATGCCGCCGACGAAGTAGCGCGAGGCGCCGGGCGCGCTCGTGAGGCGCGCGGCGACGGCGCCCCCGGTGCAGCTCTCGGCCACGGCCAGCGTCAGCCCCCGGGCCGCCAGCCCCTCCCCCACCACCCCTTCGAGCGTCTCATCGTCCTCGCCGAAGACGAGGTCGCCGAGGGCGTGGCGGAGGCGGTCGGCGCCCGCGTCCAGCTGGGCCTGCGCGGCCACGCGGTCGGATCCGCGCACGGTGAGGCGGAGGCGGACCATGCCGAGGCCGGGGAGGAAGGCGAGCGTGACGCCCTCGCCGAGCCCGTCGGAGAGGGCGCCGAGGCGCTCGGCCAGCGCGGTCTCCCCCTCGCCCACCGTGAGCAGCGTCTTGTGAAGGACCACGCCGCCGTCGACGCGGTCGCGGAGACGGGGGAGGACGTGGTCTTCGACGATCGCCTTCATCTCGTAGGGCACCCCGGGCAGCACGGCGACGAGGCGGCCGTCGTCGCGCGCGCCCCAGAGGCCCGGGGCCATCCCCTTCGGGTTCGGGAGCACCTCGAACCCCTCCGGCACCTCGGCGAAGGCGCGGTGCGCCGCGAGCGGCACGAGCCCCCGCGCCGCGAACTTGGCCTCCACCTCCTCCATCAGCTCGGGGCGGAACGCGACCGCGCGGCCGAACCCCTCGGCCACGGCCGAGACGGTCACGTCGTCGTGCGTCGGCCCGAGCCCGCCGGTGACGACCACGAGCTCGGCCTCCTCAAGGGCCCGGCCGAGCGCGCGCCGGATCGCCGGCTCGTCGTCGCCGACGGTCTCCATCCGGGCGACGGTCACGCCCGCCAGGCCCAGCCGTTCGCCGAGCCAGGCGGCGTTCGTGTTCGTGATCTGGCCGATGAGGATCTCATCCCCGACCGTGAGGATGACGGCGTTCATCCGCCACCCCTCTGGTCCGACCACGCCTGGGGGTCCTCGCGCCAGGCGCGGAGGGTGGCGAGGGCCGCGTCGTCGAGGCGCCCCTCGGCGCGGGCCACGTCGAGGAGGGCGCCGTAGTCGGAGAGCGTGTGGAGCGGGAGCCCGGCCGCCGCGAACGCCGACGCGGCCTGGGGGAGCCCGTAGCTGAAAACGGCGACGACGGCGAGCACCTCGGCGCCGGCCTCCTGCACGGCCTCGGCAGCGGCCAGCGAGGAGCCGCCCGTCGAGACGAGGTCTTCGACGAGCACGACGCGTGCGCCCTCGACCAGCCGTCCCTCGATCCGGTTGCCGCGGCCGTGGCCCTTGGGGCTGGACCGGACGTAGACCATCGGGAGGCCGAGCTGGTCGGCCAGCCAGGCGGCGTGGGGGATGCCGGCCGTCGCCGTGCCGGCGATCACGTCGGGCGCCAGCCCCTCGCGCTCCAGCAACGCGGCGAAGCCGTCGGTGAGGCGCCGACGGACGGGGGGCTCGGAGAGGGTGAGCCGGTTGTCGCAGTAGATCGGCGACCGGAGGCCGGAGGCCCAGGTGAACGGGGCGTCCGGGCGGAGGAGCACCGCCCCGATGCGGAGGAGGTCGCGGGCGACCTCGCCGGGGGCCGGCGCACGGACGGACCGGGGGCGGTCTGAAAGGGACAGGGACATGGGGACGTGCGGAGGGCCGGGGCGGCCTCTCCGGGGGCGGCTACGCCTTGCCGGGCACGGGCGCGGCCGGCTCGCGGTTGACGAAGTAGAGCACGCCGGTGTAGACCGTGGCGACGGCCGTGAGGAGGAGGAAGACGAGCGGGAAGGGGCTGTCGAGAACGGCGTGGAAGAAGCGGCCGAAGCCGCCCCAGAACCCGTCGAGCACGCGGGCGTGGGTGAAGACGAGGAAGACCTCGATCGAGATGAGGAAGGTGAGCTGCCACGCCGTCTTCCACTTCGCCGAGGTCAGCGTCCGCAGCGGCCGGTTCCGCCGCTCGTAGACCGAGCGGAGCACCGTCACCGCGACGTCCCGCAGCGCGATCGCCGCGACGGCCGCCCAGGGCAGCCACGCCCCCGCCGGGGCCGCCAAGGACCGGTCGAGCGGCGCGAGGAACGGGACGACGAAGAAGGCGCCGAGGACGAGGACCTTGTCGGCCAGGGGGTCGAGGAACTGGCCGAGGCGGGAGCCGACGCCGTACTGCCGCGCGAGGCGGCCGTCCCAGTAGTCCGTGATCGCCGCGGCGATGAAGAGGGCGGTGCCGAGGAGCTGCCCCGTGAAGGTGCCCGTCCAGAGCCCCCACAGGCAGAGCGGGGCCGCCACGATGCGGGAGGCGGTGAGGACGTTGGGGACGTGCTTCATGGGGCGGTCGGCGGCCGCTGGAAATATACCCCGCGGCAACCGCCCGCCCCGCCTGCCAATCTGGCGACCGTCTCCGGCTGGCACGGTGCTTGGTCGCCCGGTGATGCTCACCGGGCGGCTGACGTGGCGGCACCCCGGCCGCGGCCCCGCCCCCACCCGAGAGACCTGTACGACTCCCCGAACCGTCTGACCCCCACCCCTACATGGCTAAGATCATCGGCATCGACCTCGGCACCACGAACTCCGTCGTGGCTGTGATGGAGGGCGACGAGCCCGTCGTCGTCCCCAACGCCGAGGGCGGGCGCACCACCCCCTCCGTCGTCGCGTTCAAGAAGGACGGCGAGCGGCTCGTGGGCGCGCCGGCCAAGCGGCAGGCCATCACCAACCCGCACAACACCGTCTTCTCCGTCAAGCGCTTCATGGGGCGGAAGTACGGCGAGGTGACCGAGGAGATGAAGACCGTCCCCTACACCGTCGAGGAGGGCGAGAACAGCACGGCCCGCATCAAGATCGAGGACCGGCTCTGGGCCCCGCCCGAGATCTCGGCGATGGTGCTCCAGAAGCTGAAGCAGACGGCCGAGGACTACCTCGGCGAGAAGGTGACCGAGGCCGTGATCACGGTCCCGGCCTACTTCAACGACGCCCAGCGCCAGGCCACC
>JAWWCA010000269.1:0-3743 GCA_033720695.1 Rubricoccaceae bacterium
CGGGCCGACCACGCGGCCGTGCGGCGCTCGCGTGCGCTCGTGGAGGCGGCCCTCGACGACGGCGAGGCGCACTACGGCCTCAACACCGGCGTCGGCGCGCTGGCGCAGCAGCGGATCGGCCGGGGCGACGTGGAGCGGCTGCAGGTCAACCTCCTCCGCTCCCACGCCGTCGGCGTCGGGCCGCCGGTGCCCCGCGCGCTCACGCGGCGCATGCTGCGCCTCAAGGTCCACGCCCTCGGGCTCGGCCACTCCGGCGTCTCCGAGGAGGTGTTCGAGCGCCTGCTCGGGATGGCCGAGGCGGACCTCGTCCCCGTGGTCCCCACGCGCGGCAGCCTCGGCGCCTCCGGCGACCTCGCGCCGCTCGCCCACCTCGCCCTCCCGCTCCTCGGCGAGGGCGAGCTGTGGGACGACGACGCGCCCGCCCCCGCCGCCGCCGTTCTCCATCGGCACGGCCTCGCGCAGGTCACGCTCCACGCCAAGGACGGCCTCGCGCTCATCAACGGGACCCAGTTCATGAGCGCCTACGGCTGCGAGGTGCTCCTCCGCGCCCTCCGCCTCCAGACGACCGCCGACGTCGTCGCGGCGATGAGCCTGGAGGCGGCCCGCGGCTCACTCCGCCCGTTCGACGCCCGCGTGCACGCCCTCCGCCCGCACCCCGGGCACGGCGCCGTCGCCGAGGCCGTGCGGCGCCTCCTCGAAGGCTCCGAGATCCTCGCCTCCCACGCCGGGTGCGGCAAGGTGCAGGACCCGTACTCGCTCCGCTGCGTGCCGCAGGTCCACGGCGCCAGCCGCGACGCCGTCGCCCACGCCGCGGCGGTCGTGGAGCGGGAGATCAACAGCGTCACCGACAACCCGCTCGTGTTCGAGGGCGAGGGTGGCGGTCCCGACCTCCTCTCGGCCGGCAACTTCCACGGCCAGCCCCTCGCTCTCGCCCTCGACTACGCGGCGATCGCGCTCGCCGAGTGGGCGAGCATCTCGGAGCGCCGCCAGTACCTCCTGCTCGACGGCTACGACGCCCTCCCGCCGTTCCTCGTCCAGGGCTCCGGGCTCCAGTCCGGCTTCATGATCCCGCAGTACACCGCGGCCGCGCTCGTCTCCGAGAACAAGGGGCTCTGCCACCCCGCCAGCGTCGACTCCATCCCGTCGAGCAAGGGGCAGGAGGACCACGTCTCGATGGGGGCGTGGGGCGCGCTCAAGGCGCTGCAGGTGGCCGAGAACGCCGAGCAGGTCCTCGCCCTCGAGCTCCTCGTCGCGGCGCAGGCGCTCGACTTCCGGCGGCCCCTCAAGGGGGGGCGGGGCGTCGAGGCCGCCCACGCGGCCGTCCGCGCCCGCGTGCCGCACCGGGAGGACGACGCCCTCTTCCGCGACGATCTCGCCGCCGCCACCGACCTCGTCCGCTCCGGCGCCCTCGTGGCGGCCGCGGAGGCGGAGGTGGGGCCGCTGCCTTAAGGGGCCTCGCCGAGCGCGTCCAGCATCTCGTCGTACGCCGCCAACAGCTCCGCTTCGAGGTAGGTGTTCGCGCCGATGAGGTAGGAGAGGTTGCGGAAGTTCTCGGCGACGCCGGGGACGCCGTGCTCGACGATCTCGCTGTAGATCACGCTGCCGGCGTTCTGCGCCGCGCGCTCGTACCGAGCCTGCTCCGCGTACAGGGTCGAGAACGCGAGCACCTCGTCGTAGTCCATGTGGCTGACGGCGTCGGTGGCGTTGGCGGCGTCCCAGGCGGTGCGGAGGAGGGTGGCGGCGTGGACGAACCCCCGGTCGAAGACGGCGGGCGGGGGCGGCGGGCGCTCGGGTGGGAAGTACGTCCGGAGCGTGTCGAGCAGGCGCTCGTGGTAGGCGTGGGCTTCGGCCACCGCGGCCCGGTTGGCAGCGATCTCCTCGACGATGCCAGCGCGGGCGTGGGCGGCGTGCGCGCGGGCGTTCGCGTCCGCGCGCCACTCGTTGGCGACGAGGGCGACGAAGACGCCGAGGACGACGAAGGAGGCTTCGAGCAGGATCGGGCCGAGGCGGACGCGAGGCGACGTGGGCATGGGGGGCGAACGGGAGCGATCTTGGGACAGGAGTTTAGCGAACCCGACCGGATGGCTCCGCCGTCGAGCATGACCACCGACACCATCGTCATCGGCGCGGGGCCGGCGGGGCTGGCGGTGGCGGCCTGCCTGAGGGAGCGCGCCGTCCCGTTCGTCCTCCTGGAGCAGGCCGAGCGCGTCGGGGCCTCGTGGCGGGGGCACTACGACCGCCTCCACCTCCACACCGACCGCGGGCACTCCGGCCTCCCGCACCGTCCGATGCCGGCGGACTACCCTCGGTACCCCTCGCGCGACCAGGTGGTGGCGTACCTGGAGGACTACGCAGGGCACTTCGACCTCCAACCGCGCTTCGGGGAGCCGGTGCAGCGGGCGCACCGCGAGGACGGCGCCTGGACCGCCGAGACCCCGGAGAGCACGTACCGGGCGGCGCACCTCGTCGTCGCCACCGGCCATGCGCGCGTGCCCTACCGCCCGACGTGGCCCGGGCAGGACGACTACGCGGGCGAGGTCCTCCACAGCAGCGCGTACCGCGACGGAGCGCCCTATCGGGGGCAGCGCGTTCTCGTCGTCGGCTTCGGCAACTCGGCCGGGGAGATCGCGCTCGACCTCGTCGAGCACGGGGCGTCGCCCGCGCTGGCGGTGCGCGGCCCCGTCAACGTCATCCCGCGCGACCTCCTCGGGCTCCCGATCCTCACGGTCGCCGGGGCGATGAGCGGGCTGCCGCCCGAGGTGGGAGACCGCCTCATCGCCCCGGTCCTCCGCCTCCGCTTCGGCGACCTCCGGCGGCACGGGCTGCGGAAGGCCCCGTACGGCCCGCGCACGCAGGTCGTCCGCCACGGCCGCATCCCCCTCATCGACATCGGCACGGTCGGCGCGATCCAGCGAGGGCGGATCGGCGTCCGGCCCGGCGTCGCGCGCTTCACCGGTACCGGCGTCGTGTTCGACGACGGGCGCGAAGAGGACTACGACGCCGTCGTGCTCGGCACCGGGTACAGGCCCCAGGTGGCTGATTTTCTGGAGGCACCGGACGCCCTCGACGCACGCGGGGCGCCCGCCGCGAGCGGGGGGGAGCCCGCGGCCCCGGGCCTTTGGTTCTGCGGCTTCCACATCTCTCCGGGCGGGATGCTCCAGGCCATCCGCCAAGAGGCCCCCGCCATCGCCGACGCGATCCGCAGCGCCTCGGCGCGGGCTTGAACGACGTTAGGTGAGGCCCCGTTGGCGTTGCAGAGAGCCGCGCCAGCGGATACCTTTGCGGTCGCGGCGCGACGGCGCCGCGACCCCATCGTTTCCATCCCCCGGCTCCCACCGCACGTCCGAGCCCCAACGATCCTCTCTCGTGATGCACCCCCTTCTCCGAGCCGGCCTCGCCGCGCTCACCCTCGTCCTCAGCGCCCCCCTCTCGGCCCAGGGGAGCTGGCAGCTCCTCGACACCAACACGACCACCGACCTCAACGCCGTCCACTTCGTCAGCGCCGACGTCGGCTACGCGGTGGGCGACGCGGGCACCGTCCTCAAGACGCTGGACGGCGGCCTGTTCTGGACCGACGTCTCACCTGGCGGCCCCGACCTCTTCGGCGTCCACTTCTTCGACGCCAGCACCGGCGTCGTCGTCGGGGACGGCGGGGCGATCGGGCGGACCACCGACGGCGGGGCCACGTGGTCTCGGGTGCCGAGCGGGACGTCCGACCCCCTCTACAGCGTCGCCTTTGCCGC
>JAWWCA010000270.1:0-3643 GCA_033720695.1 Rubricoccaceae bacterium
CGTCGGGCGCCCCGGGCGCGACGCCGTCGGCCCGGGCGGGGGTGGCTGAGGCGCCGCCGGCGCCGCGGACGACGAGGAGCGCCGCGAGAGGGAGGGCGGCGCGCGACGCCGCACGAGCGGCGCGACGGAGGGGGGACATGCGGGGAGGGGAGATCGTGCGGGGGGAGAGCCGAAGATAGCGGGCACCCTGCCGCTGTCCCCCCGCGGGGCCTTGCACCGTCCGTTTGGAGCGTCCTGGATACGACCCAGCCGGGAGACGGATCGGGGAGACAACAAAGAGCGAGGCGAGCCCGGGTGGACTCGCCTCGCTCGGGCCGCCTTACGGGGCGGCGGGGTCTTCAGCGGGGTCAGGCGATGCTGGCGTAGAACCGGAAGCGCTTGGGGTCCACGTCCGTGCCCGTGAGGCGGACGGGCGTCTTGCCCTTGGCCCAGTCGGGCGTGGCGCCGCCCACCATCGAGCGCTCGCTGTAGAAGTGGCGCGTCTGCACGGGGAACGGCCGCTCACGGCCCGGGGCGTGGTAGACCTCGTGCGCGATCTCGAGGGCCCGATGCCAACCGCGCGACGTGGAGGCGCCGTCGAGGGTGGTGTAGAGGCGCCGCTTGGTACTCCCGGGGTTGAAGGCGCTGAACTGGAACGGGTCGAGGACCACGTCGCGGTAGGTGTGCTCGCCGCGGTAGCCGGTTTCGACCCGGTTGCGCACCACCCAGGCCACGAGCTCCTGCTCTGCAGGGCGCTTCGTCTCGGAGTAGATGCAGCGGGCCAGCCACAGGACATCCTCGCTCACCGTCGCGGGGTCGAAGGTCGGCGCTTCGTGCTCCACGAGGGCGACTGGAGTCCAGCCCTCCTGGAGCGCGGCGCGGTCCATCGTCGGAAAGACCATCGCGAGTGCGAGGAGCATGAAGGCGAGCACGGTAGCGAAGACCATGGTCGTGCTCTTACGAAACGGTCTCATAGGCAGTCTCAGGTGTCGTCCGAAGGGAAGGGACAGAGCGAGGGCCCTGACGGCCGCACGCGCAGATCTTTGCAGATACCTTGCCAAAAGGGCGGCATCGCGTCGCGTGATCGCGAAGGGGGGACGAAGGCCGGCGTGGACGAGGGGAAGACCGGGGGAGGGAGGCTCAGGAAACCCCCCACGCCGAAAATCTAGGCGCCCTCCGTGTAGTTCCGGTGAAGCCGGTGTGGAGCCCTCGCGGGGCTCCTGCTCAGGCGCTGCGAAGCCGAAGCGCCGCGCCGTTTGCCGTCCGATCTTGTCCACTTCCCTGCACGCTGTGTCTGTCCTCCCCCTCCCCCTGCGCGTCCTCGCCGACAGCAACATTCCCTTCGCTGAGGAGGCGTTCGGGCCATACGGCTCCGTGCGGCGGCGCCCTGGACGCGCGATCACGCGCGACGACGTCCAGGAGGCCGAGGTCCTCGTCGTCCGCAGCGTGACCCCCGTCGACGCCGCGCTCCTCCGCGGCACGCCCGTCCGTTTCGTCGGGACCGCGACGGCGGGGACCGACCACGTGGACGAGGCGTGGCTCCAGGCAGCGGGCATCGCCTTCGCGTCGGCCCCGGGTTCGAACGCGTCGTCCGTCGTGGACTACGTGCTGGCGGCGCTCCTCGCCCTCGCCGTCGCGCGCGCCGAGGGGCTGCGGGGGAAGACGCTCGGGGTCGTCGGGGCTGGACACGTGGGGGGGCGGCTGATCCCCCGCGCCGAGGCGCTCGGGCTCCGCGTCCTCGTCGCCGACCCCCCGCTCGCCGAAGCGGCGGAGGCACGTGGCGAGGCCCACCCGTTCACCCCGCTCTCTCGAGTGCTGGCCGAGGCCGATGTCGTCACCCTCCACACCCCGCTCACGCGCCCGCCTGTGCTGCACCCGACGACCCATCTCGTCGCCGCCGCCGAGCTGTCGGCGATGCGGCCGGGGGCCTGGCTCGTCAACGCGGCGCGGGGGGGCGTCGTGGACGGTGAGGCCCTGCGCGCTGCGCTTGAGGCGGGGCGCATCGGCGCTGCCGTCCTGGACGTGTGGGAGGGGGAGCCGGCGCCGGACGTCGCGCTTGCGCGACGCGTTGCCCTCGCTACGCCCCACATCGCCGGGTACGCGTTCGATGCGAAAGTGGAGGGGACCCGGCAGGTGGAGGCGGCGCTGCGAGCCTGGCTCCGGGGGCAGGACGCAGCGGTACCCCCGCCGTGGGACGCCGAGGTCCTGCTCGGCGTCGATCCGCTCACCGTCGAGGCCCCTCCGCTTCCGGAGACTCTCGGGCCATCCGAGGAAGCCCGCTGGCTCGACCGGCTCGCGCGCCAGGCCTACGACCTCCGCGCCGACGACGCTCGGTTCCGCGCCGCCGTCGTGGAGGCTCCGCCCGAGGCCCGCGCCGACGCCTTCAGCCGCCTCCGCCGCGACTATCCTCGCCGCCGTGCGTGGTCGCGGTACGCCGTCGAGGGCATCGTCCCCAACCCGCTGCGCCGGGCCGTGACGGAGGGGCTAGGCATGCGGGTAGGCGACGCGCGCTAGCGCCCGTAGCCGTACGACCGGAGGAAGCCCTCGCGGTTGCGCCAGTCGGCGCGGGCCTTGACGTGGAGCTGGAGGTAGACGGGGCGGCCGAGGAAGGCCTCCACCTCCTGCCGTGCCGCCGCGCCGAGCGCCTTCAGCGCCTTCCCCCCCTTCCCGATCAGGATCGCCTTCTGCGACTCCCGCTCGACGACGATCTCGCACGCGACGAAGTCCTTGCGGCCGGGGCGCTCCTCGTACTGCACCACGTTCACCTGCGTCGAGTATGGCACCTCGTCGCGGTAGCGGTAGAACACGGCCTCGCGTACGATCTCGGCGATGAAGAACCGCTCGGGGTGCTCCGAGAGCTGATCCCTGGGGTAGTACGGCGGCCCGGGCGGGAGCCGGTCCACGAGGAGATTCAGGAGGCGGTCCACGTTGACCCCGGTCTGGGCCGAGAGCGGGAGGATCTCGTCGAAGGCTTCGTCGAGCGGCGCCCCGGGGGCGCGGAGGGCGGCGTAGCGCTCCACGAGAGGGAGGGCCTCTTCCTGCCGGATGAGGTCCACTTTGTTGAGCGCGAGGATGACGGGGGCTTGCACCGTCGCCAGCCGCTCGACGGCCCCGCGGGCGTCGTGCGTCAGCTTGCCCTCGGCGGCGTCGACGAGGAGGACGACCACGTCGGCGTCGCCGAGGGCGCGGTCCACGTCCGCCATCATGAGGTCGTGGAGGCGGTAGCGCGGGCGGACCACGCCGGGGGTATCGACGAAGACGATCTGGTAGGGGGGGCGCTCGTCGGTCGGCTCGGCCGAGAGGATGCCGAGGACGCGGTGCCGGGTCGTGCTCGGCTTCGGCGTGACGATCGAGAGCTTCGTGCCGAGGAGGCGGTTGAGGAGCGTGGACTTCCCCACGTTCGGCGCGCCAACGAGGGCGACGTAGCCGCTGCGATGGTCGGGGGGCACGTCGGCGAAGTCGGGGGCGAACGCTGGCTCGCCGGGCGGCTCCTGAGGGGGGTCTTCGGGTTCCATGGGCGCGAGGGGAGGGGGTGCGGCCTGTACGCCGCATCCCCCGGACCGTTCGCCGCGCGCCGCCAAGAACGTGCGGAGGGGCGACCGGCCATCGGTCGCCCCTCCGGGGCGGGCGTCGCCGGCCCGGGGGGGTCGGCAGAGATCGGGAA
>JAWWCA010000271.1:0-3593 GCA_033720695.1 Rubricoccaceae bacterium
CGCGGCGACGCCCTCGCCGGGGTGGGAGAGCCCGACCCACGCGCCATCGCCGGAGAACGACACCCGGGCGCGCTCGAACGCCTGGCCCACGGGGATCGCGCGCTGGGGGGTCCCGTCCTCGGCGTCGTAGACCACGAGCGCCTGCGTGGCCCCGTCACACCCGAGCACCGCGCACGCGCCGTTCGCGGCGAAGAGGCGCCCGTCCGGGGAGAAGGCGAACCCGGCGAGGGCGTCGCCCTGCCCTCGGAACGTGCGCACGGGCGTGCCCTCCGGGAGCGAGAGGACGGACCAGCCCGTGAACACGTCGCCGGCGAGAACGCGGCGGCCGTCGGCCGAGACCTGGAGACCGTCGAGGGCCGTCGTCTCCAGGCGGGCGACGCGGCGCCACGGGACCGTCTGCCAGAGCACGCCCGAGCCGAACGTGACGAACCGTCCGTCCTCGTGCACCTCCAGCGTCGAGTAGCCGTCGCCGGATTGCGTCCCGAGGAGCGTGCCCGTCGTGCCGTCGAGGATGAGCGCGGTGGCGTCGCCGTCGAGGTCCACGGTGGGGACCGGCTGCGCCTGCAGACCGGTGCTGGCGAGGAGGGCGGTGAGGCAGAGGAGACGCCGCATAGGAGGGGGACGACACGGCGGGCCGCTGGGGGAGCGTCCCCCTGGCCCGCCGTGTCCGAGACCGGTCTGTCGGAGGGCTAGCGCATGAGGAAGGCGCCCAGCGGATCGCCGATGCGGGTGCCCTCAGCCTGGGGCTCCTGCCCTTCCGGCTGCTCGGGCAGCTTCAGCGCCTCCGTCGTCCGCATCACATCCACGCGCACGCGGTCCATGATGGACGCGAGCGACTCGCTGGGGTCGGCGGTCCGGAGCGCGTTGACGAGGTAGTAGGTGAAGACGCCGCCGCTCTCGCCGTTCTCGCTCATCCCACCGGCCTCCAGGGAGTACTGCTCGGCGCGGGCGGCGGCAAGAAGGACGTGGCCCGCCGGCCCGGCGTCGTCGGCCTCGGCGATGCGGGCCGTGGGGAGTTGGGCGTGCGCGGCGATCTCGTCGTCCTCGAGGTCGAGGGCGCGGACGCGGTAGAGGCGCTCCCCGCCGTCGCGGGTGCCAGTGCCGGAGTGGCAGTTGTCGAGGATGACGAGGCGATGGCCGGCGCGGAGGTTGTCGGCAAGGCCGCCGAGCTCCTCGTCGATGAGGAAGCTGAACTGGCCGCCGGTGCCCCAGAGGACGAGCGCCTCGTCGGCCTTGTCGGCCTCGTCGGCGGCGCTGTAGCCCGCGTAGCCGTCGGGGATTTGGGTGCCGTGGCCGGAGTAGTAGAACACGGCCGAGCCGTCGGGCCCGGCCTGCCCGAGGTGGCGCCGGAACGCCTCGATCACGTGCTCGCGCGTGGCGTCGGCGTCGGTGAGGGCGAGGACGTTCTCGGGGCGGAACCCGTAGCGCTCGATGAGCACGCGCTGCAGCTTCATCACGTCGTTGACGGTCCCGTTCAGGTCGGCGTCGATGGCGGGGTAGTCGTTGACGCCGACGAGGAGGGCGTAGCGCTCGGCGGGGTCGCCGCCGCCGGGGTAGACCCGGCCGTAGTCGAGGGGCGGCCGGGCGTCGAGGCCGGCCTGGAAGGTCCAAGGCCCGCTCGGCCGCTCCGGCGCGATCGCGATCACGCCGAAGTGGTAGGTGCCCGCCTGCGGCGCGTAGAAGTCCATCACGGCCGCGCCTCCGTCGGCGACCTCGAGGTTGGGCGACTCGGGGTCGAGGCCCGGCCCGTCGAGCACGGCGACGCCGGGGACGAAGTCGAGCGAGCGGGCGGTGAACGTGATCCGCTCGTTCGGGCGCGCGTCGTAGGCGTACACCTCGTAGTGGAGCCGCGCGCCGCCCTCTTCGAGGTACGGGTGCGACGTGGTGATCTGGCCGAAGACGACGTCCCCGGCATCGAGCGACGAGGACGCGGCGCTGCGCGCGGAGGTCTGAGCCTGGACCGGGAGCGCGAGCGTGGCAGCCAGGAGGAGGAGGGAGATTCGCATGGGATGGGGGGTGCGGTGGGCGTGACAGAAACTGGGGTGCGGCGGGCCCGGAGGCGGGCGCCGCCGTCAGGGGGTCTCGATGTGGAGGACGACCTCGGAGGTGGTGGCGAGGCGGGGCGGGGCGCCGAGCACCTCGCCGCGCGTCGCCATCGCCTCCACCGCCGCCGGGTCCAGGTAGAGGGCTTCGAAGAGGTCGTCGAGGAGGCCGCTGCCGCCGCGCGTGCGCTGGACCTCCGGCCCCTCGATGAGGAGCGTGAGGTCGAGAGGCGCGTCGGTGGCGAACACCTTCAGGACGTCCGGCCCGGCCGGCGCGCTGGCGGCGTAGCAGGCCGGGAGGAGGAACGAGGCGCCGGGGGCGAGCGCGTTGTCGCCGGTCCCGGGGAGCGGGTACAGCTGCGTCATCTCGCCGTCGGGGCGGAGGCTGACGATCGTGGCGTAGGTCCTGTGGATGCCCTCGTTCGTCACGCGGAGGGCGTAGTGCTCACCGGCCGCGAAGGCGCCGGGCGGGCGGGCCGCATCCCGAGCGGCGGCCCCCCGGGCGATGGCCGCCTCGTCGGCGGCGCACGTGACGCGGCCACCCCGCCGTACGACGTCGAACTGGGCCGGGAGCACCTCGACGCGGAGGCGCAGGTCGGGGTTGTGGAGAGCGAGGCGCTGGAGGTACCGCGCCCGAGCGTAGGCCCCGAGCCGGGCGGCGACCGTGGCAGGATCCACGCCGGTCAGCCGATGCAGCACCGCGCCGTCGGTCACCTGCACGAGGATGAGCCCGTCGCCCTCGGCCCGGACCTCCACGCGGTCGGGGGGGGCTCCGGCGGCCTCCACGACGTCGAGGATGCCGACTCCGGAGAGGGCGTCGCGAAGGGCGCCCGCCTCGGCCACGCCGGGCCCGATCGAGACCGGCACCCGGACGTCCCCGAGGGCCTGGCGCGTGACGAAGCCCCAGGCGCCCGTCAGCTCGCCCGCGGCCGGGCCGTCGAGGGTGACGGCCGCGTCGTAGGCGGAGGCGTAGGTGACGGCCCCCTCGGCGAGGGGCTCGCCGTCCGGCCGGTCCGCCCCGGCGGGGAAGAACGCGATCCGCGACCCCTCGGTGATCCCCTGCAACAGCCCGCTCTCGATGGACACCTCGCCGAGGGCCGGGTCGTGGTTCGTCACCGCGACGTACGGCTGCTGGACGACGGCCTGACCGCTGAACACGCGGGTGTCGAGGTCGCCCTCGGCCTGCGGCGTCTGGAGCGTCACGTTCGCCTCGACGAACGTGGCCTCGATCCGCTCGAAGAGCCGGCGGTAGGTCTCGCCTTCGCCCATCTGCGAGAGCGAGACGGCGAGGGCGTACGAGAGGGGCCCGACGGTCATCCGTGGCCGGCGGCCCGGGACGTACATCTCGTGGTCGAGCTCGTCGTGGTCGGCTGCGGCGAAGAACACGTAGGGCGCGAGGCCCTCGTCTCCCCCGCCCCGCGTGCCAGCCGTGGCCGCGTCGAGGCCGACGACGCCGGCCTCGACGCCGTCCGGGGCGCGGGCGCCGGCACCCGGCGGCCCGATGGGTGCGCCGCCGGTGCGCGTCGCCATCTCGCCGCGCGTGGCCGAACC
>JAWWCA010000272.1:0-3536 GCA_033720695.1 Rubricoccaceae bacterium
ATGCAAGGCGGGGGGCGGCCGCTCCCCGTCCTCGTCCGCCCTCCATCCTCCATGACCCCTACCGTCTCGGTCGTCGTCCCCGTCTTCGAGGAGGCCGCGAGCCTCCCCGAGCTGGCGGCCGAGATCCGGCAAGCGATGGAGGGCGCGGGCCGGACCTTCGAGGTGTGGTTCGTCGACGACGGCTCCCGCGACGGGTCGTGGGAGGCGATCGAGCAGCTGCACGCCGCGGACCCGCGGTTCGCCGGGGTCCGGTTCCGGCGCAACTACGGCAAGAGCGCCGCGCTCGCCGCCGGCTTCGCCCGCGCGCGGGGGCGCTACGTCGCCACCCTCGACGCCGACCTCCAGGACGACCCGGCCGAGCTCCCCGCCATGATCGAGAGGCTAGAGGCTGGGGCCGACCTCGTCTCGGGCTGGAAGAAGAAGCGGCACGACCCCATCGAGAAGACGATCCCGAGCCGGTTCTTCAACACCGCCACGCGGTGGATCTCAGGCATCCCGCTCCACGACTTCAACAGCGGCATCAAGGCCTACCGCGCCGAGGTGGTCCAGAGCGTCCGCGTCTACGGGGAGCTCCACCGCTACATCCCGCTCCTCGCGAAGTGGGAGGGGTACACCTGCATCGAAGAGCAGGTGGTGCAGCACCGCCCCCGGAAGTTCGGCCGGACCAAGTTCGGGCTAGAGCGCTACCTCCGCGGCTTCCTCGACCTCATCACCGTCATCTTCCTGACGCGGTTCGCGCGGCGCCCGATGGTCTTCTTCGGCAGCATCGGGACCGTTGGGTTCGTCTCCGGCTTCCTCATCCTGGCCTACCTCGCGGGCGTGAAGATCTTCCTCGGGGAGCCCATCGGGGAACGCCCGCTCCTCCTCCTCGGCGCCGTGCTGCTCCTGCTCGGCGCGCAGTCGTTCCTGACGGGCTTCCTGGGCGAGATGATCGTTCGCCCGGAGGTCGAGGACGTCCGCCGCTACGACGTACGCGAGACCCTCGTCCCGGCTGCGAGAGACGCGCCCCCTCAGGCCGCCGAGCTCATCGCCGAACGACGAGCGTGAGCCCCGAGAACACGCTCTCGTTCGTCTCCCCGCTGAAGACGACGGAGCGGGTGAAGCGGAGGTCGAAGCGGCGGCTCCAGTCCGCGAGGCGTCGGTCGCCGGAGAGGAGAGCCACCGCTTTGAGCGGGCCCGCCGCGCGAACCTCGAACCCGTAGGCCTCGACGTCGCGGAACCCCCACCCGTCGAAGCCTCCCCGGCTGTAGACAACGGTCTCGCCGACGGCGATCCGCCAGCCGCGGCGGCCCGTCACCGTGTCGGTTCCGTCGCCGAGGAGGCCGTTGCTGAGGGGGTCGAGATCCCCGAGGAGCGCAGCGTACCGGTACTGGCCCGGGGCTTCGCCGTGTCGGACCAGCGAGTGCTCGGCCTGGATGCTGAGGGTGGCCTCGGCGAGGCGGAGCGGGCCCACCGCCGTCGGAAGGTCGAGGCCCGCGCGGGCGCTCCAGCCGAGACGGGCGGTGCGCGGGAGCGGCGCCTTCGGAGAGCCGGTGTAGGCTACCTCGCCGCCGATGTTCGTTTGCGCGTACCCCGCCGCAACGGAGAGGGCCGGGCGCAGGCGGCCGAGGGGCGGCTCGCCCAGGAGCCGCGTCACATCGGCCTCCGCGAGCAGTCCGAGGTCGAACGTGAACCCCCAGACGTTCGCCGTCTCGACGCCGTCCTCGCCGAGGACGACGCGGTCGGTCGAGCGCACGTGCCGCACCGTGGCCCCGACGCCGACGCGGGCCGCGCCCGTGGTGGCCGCTCCGAGAGCAAGCGCGTAGTACCGGTCGGTGGGCTCGTAGGCACCGAGCGGGGCCCCTTCCGCATCCACCACCACGCGCTCGCCGAACCGGAGGGCCGTCTCGGCGAGGCCGACCCCGATCGCGAGGGGGAGCCCGGCTGGGCGCGCGCCGAACCCGGCGCCAAGGGCCGTGCTGCCGAAGGAGAGATCGCCGACGGCGAGCCAGTCGGTCGCGCCGCCGGGGTAGACCGCCGAGAGCGCACGGGCCTCCCGGGCGACGAGGCCGAGGGCGGCCGGGTTGTAGAGAAAGCCGTGCGGGTCCGGCTCCACCGCTCCCACCCCCGCCCCGCCAACGGCGTTGAGGGCCGGCGACGGCGAGATCTCTAGGAACGGCAACGCCGAGAGCGGTACATTCTGCGCAGGTGCTCGGGGCGCGAGGAGCACCGCGGCGACGGGGGCGACGGCGAGTAGAAGGCAGGCAGAGCGCCAGGTCGCGCGCATGGAGGAGGGAGCAGCGGGGCGGAAGGGAGCGTAGCAGGCGCGCTGGAAGACCACGCCGGCTCCGCTGCCCACATTAAACAGCCGCGGGGAATGACGCGCGAGCGTGCTCTCTGTGCCGAAGTAAACCCTTCAGCGTGACCGATCCCCGTCCCCCCGTTGCGCTTATTGGACCGTTCTGGCCCTACCGAGGGGGCATCGCCCACTTCTCGCGGACGCTGGCTCGGGGGCTGTCCGCGCGGGGTCATGCCGTCCACCGCTACACGTTCTCGCGGCAGTACCCCGAGCGCCTCTTCCCCGGAAAGACGCAGCTCGACACGGCCCCCCCTCCCGAGGTGCCCGCGCCTCGGGTCCTCGACACCCTCGGCCCGCGCACGTGGGTGCGTACCGCGCGCACCGTCGCCGGGGACGGTGCACGGGTGGCCATCCTCCAGTACTGGATGCCGTTCTTCGCTCCCGCCCTCGGCACCCTCGCGCGGCGGCTCCGGAAGCGAGGCGTCACGGTGCTCGCCGTCGTCCACAACGCCCTCCCCCACGAGCGGCGGCCCGGGGACCACCTGCTCAGCCGCTACGCCCTCCGCGCCTGCGACGGGCTCCTCGTGATGTCGGACGAGGTCCGGCGCGACGTCGAAGCCCTCGCGCCGGCGGTGCCTCTTCGGCAGGCGTCTCACCCGGTCTACGACCTCTTCGGCGCGCCTGTGCCGCGGGCGGAAGCGCGGGTGGCGCTCGGCCTCCCACGGGACGCGCCGGTCCTCCTGTTCTTCGGGTTCGTCCGCCGTTACAAGGGGCTCCACGTCCTCCTCAGCGCCATGCCGCGCATCCTCGCGCGGCTCCCCGACGCCCGCCTCGTCGTCGCGGGGGAGTTCTACGCCGACGAGGGCGCTCTCCGCGCGCAGGCGGCCCCCCTCGGCGACGCCGTCCGCTTCGACGCCGACTACATCCCGGACACCGCCGTGGCCCCCTACTTCGGCGCGGCCGACGTCGTCGTACAGCCCTACGTCTCGGCGACGCAGAGCGGCGTCGCCCAGATTGCCTTCCACTTCGGCCGTCCGGTCATCACGACGGACGTGGGCGGGCTGGCCGAGGTCGTGCCACACGAGAAGGCTGGGCTCGTGGTGCCGCCCGAGACCCCCGAGGCCCTGGCCGACGCGGTCGTGCGGTTCTTCGAGGAGGAGATGGCGTCCCGGCTAGAGGCGGGGGTGCGAGGCGAGCGGGAGAACCACACCTGGGACCGGCTCTTCGAAGCGCTGGAGAGCCTGTGGTCAGCGGACGG
>JAWWCA010000273.1:0-3499 GCA_033720695.1 Rubricoccaceae bacterium
ATTAGCCGGCCGATGGACGCTCTTCAATGCTTGCCGACGAGCCAACCGACATACTGACCTGCCCGGATCGGGCGAGGTGCAACGATCTTGCGTTGGTTCTGGCCTCCCAGGCGATACCGGCACAGATTCGCTGGGACGGGCGCCGCTGCCGGAATGGTCGAGGGCGACGAGGCCGGAGCGTCTCCGGCGGCCTCCGCGGAGGGGGCCGGTCGCCGATGCGCGGGCTGGACCAGAGGCGGCGCGGACGGGAGGCCCGCCCCGGCCCCGTCGCCCGAGGTCGCCGGGAGATGGCGAGGGAACGCGACCGTGAACACGGTCCCGCCCGTCGTCGGGCACTCGACGGCGATGGCGCCGCCGAGCAGGTCGGTCAACCGCTTCGTGATGGCGAGGCCGAGGCCGGCCCCCTCGTGGCTCCGCGCGTGCCCCTCGCTCTCCTGCTTGAACTCGTCGAAGAGATGGGGGAGGAACCCGGCGGCGATGCCCCGGCCGGTGTCGCGGACGTGCACGAGCACGTCGGCCTCATCGACCTCCACGCGCACGTGCACCCCGCCTTCCTCGGTGAACTTGACGGCGTTGCCGATGAGGTTGGAGAGGATGCGGCCGAGGCAGACGCGGTCGAGGGAGGCGGTGGCGGCGCGGGCGGGGGCCGGGTCGAGGGTCAGAGCGAGGCCCTTGGCTTCGGCGAGCGGGGTGAGGAGGCGGACGGCCTCCTCGGCCTCGGACACCACGTCGAGCACCTCCAGGCTCGGCTCGACCCCGTTGGCCTCCAGCCGCGCCAGCTCAAGCACGGAGTTGAGCGTGTCGAGGAGGCGGCGACCGCTCTTCTCGATGAACTGCACGAACTCCTGCTGCTCCCCCTCCACCTCCTCCGCCAGCAGCCCGGCGTAGCCGAGGATGCCGGTGAGGGGGGTGCGGATCTCATGGCTCATGTTGGCGAGGAACGCGCTCTTGAGCCGGGCCATCTCCACGGCCGCCTCGCGCGCCTCGATCAGCTCGCGTTCGAACTGCTTCCGCTCGGTCACGTCCTGGCCGCTGTGGTAGACCACGGTGGTCCCGGTCGCGTCGTGGACCGTGGCGCGGGCGCGGTGGCGGACCCAGCGGTCTTCCCCGTCTCGGGTCACGATGTGGAGCTCGCACTCGGCGTCCGTGCCGGGCTCCAGCGCACGGAACGTCTCGAAGGCGTCGGCGCGGGAGTCGGGGTGGACGATGGCGAGAAGGTCTCGGAGGCCCCGGATGTCGGCGGCGGAGTAGCGGGTGACGCGGGCGAAGGCCTCGGTGGCCCAGGCGAGGCACCCCCGGCCCTCGCTCTCGATGTGGACGGCAAAGGCGTAGTCCGAAGCCAGCTCGGAGATGGCGCGGTAGCGGGCCTCGCTCTCGTGGCGGGCGGCTTCCGCGGCGCGGCGCTCCTGGCGCTCGTACGCAAGCGAGACGATGTCGGCCACGGCGGCGGCAAACTCCTGCTCGGCGGCGCTCCACGCGCGCGGCTCCCGCTGCCGGAGGGCCACGATGCCGGTGACGCGGCCGCTGCGCCGGACAGGCGCCAGCAGCACGGCCCGGATCCCGCGCTCGCGGAGGTAGGCAGCGGCGCCGACCCACTCGAGCGTGGCGCTGGCCTCGGTCTCGTCCACGGCGAGGACGCGGTGCCGCTGCAGCTCGTCGAGGAGCGCTCGGGAGGCGTCGAGGGGGAGCGGGGGCTCCGTGCCGTGGGCGTCCGTCTCAGGGTGGTAGAGGTCGAGGCAGCGGAGCACTGCCGCCTCGGGGTCCTCGACCCAGACCCCGGTCTCGTCGGCCCCCGTGCAGGCGGCCATCAGCTCCACCGCGCGTCCGATCACCGCCTCAGGCCCGCCGGCGTGGAGCCCGCCCAGCTCGACGAGCGCCCGCTGCTGGCAGAGCACGCGCGCCGCCTCGCCGGCCTGGGCGTCCTCCTGCCGCTTCCGCTCCGTCACGTCCTGCAGCATCCCCACGAGCCCGACCGGCCGGCCGTCGGCGTCGCACCAGGGGTACGCGCTGTTCTCGACCCAGACGGCGCCTCCCGCCTTGGTCCGCATCCGGTACCGAGCGAGGTAGTGCTCCCCGCTCCCGCCCTCGAGCAGCCCGTCCCCCTCGATCACCGCCTCCTCGTCGATCAGGCCGCCGAGCCCGCCGAGGTCGCCGAGCTCCTCCGGCGTGTACCCGACGAGGGCCTCGACCGCCGGGCTGAGGTAGTCGAAGCGGCTGAGGGCAGGGCCCGCCCCGTGCCGCAGGCGGTAGAGCACATGGGTGGTGTTCTCGGCGAGGAACCGGAGGCACGTCTCGCTGTCGCGGAGGCTGCTCTCGGCGCGCTGCCGGGCGAGGCTCCCGGCCACGTGCCACGCCAGCGTCTCGGCCACCTGGAGCTCCTCGTCGGTGAAGGTGTGGGGGGCGCGGTAGAAGACGACAAAGGCGCCGTGGGCCTGGCCGTTGTGGACGAGCGGGAAGCTCCCGACGCTCCGAACGCCGTGGGCCTGCATCATCGCCCGGGCGGGCTCGGGCAGCGACGCGGCACGGCTCGACCGCTCGTCGCGGAGGAGGATGGGCTGGGTGTGGAGCGGGAGGAGGGCGCCGACGGGGTGCTCGTTGAAGAGGGCGACGGCGGCGTCGGGGAGCGCCTCGCTCCGCGCCACGCACCGCGTCTCGCTCCCCCGCCGGACGAGCAGCATGGCCAGCGGCGTGCCCATCGTGGCGGTGACGGCCGCGATGGCGGCGCGGTAGACGGCCTCGGCCGTCGTCGACCCGTCCACGGTCGTGGCGAAGCGGACGATGGCGCCGAGCCGCTCGGCCCGCTGGCGCTCCCGCTGTCGAGCCTCGTACTCTGCCGTCACGTCCTCCATCGTCCCCTCGTAGTAGCTCACCTCGCCGTCGGCGCCATAGACGGCGCGGGCGTTCTCGCGCGTGTACTTCGTCCGCCCGGTCCGGTCGGTCCACCGCACGACGAGGTTGCGGACCGAGCCGGTGCGCTGCACCTGCTCGTCGAAGTGCTGGCGCGGGTACCCGAGGTCGCGGCGGACGTCGAGCCGGGCGAGTTCCTCGACGGACGCGGTGCCGAGGACGTCGGCGAGCGCCTCGTTGGCGAAGAGGATGCGGCCGTCGGGCGTGCTCTGGTAGAGCCCGACGGGGAGGTGCTCGGCGAGGGCCTGGACGGCGCCCGCGTGGGGGCTGAGGAGGTGGGGGGCGTCGCTGGCGGCGGCGAAGAGCGGCATCGGGTCGGCTTGGGGGGAGGGAGAGGGAGCGGCCGTGCGGAGGGCGACGGCGACGGCGGCCCCGAGGAAGCGGAGGTCGGCGTCGGTGAGGACGGCCGCGGCGCCCGAGTCCGTGAACGCCTCGACGCCCGCCCCCGACGCGGTGACGACGACGACGGGGAGGCCCGGCGCCGCGGATGCGGCCGTGCGGAGGGCGTCGGCGGGCGGGTCGTCGCTGGCCGAGGCCACGACCGCGTCCCACTCCACCGCCCCGAGCGCCTCGGTGAGGCGGGGGAGCGACG
>JAWWCA010000274.1:0-3411 GCA_033720695.1 Rubricoccaceae bacterium
ATGCCCGCATCGGCGGCCTCATCGAGCTGCACGGGCAGGGCGGGCGAGGAGCCGACTGGACCAGGGGCTGCGTCGCGCTCAGCAATCCGGACATGGAAGCCCTCTTTCAACTTGCTTCCGTCGGGACGCCCATCGTCATCGAGCCTTGACGAAGGCGGCGTGCGGCCCGCGCGCCGCTGAATCTTCGGCCGTCGGGGGGTCGTAGGCAGGGACCAGCCGACCCCACCGCGTATGGCACGCCTCAGCCTCCTGCTCCTCGCCGTCGCCCTCGCCGCCGGACCCGCCACGGCGCAGGCCCCGGACGGCGAGATCCCCCGCCTCGCCCTCACCACCGACGGGCCCGTCTTCCGCGTCCCCATCGAGGGGATGATCGACAACGCGCTCGCGCGCTACGTGGACCGCGCCCTCGCCGAGGCCGAGGCCGCCGAGGCCAGCGCCGTCGTCTTCGAGATCGACACCTACGGCGGCCTCCTCGACGCGGCCGACCAGATCCGGACCGCGATCCTCGACGCCCCCATGCCGACGATCGCGTTCATCGACCGGAACGCGGCCAGCGCGGGCGCCCTCATCGCCTACGCCAACGACCGCATCGCGTTCGTGCCCGGCGCCTCGATGGGGGCGGCGACGGCGGTCGACGCCGCGGGCCAGTACGCCTCCGAGAAGGTCCAGAGCTACACGCGCGGGCTCATCCGGGCCACGGCCGAGGCCACGGGCCGCGACGGCCGCATCGCCGAGGCGATGGTGGACGAGCGGATCGCGATCCCCGGCGTGGTCGAGGAGGGCCAGCTCCTCACGCTCACGGCCGACGAGGCCCTCCGCCTCGGCGTCGCCGACGCCGTCGTCCCGACGTTCGGCGCGCTCGCGGAGGCGTTCGGGCTGGCCGAGCAGCCCGTCGAGCGCCACGCCGCCTCGACGGTCGAGCGCGTCCTCCGCTTCCTCGGCTCCCCCATCGTGGCGTCCATCCTCATGCTCATGATGATGGGGGGGCTCTACTTCGAGCTGCAGACGCCCGGCGTGGGCTTCGCCGGCGGGATGGCGCTCCTCGGCGCGGCCCTCTTCTTCGCCCCCCACTACGTGCTCGGCCTGGCCGAGAGCTGGGAGATCATCCTCTTCGTCGTCGGGCTGTCGCTCATCGCGGTGGAGGTGTTCGTGATCCCCGGCTTCGGCGTGGCCGGCATCGCCGGCATCGTGCTCACGATCGGCTCGCTGCTGGCGGCGCTCCTGCCCAACGTGGGCTTCGCCTTCCCGTCGGGCACCGACGTGGCGCAGGCGGCGGCCACGCTGGCGTCCAGCCTCGTCCTCCTCGTCCTCCTCGCCATCTCGGTCGGCCGCTACCTCCCGCGCTCCGAGCGCTTCAGCCACCTCGTCCTCGCCCCCGACTTCACCGCCGCCGAGGGCTACACCTCGGCCGACACCGACGACTCGCTCCTCGGCCAGACCGGCCGGACGCTCTCGCCGCTCCGCCCCGCCGGCGTGGCCGACATCGGGGGGCGGCGGGTGGACGTCGTCGCCCAGAGCACGTTCGTCCCGCCCGGCACG
Organism: Rubricoccaceae bacterium; assembly: GCA_033720695.1. Taxonomy (GTDB): domain Bacteria; phylum Bacteroidota; class Rhodothermia; order Rhodothermales; family Rubricoccaceae; genus DATGQT01. The sequence goes on from JAWWCA010000274.1 coordinate 1,540, forward strand.
GCCGTCGAGGTGGTGTCGGTGCGCGGCAGCCGGGTCGAAGTCCGGGAGGTGCGCACGGCGCAGGGCGAGGCGGCGCAGGCGTAGCCGCGGCTCGGCCCCAGATCGCGCGTGATCCCTACCTTGCTCCTTCTCGCTCCCGCCTCGGCTCCGTGACGTTCTTCGTCCCCGTCGTCCTCATCCTCGTCGGACTGGCGCTCCTCGCCATCGAGGTCTACCTCGTGCCCGGCGTGAACGTGGTCGGCGTGATCGGCGTGCTCTCGGCGGGCGTCGGGGTGATCTACGCCTTCGTGACGGGCGGCACGCTGGGCGGGCTCCTCGCCCTCGTCGGCGCCGTCGCCGGGGCGGGGGTGCTGTTCACCTACCTCTGGCGGACCGGCGCCTGGGACCGGTTCGTCCTCGCCGACGAGCTCCGGCCCGACCGGCTCGTGTCAGGCGAGGAGCAGGAGACGCGCGCGCGCCTCCTCGGCCGGACGGGCGTCGCGCTTACGCCGCTCCGCCCGACTGGCGTCGTCGACATCGACGGGACGCGCGTCGAGGTGCTCACCGAGGGCGCCTTCGTCGCCGCCGGCAGCCGCGTCCGCATCGTGGCGATGGACCGCCGCCGCTACTTCGTCCGCCTCGCCGACGAGGCCGAGGCGCCGGCGGCTCCGGAGGAGCGGTAGCGGCGAGGGCCTGGGCCCGGGGGCGGAGCCGTCGCTTTCGGCGAGCGTTCGCGGTGGGGGGGCCGTGGCTTGCCTAGCTTTCCGGCGCACCCACCCGACCGCCCCATGCGCCTCTCCCGCCTCCTGCCGCTCGTCCCCTGCCTCTTCCTCCTGTCGGCTTGCGGGCGCGCCGACCTCGGCCCGCCGGACGGGTGGGCCGGCGAGGGGTCCGAGCGCTGGTGGCGCGTCGGCGCCGACACCACGGGCGCCTTCCGGAACCTGGACTCGCTCCAGACGATGGGCGTCCGGATCTACGACGACGTCGACCTCGCGCCGAGCGTGCAGCAGCGCATCGTCGAGCTCTACCGCACGAACCCCGAGCTCGTGGACTCCCTCTTCGCCGAGGTCGCCCTCCCCATCATCGAGCGCGGCGCCGAGGGCGCGGGCGACCGGACGGCCCAGCGCGAGCAGCTCGTGACGGCGGTCAACACCGCGATGGCGCGGACCTACCGGCAGCCGCTCATCCAGCCGGCGTCGATGCCCGAGCGGGTGTACCCGGACAGCCTCCGCGACGCCGGCATCGGCGGGCGCGTCGTGCTCCAGGTCTACGTCGACGCCGCCGGCGACCCCGTCGCGGTCGAGACCGTGGAGTCGGTGCACCCCACGCTCGACGCCCTCGCGATGCGGATGGCGACGCAGATCGACTACACGATGCCGTGGGTGATCACCGGCAGCGCGTCGCGCAACGTGCCCGGCTGGGTCCGCGTCGCGATCCCGTACTAGCGCCGGAGCGGCGGGGGGAGCGCCGGCAGCCACCCCGCCTCGACCACACCCCACAGGCCGGCGCCGATGGCCTCGGCGGCGTCGTGGCGGAGGGCGCCCTTGGGCGCGGGCGCGCCGCTCCACGCGATGACGGCGCGGGCGAGGCCGTCGGCGGCCCCCTTGGCCTGCGCCCCGTTCCGCTGCTGGCGCGGCAGGAGGAGCGCCCGTCGCCACGTGTCGGCGTCCACGACGCGCACGTCGAGTCCGCGCCGCACCCCTTCCTTGGTCCACACCTCGGCGAGGTCGCCGCCGCCTTCGAGGACGAGGCGCTCCAGGCCCGCCGCCCCGCTCAGCAGGGCGGAGGCGCCGCGCCGGAGCCGCCCTCGCGTGCCGAAGTTCTGCGAGCGGTACGCCTGGAGCCGACCGTCGCGCCCGTAGAAGGCGAGGCCGGTGCGGACGCCGAGGTCCA
>JAWWCA010000275.1:0-3395 GCA_033720695.1 Rubricoccaceae bacterium
TCGGCACCGAACGGGTCGCGGAGTCGATAGACGTTGTATTCGTTGTGGAACCACACCACATCCGGGTCGCGCGGATCCGGGTAGAACCCGAGGCCGATGCCGCCGATCCGACCGAGGGTCACGACCAGAGTGGGGGGCTGCCCATCGATCCAGCGATCGATTCGGCACTCGACCCCGTCTCTCGTGAAGTACAGCCGTCGGCCCTGCTCATCTTCGTAGACGCCCTCACCCCGCCAGCCTGCGACACGCTCGGCCACCGGCAGAAAGTTCGTCCCGCGGGCGCGGAACAGATCCTGGTTGGCGTCGGCGATCAGGACCGAACGGGAGGCGCCCGGCGCGAGGCCCGTCACGGGTGCGTGTCCATCGACCGCCGACGTCACGTAAGTCTGGAACAGGGTCCGTCGGACCCGGACGAGCCCACGGGTCCGGGTCCCGACCCACAGGGTGCCCTCTTGGTCCTCAAGTATCGGAGGGAGGATGTTGTATCGGTAGGCGAATCCGAGATCCGCTCGAAACAGCGGCGTGGGCTCCTCCGGGGCGTACGCCACGAGCAGGTGGTCCTCCTGCACCCAAAGGCTCCCGTCGCGGTCGAGCAGCATGGGGCAGGCCCTGGGTGGGAGGACGAAGCGCCCGCGATCCTCCCCGTCCACCGACGTGAAGGCCACGCCGTTGCCGGACCGGGCGCTCCGCAACACCTCCCCCCGCGACGGATGGACGACGAGGTTCGAAAAGAGCGAGGGCTCTCGGACGAGTTGCCCGTCATCGAGGACCTGAATGCGCCATGCCGGGAGAAGGTTCATGGCACACGGCGACTGATTCTCGTCGAGTACTTGTTCGTTGAGCTCCGCCCCAGCCCAGACACGCCCTTCCGAGTCACGGTATAACGGCTTGATCATCAGCCTCTCGGGAAGCCTACGGGGGAATCGGCGAAGCGCACCCCGGTCCTCGCGGAGGAACTCCTGCCCAACGTCTCCATCAGGAACCCCGTACTCGCCGATGAGCCTCCCCGCGCGATCCTGGACGAACGAGTCCACCGTGTGGACATCGGGCCCCAGTTCGAGCCGCGTCTCGAATCGCCCCCCGGCATAGCTGACGATGGGTCCATCGCTCTGTGCGATGAACAGGGTGTCCTGAGGGCTCCGGTGCAGGGAAGTAATCGCAGCGACGTCTGGGATTCCGGTGCGCGACGAATCGAACGTCACGAACCGATGGCCGTCGAAGCGGGCCAGGCCCGCATTGGTTGCCACCCAGAGGTAGCCGTCGGCCGTCTGCTCGATGTCCAAGACCTGTTGGCCCGGCAGCCCCTCCTCGAAGAAGTCCACGGCGTAGGGCGGGGTGACCCGAGGCTGGGCCCACCCTACACTCGCCACACCCGCAAGGAGCGCGACGATCAGGAGCCTGAGGGGTGCAACGGCGGAAGGCAAGGCAGAGCCGTCCAATTGCGGCGAAGGATGCGCAGCTACCTGTCAATGTAGAGCCTACGGGCCGGACCCTTCCTGCACGCCAGTTCCCCACCTCCAAATCGAAGGGGGCGCCCGCTCAGCGAAGCCGGAGCACGCGCTGCGTCGCCGTCTGGCCCTCGGCCGTCAGGCGGACGAGGTAGACGCCGGCCGGGAGCGCCGCCGCCTCGAACACGGCGCGGTGCGCCCCCGCCTCCTGCACGCCGTCCACGAGCACGGCCACGCGGCGGCCGAGGGCGTCGAAGACGGCCAGCGCGACGGGGCCCTCGGCGGCGAGGTGGTACGGGATCGCCGCCCGGTCGCGGAGCGGGTTGGGGGCGGCGGGCCCGAGCCCGAACCGGGGGCCCTCGCTCGCCGCGGCCAGCGCGGGCGACGACGTGGCGACGGCGAGCCGGTACGGCGCCCGCCAGTCCCCCGCGCCGACGCCCTCGTGTCGAACGCGGACGTAGTGGCGGCCCGCGGGGAGGGCCGCCGTCACGGCCACCTCGGCCTGCCCGGCCGCGAAGGCCTGCCCGGTCGCGGAGGGACCGGTCTCGTACGGGTCCACCGCGCCGTCGTAGAGGTCGAGGCGCCCGCTCCGCCCGGACGTCGGGTGGAGCGTCACGCGCACGGCGCCACCGGCCGTGTCGAACGCGTACCAGTCGGGGTCATCGGTGGGGACGCCGTCGGGGGCGCCGGCGGCGCGGACCGTGGCGGTGCCGGCGTAGGTCGTCCCCGGCGCGATCCCGTAGGCGTGGGCGGGGTAGTCCGGCTCGTCGAGGCCGCGGATGACGGCGTCGGTGTCCTCCTGTAGGTCGAGGTGGTAGACGTCGGTAAGGAGGGTGTCGGCGAGGCGGTGGGGCACGCCGTCGGAGGGGACGGGGACGGCGCCGCTGTAGAGCCACTGCCGCTTGAGGTCCACGACGAGGTCGCCCGAGGTGCCGACGTCGCTGGTGAGCCAGGTGTAGCGGACGTCGGTCGGGAGCGGGAGGGCGGGGTTGTCGGTCGTCCCGTCCCACGGCTTCGAGAAGCCCTGGTCGCGCCCGTCCACGTTGATCCCGGCGAGGGAGTCGCCCTCGTCGCCGTCGCAGTTGATGTCGTCGGTGTGCCAGCCGAAGCCGTTGCCCTCGCGCCCGCCGAAGAGGTAGGGGCCCGGGCTGTCGCAGAAGAAACAGAAGTAGTTGTAGCGGAGGTCGCGCGTGGCGCTGCTGTTGATGTCGGGGATGCCGTCCTCGGTGCCCGTCGAGTCGACGCGCCAGGGGTTGCCGAAGAAGTTGCTCCCCCGGTGCGGCGTGGCGACGGTGAGCAGCCGCGCGACGCGGTGGCCGCCGGGCGCGTCGGGGTCGAGCCACCACAGCGGGCGGCCCTGCCCGTCGCGGCGCTGGAGGTACTCCCGCGCCGTGAGCCCGCCCATCGAGTGGCCCACGAGGATCACGCGGTCCTTGCCGGGGTTGGCCGCGAGCACCCGCTCGATCATCCGGCCGAGCGTGTAGCCCTGCTTCCACGCCGCCTCCTCGTTCGAGTCCGACTCCGAGGCGAAGAAGCCGCCGGGCGAGTCGCTGCCGTTGACCTCGAGGAGGGGGGCCTGCGGGTCCTCGTTCCACCAGTTCTCGAAGTTGCTCGCGTAGACGCAGCCGGGGGCGAGGGCGTTGGGCTCGTTGGCGAACTGGACGAGGACGTCGTCGTCGGGGGTGTCGAGGAGGCCGTCGGGCCCGGCGATGCGCTCCTCGTTCTCGTAGGCGTTGAGGACGGCGTGGAAGACGTCGGCGCGCGGCCCCCAGATCGCTTCGATGGCGGGGTGCCCGGTGAAGGGCGCCCAGCTCGCCTGGCTGCCGGTGTAGCCGTGGAGGAAGAGGAGGGGGTACGGGCAGTCCCCGGCCGGCTGGGCGAGCGCCGGGGCCGCCGAGAGCGCGGCCAGGACGACGAGCAGGCGCATGGAACCCTGGGCGTTAGACA
>JAWWCA010000276.1:0-3364 GCA_033720695.1 Rubricoccaceae bacterium
CGCCTCCGGGTACCGGGCCCGCAACCAGTTGGGGGGCGAGTTCGCCGCCTTCGTCCCCGCCACGTCCGCAGCCCCGGAGCACCTCCTCCTCGTCCGCAATCGCTACGACTGGACGAACTGGGCCGGCCAGGCCCGACTCGACGGCCTGCTGAATGCCCGAGCGTCGTACGAGGTCCAGGCCACCGCTTCCCATCATGCGTCGGGGTATGGATACGGCGGCGGCGTCGGGGAGGCCGAGGCGCCAGGCTCGATGGAGGCCCTCGAAGAGGCAGCGGCGGCCGTCCGCCCCTCCGTTCCCCTGGACGGCGGCACCGACTGGCGCCACACCATCCAAGAGCTTGCCCTGACGGGAGCCCTCTCGTACAGCCTGTCGCCGCGGACCCAGGTCGAGGGAGGGCTCGGTGTGGGCTACACGGACGCGCGGATCGACCGGACCGGACGCTTCCTCGCCCCGCTCGCGCACGGGGCCGACGACTGGACCCTCGTGGCGCACGCGACGGGCCAAATCACGGTTGGAGCCGGCACGGTGGTGGAGCCGTGCGTCCGGCTCACCTACCTCCCCTCCTTCGACCGCGCCTACCCCGAGCCCCGCCTCGCCCTCCGGCACGACGGGGGCAGCGCGCTCGGGCCATACGCGCTCCGCGTCGCCACCGGCCTCTACCGCCAGTACACCAACGAGTACCTCCTGAGCAGCACCGGGGCCACGTCCGTCGTCCCCTACGTGCTGTTCTGGCTGCCGCCCGACGGCTCGATCGCGCCCCCGTACGCCTACCACGCGGCCCTCGACGCCGCCCTGTGGCCCACGGAGGCGTGGACCGTCGAGGCGTCGGCCTATGCCAAGGCGCAGCCGAGACTCCTCGCGCTCGACCACACCCCGATCGTGGCGACGGGGGACGCAGCGTTGCGCGAGACGCGTGAGGATCAGGCGCAGGAGGACCTGCTCTCCGCCGTGCGAGGCCACACCCTGGGCGGGACCGTCCGGGCGCGCTGGCGCCACCGGGGGGTGTCGGCCAGCACCGCGTACACGCACACGCACGCGAGGCGGCAGGTCCCAGGCCGGTTCGAGGGCCGGCTCCTCCCCCTCCCCGGCACCGCCCCTCACGCCCTGGACCTCGACGCCGGCCTCGGCCTGGGTCGGGGGGTCCGTGTCGGCGCCTCCTGGCGCGGATCCTGGGGCCGCCGCTGGGCGCTGCGGCGCAGCTACTACGACGTCCTCGCGCTCGCCGAAGGGGCCGGCGCGCTCCCGCCCTTCGACCTCGACGCGCCCGAGGAGCACGCGCTGCCAGCCACGATGGCGCTCGACCTCGACCTTACGCTCACGCGGCCCCTCGGCCGGAGCACCCTCGTCCTTCGCGCGCTGCTCGCGAACGCGACCGACCACCGCAACGTCTACGACTGGAGCCTGGAGACGGCGGCCTCCGGCGCCGTCGCGCAACCTCGCCTGCTGCCCGGCCGCCACCTCGCGTTCTCGGTCCGCGTGCAGCTCTGAGACGCGCTTGGAGCGGCCCCGTCTCCCGGTGCCGCGGGGCCTCGCCGTATGTTTCGGGAGAACGCCGTTCCGTACGCCCGAGCGATGCTCAGCCAGCTTCCTCCCTACCGCCCGCCGCGTTGGTTGCGGAGCGGGCACCTCCAGACCGTCTACCCCGCCCTCTTCCGATCCGTGGAGGGGGTGTCGTACCGCCGCGAGCGGCTGGACCTGCCGGACGGTGACGTCCTCGACCTCGACTGGTCGGAGCCGGCCGGGCGGCCGGGCGACCGGCTCGTCATCATCAGCCACGGCCTCGAGGGGAGCAGCGAGCGGGCCTACGTCCGGGGCATGGTGCGCGCGTTCACCCAGGGCGGGTGGGACGCCCTCGCCTGGAACCTCCGCGGCTGCGGCGGCACGCCCAACCGGCTGTTCCAGACGTACCACTCCGGCGCCACCGGCGACCTCGACGCCGTGATCGAGCATGCCCTCGCGCGCGGCTACCCGACCGTCGCGCTCGTCGGCTTCAGCCTCGGCGGCAACCTCACGCTGAAGTACCTCGGGGAGCGCGGCAAAGACGCGCCCGCGCGCGTCGTCGGGGCCGCGGCGTTCTCGGTGCCCTGCGACCTCGCCTCCTCGGCCGAGCAGCTGGCCCGCCCCGAGAACGCGATGTACATGCGCCGCTTCATGCTGAGCCTCAACGCCAAGCTGGCCGACAAGCAGGCGCGGTTCCCCGACCAGCTGCCGGGGCTCGACGTCTCGACCCTGAAAACCTTCGTGGACTTCGACGGCGCCTACACGGCCCCCGCACACGGGTTCTCGAGCGCGGAGGACTACTGGCGGCGGGCCTCCTCCCGCCCGTTCCTCCCCGCCATCCGCCGCCCGACGCTCCTCGTGAACGCCCAGGACGACCCCTTCCTCGCGCCGCCGTGCTTCCCAATCGACGAAGCCCGTGCCAACCCCGACCTCCACCTCCTCATGCCCCGATGGGGCGGCCACGTCGGGTTCATGGCCGCACGACGCGAGGACCCCTACTGGTCCGAGCGCGTCGCGACGGCGTTCCTCACGCGGCTCGCGGACGGCCGGATCCGTCAGGCGGCCTGAGCCCCGTCCTCGACGGCGTAGAGCTTGACGAAGTGGTACAGGAGGTTGTCCACGTCCGGCGTTTCGCGGAGGGCGTCGATCGTGTCCTGGAAGACGTCGTCGTCGGCCATCTCGGGGTAGTGCTCGCGGTAGGCCCGGAGGCGGCCCTCCTCGGCAGCCCGGTCGAGCTCGCTGTGGAACTGCGTCCCGTAGATGGGGAGGTCGCCGAGCCGGAAGGCCTGGTGGGGCGCCACCTCGCTCGTGGCCAGCTCGACGGCGTGCTCAGGCAGCGTCGCCACCCGGTCGTGGTGCCCCATCTGGGCATAGAACGTCTTCGGAAACGGCGCGAAGAGGGGGTCCTGCCGCCCCGCTGCCGTGAGCGTCGCCGGCAGGGTCCCCATCTCGACGCGAGTGGGATCGTTGACGACGACCCCCCCGAACGCCCGCGCGATGAACTGATGCCCCCAGCACGAGCCGAAGAGCGGGAGCCGCCGCTCGGCGCATCCCTGGCAGAGCTGGATGAGGTCGTCGGTCCAGCTGTAGGTGTGCGTGACCGAGTACGCGCCGGCCCCGCCGATGAGTACGGCGTCCACGTCGTCGAGGAGGTCCTCGGTGAGCGGGTCGCGCACCGCGTTCGACGAGAGGATCTGCGGCCGGCGCAGACGGGTGCGCGCGGCGAAGCTGGCCTGCTCCTCGTCGAGGATGTCGGGCCGGACGCGGATCTGGATGAGGCGGACGCGGACCTGGTCGTGGGTGGGGGCCATCGTCGGGTGTGAGGATGCGATGTGTTGTCGCGGCGGCGAGAGCGCGGGCGGA
>JAWWCA010000277.1:0-3321 GCA_033720695.1 Rubricoccaceae bacterium
GATGGACCTGCCCGAGGAGCTGGACCAGGAGATCGCCCGCGTGAAGCTGGAGACGATGGGGCTCGCCATCGACCGCCTCACCGACGAGCAGGTGGCCTACGCCACCGACTACTCCGCCGGCACCTGAGCCCAGCGCTCCGCGACAGGCCCCGGGCCGCCTCGCACCACGCGGGGCGGCCCGCGCGTTTTCCAGACCCGCTGTAACCCACAGGGCCGGGAACTCGTCTAGGTGCTGCTAATTTAGCATGGACGCTCCCGCCTCCATCGACACATGCGGTTCCACCGTCTCCGCCGGGCCGCGCGCCGGGCGGCCCCCCTCGTCCTCCCCGCGCTCGCCGTCGGTCCCGCCGCCTCCGCCCAAGGCGCGGACGGACGCGCCGACACGTCCGCCCTCGAAGCGCTCTACTGGGCCCGGCAGGACAGCGCCCGCAGCCACTTCACCCCGGCCGACGTCCTCTTCATGGACGGCATGATCGGCCACCACGCGCAGGCGCTCATCATGTCGGACCTCGCGCCCCAGCGCGGCGCGAGCCCGGCCGTCCAGACCCTCGCGGCCCGCATCATCAACGCCCAGCGCGACGAGATCGAGACGATGCAGCGGTGGCTCCGCGACCGCGGCCAGCCCGTCCCCGAGGTCCACATCGACGGGCTTCGGCTCACGATCCACGGCGGTCACGAGGGCCACGGCGGGCACGACGGCGGCCACGCGAGGATGCCCGGCATGCTCACCGACGCCCAGCTCCAGGAGCTCGCCGCCGCAGAGGGGGCGGCGTTCGACCGCCTCTTCCTCGCCTACATGATCCAGCACCACGCCGGCGCCGTCACGATGGTGGACGACCTGTTCGCGACGGACGGCGCCGCCCAGGACGAGGCCGCCTTCAAGCTCGCCGCCGACATCCACGCCGACCAGACGACGGAGATCGCGCGGATGCAGCAGATGCTCGACGCCCTCCCCGATCCGGGGCCCTGACGCCCCCTCCTCCCGCCGACCCCCGATCCGATGACGACCCGACCGACGCGCACCGTCGCCCTGCTCCTGATGGGGCTGCTCGCCCTCCCCGCGAGCGCCCAGACCTCCGCCTCCTCCGACCCGCGCACCAGCCTCGGCGCCGGCCTCTTCGACGCCGAGGAGGCGATCTGGAACCTCCGCAAGCTCGCCTCCGTGACGCCGCCCGAGGCCTTCGTCGGCGTGACCAACTCCGACCTCGCCTTCAAGGACGACTACGTGATCCAGGGCAACTACAACGGCATCCTGGTGTGGGACGTCTCGGACCCCTCGGCGCCGGAGCTCGTGACGGAGTACCTCTGCCCCGCCTCGCAGAGCGACGTATCGGTCTACGGGGACCTCCTGTTCGTCTCCGGCGAGGGGCTCGGCGGCCGCCTCGACTGCGGCACGCAGGGCGTGCAGGCGACCGTCAGCCCGGACCGCCTCCGCGGCATCCGCATCTTCGACATCACCGACATCCGGAATCCCGAGTACGTCGCGAACGTGCAGACGTGCCGCGGCTCGCACACCCACTCGGTCCTCAAGCACCCCGGCGACGACGAGAACGTCTACGTCTACGTCTCCGGCTCCGCCCCCGTCCGCCCCGCCGAGGAGCTGCCGGGCTGCTCCGGGGCCTCGCCCGACGAGGATCCCGAGACGGCGCTCTTCCGGATCGAAGTCATCCGGGTCCCGCTCGACAACCCCCAGGCGGCGGCCATCGTCTCGTCGCCGCGCATCTTCGAGGGCCTCGTCGCCCCGCCGACCCACGGCCCCGCCGAGGCCGACGTCGCGGCGGTCGAGGAGGCCCGCGCGCGCGGCGCCTTCATCGTCGAGGGGCCGGGGCAGTCGGTCGTCCTCCCGGACGGGTTCGTCGCGCAGCTCCTCGGCGGCATCGTGCAGGAGCGCGGCGGCGAGGGGGCGCCGACGGCCGCCGACAGCACGACGCTCCGCGAGCGCCTCCCGGCGATGGCCGCCCAGTGGTTCGGCAGCGACGACGGCGGGGGCGACGGCCCCGAGCCCGGCCCGACGCAGTGCCACGACATCACGCTCTACCCCGAGATCGGGCTGGCCGGCGGCGCGTGCGAGGGCTACGGCCTCCTCCTCGACATCTCCGACCCCGTCACCCCCCGCCGCCTCGACGCCGTGGCCGACTCCAACTTCGCCTACTGGCACTCGGCCACGTTCAACAACGACGGCACCAAGGTCCTCTTCACCGACGAGTGGGGCGGCGGCGGCCAGCCCAAGTGTCGCGCCTCCGATCCGAAGGAGTGGGGGGGCAACGCCCTCTTTACCGTCGAGAGCGGCGAGATGGTGTTCCAGAGCTACTACAAGCTGCCGGCGCCGCAGAGCCCGTTCGAGAACTGCGTCGCCCACAACGGCTCGCTCATCCCCATCCCCGGGCGCGACGTGATGGTGCAGGCGTGGTACCAGGGCGGCATCTCCGTCTTCGACTGGACCGACCCGCAGAACCCCGTCGAGATCGCCTACCACGACCGCGGCCCGATCGAGCCCGACGCGCCCTCGTTCGGCGGCAGCTGGTCGGTCTACTGGTACAACGGGCTCCTCGTCTCGTCCGAGATCGCCCGTGGGCTCGACGTGTTCGAGCTGACGCCGAGCGCCTACCTCTCCGAGAACGAGATCGCTGCGGCCAACACGGTCCGGCTGAGCTACCTCAACGCGCAGGGCCAGCCGCGGTACGTGTGGCCGCCGTCGTTCGCCCTCGCCCGCGCCACCCTCGACCAGCTCGAGCGCAGCGGGGGCCTGACGGCGACGCAGATCGGCGGCATCCGCGAGGGGCTCCTCCGCGCCGAGGGCATGACGGGCGCCGCCCGCATCGCCGCGCTCCGGGCCTTCTCGGCCGAGATCGAGGCGATGGCGCCCGGCTCCAGCGACGCGGCGAAGGTGGAGCGCCTCGCGGCCACCGTGCGCGACCTCGCGGCGGGCGGCTCCTGACCCACCCCTGAGCCCCGCCCGGCGCGATGGCGCCGGGCGGTACGAGACGGACCCCGGTGGGATGAGGTGCGCCTGGGCATCGGGGAGACGGCGAGGCAGCGTTATCCTCCGGAGGCCTCCGCTCTCCCCGCCATGCGTCTCCCCCTCCTTCTTCTCCTCCCTCTCGCGCTCCTGCTCACCGCGCCGGCGGCCTGCCAGACGGCTCCCACCTGCGACGTCGAGGAGGCGAGCGTCGCGGACCTCCAGGCGGCGATGGCCGAGGGCCGCTGCACGGCCCGCCAGATCACCGAGGCCTCCCTCGCCCGCATCGAGCGGCTCGACCGCCGCGGCCCGGCGCTCCGCTCGGTCCTCACCGTCAACCCCGACGCGCTCGCGATCGCCGA
>JAWWCA010000278.1:0-3227 GCA_033720695.1 Rubricoccaceae bacterium
GATGGCGCAGTTGAAGATGGGCCGGCCGTGCTGGATGGCCGTCACGCGCCGCGTCGTGAACGAGCCGCCGTCGCGGAGCGGCTCGACCTGGTAGACGATGGGCCGCCGGATGTCGCCGGGGAGGATGAAGTAGGCGTGGAGGGAGTGGGCGTGACGCTCCTCCTCGACCGTCCGGCCGGCCGCGACGAGCGCCTGCGCCAGCACCTGCCCGCCGAAGACGCGCTTCGAGCCGAGGTACGTGTTCTGCCCCCGGAAGATGTTGACCTCGATGGGTTCGAGGTCGAGGAGGTCGAGGAAGGACTGGAGGACGGGGTTCACGTCGGGGAGGGGCAGAGGGGAAGGAGAGCCCCTGTCATCCTGAGCAGAAGCCTGAAGGGCTGTCGTCGAAGGATCTCTGCTGTGCCGCAGCCACGGAGCCGGCAGAGATCCTTCGACTCCGGCGCTACGCGCCTCCGCTCAGGATGACAGGGAAAGGGTGGAGCGGCTCAATGCGCGCCGCAGGATCAGTGCGCGCCGCAGGAGCAGGTGTGGCCGTCGAGCGTGATGCCGTCGCGCCAGACGGCGGCGTCGCTCGCGCCCTCGCGCTCGAACCAGAGCGTCCGGCGGGGCCGGGCCTCGGGCCAGGTCTGGTCCATCGTGGCGGCGTCGTAGAGGCGGCCGTTCGCCATCACGAAGCGGAGGTCGCGCGTGTGGCGGAGGTCGTCGAGGGGGTTCTCCGAGAGCACGAGGAGGTCGGCCAGCTTGCCCGCCTCGAGGGAGCCGAGGTCGCCGTCGAGGCCGATGTAGCGGGCGCCGTTGAGGGTGGCGGCGCGGAGGGCTTCGAGCGGCGTCATCCCGCCCTGCCCGAACATCCACAGCTCCCAGTGCGCCGCGACGCCCTGCATCTGCCCGTGCGCGCCGAGGGTGACGCCGACGCCCCGGTCGCTCAGCGCCTTGGCGCCCTCGGCGAGCGTGATGTGGTAGAGCTCGTCGTCGGGGACGAGCAGGCGGCGGCGCGCGCGGGCGTCCACGACGCCGCGGGGGGTGAACGTCAGGAGGCGCTCGTCCTCCCACACGCGCTGGGTCGCGTACCAGTAGTTCTCGCCCCACAGCCCGCCGTAGCCGACGACGAGCGTGGGCGTGTAGAAGACGCCGCTCTCGCCCCAGAGCCGGAGGATGTCCTCGTAGAGGGGCGCCACGGGGAAGGCGTGCTCGATACCGGTGTGGCCGTCCACGATCATCGTGAGGTTGTGGACGTGCGTCGAGCCGCCCTCGGGCATGACGAGCATGCCGAGCTCGCGCGCGGCCTGGAGCACCTGCTGCCGCTGGTCGCGGCGGGGCTGGTTGTAGCTCTTGACCGAGAAGGCCCCGACGGCCTGGAGCCGGCGGAGGTGGCTGCGCGCGTCGTCGAGCGAGTTGACCGTCGCGCGGAAGTCGCCGTCGGCGCCGTAGAGGATCGTGCCCGTCGAGAACACGCGCGGGCCGACGACCTCGCCGGCCTTGACGAGTTCGGAGAGCGTGAAGACGGTCTCGGTCCCGGCCGAGGGGTCGTGCATCGTCGTCACGCCGTAGGCCAGGTTCGCGTAGTAGCTCCAGTTGGCGCGCGGGAGCATGCCGCTGTAGAAGTGGCCGGCGTGGGCGTGGACGTCCACGAGCCCGGGCATGAGCGTGTGGCCCGAGACGTCGATCACCTCGGCATCGGCCGGCACGTCCATGAGGTCGGCCGGGCCGACGGCCACGATCCGGTTGCCGCGCACGACGACGGTCCCCCGCTCGATCACCTCGTCGCCGCGCATGGTGATGACGCGGCCGCCGACGAGCGCGACGGTGCCCTCGGGCCGGTCGAACGGCAGCGCCATGCTCACCGCGACGCCGACGGAGTCGGGCGCGGGCAGCGCCTCGGGCGCGCCGGGGCGGAAGGCGAAGGCCTCGTCGAGCGAGCGCGTGAAGACCTCGGGGCCGATGAGCCAGCGGAGCGCCTGACCGTCCTCGACCCAGTGCAGCTCCGTCCCCGCGTCGCGGCTGACGCGCGTGACGGGGATGGCTTTGGTGTCCTTGCTCAGCTCGACCGCCCCGCCCGTCTTCGGGAACGGCGCGACGTAGACGTTGAAGGCCTCGGTGAAGGCGACCCACTCGCCGTCCGGGCTGGGCACCACGTCGGTCGGGTACTTCAGCGTGAAGTGGGTTCGCTCGTCGCCGCCGTCGAGGCGGACGCTCTTGTACTCCTTGCTCAGCCCCCAGCCGGAGAGGAAGGTGATGCGCTCGCCGTCGGGCGAGAACCGCGGCTCGCGGCCGGACTCGGTGATGAGCGTCATCTCGCCGCCCCCCGCCTCCGCGGGGGCAGGCTCAGCGTCGAGCCAGTAGAGGCCGGTCTCGGTGCCGTGGAGCGTGCCGCGGAGGCCGTTGCCGCCGCCACGCTGGACCACGATGCGCGTACCGTCGGGCGAGAAGCGGGGCGTGGCGTAGTGGCCGGGCCGCTCGGTGAGCCGGCGCGTCTGGCCGCTGCGGAGGTCGAGGCGCCAGACGTGCCCGTATTCGTCGTCGTTCCAGGTCGTGTAGACGAGGGAGCGGCCGTCGGGGGAGAAGGCCGGATCGAACTCGAAGCGGTCGTCGTCGTCGGTGAGGCGCTGGATCTCGCCGTCGGGCCACGGCAGCCTCCAGAGGTGGCCGACAGCCGAGAAGACGAGCGTCTCGCCGTCGGGCGAGGTGGCGGCGTCGCGGAGCATGCGGACGCGGAAGCGCTCGGGCGCGGCCTCGTACTGGCCCGTCACCGCGTCCGTGATCGTGAGGTCGACCACGGCCTCGAACGGGATCTCGCGGACCTCGCGCGTCTCGACGTCGAGGCGGTGGAGGCCGCCCTGCGCCCAGAAGACGAGGCCCTCGCCGTCGGGCGTCCACGCCATGGCGGGGTAGACGCCGAAGATGGCCCACGTCTCCTGCTGGTCGCGGCTGAGGCCGTCGAAGAGCGGCGTCTCGGCGCCCGTCTCGAGGTCGTACAGAAAGAGCACCTGCTCGTCGCGCACGCGGCGGACGAAGGCGAGGTGGCGGCCGTCGGGGGAGGGCGTGGGCCGCGCGGCGCCGCCCGGCCCGCCGAGCACCGTCTCGGTCTCGCCCGTCTCGCGGTCGAGGCGGCGGATGGCGTAGATGCCCGCGTTGGGGTCCTTGTTGTACTCGAACGTCGAGCCGCCCGTGTTGTCCTCGGCGTAGTAGACGAACCGGCCGTCGGGGGAGACGGCGATCTCGTTGCC
>JAWWCA010000279.1:0-3226 GCA_033720695.1 Rubricoccaceae bacterium
ACCTTGATGTTGGCGAGGTGGACGCGCGCGCCGGCCTCGTCCATGACGTCGATGGCCTTGTCGGGGAGGTGGCGGTCGGTGATGTAGCGCTCGGAGAGCTTGACGGTGAGGTCGAGCGTGCCCTCGTCGTAGAGCACGTTGTGGTGCTCCTCGTACTTGTCCTTGATCTTGTCGAGGATCTCGAGGGCCTCCTCCGGCGTGGCCGGGTCCACCATGATCTTCTGGAAGCGGCGGTCGAGCGCGCCGTCCTTCTCGATGTACTGGCGGTACTCGTCGAGCGTGGTCGCGCCGATGCACTGGATCTCGCCGCGCGCGAGCGCCGGCTTGAACATGTTGCTCGCGTCGAGCGAGCCGCTCGCGCCGCCGGCGCCGACGAGCGTGTGGAGCTCGTCGATGAAGAGGATCACGTCGGGGCTCTTCTCGAGCTCGTTCATGACGGCCTTCATCCGCTCCTCGAACTGGCCGCGGTACTTCGTCCCGGCCACGAGCGCGGCGAGGTCGAGCGTGACGATCCGCTTGTCGTAGAGGATGCGGCTGACCTTGCGCTGGATGATGCGCAGCGCGAGGCCCTCGGCGATCGCCGTCTTGCCCACGCCGGGCTCGCCGATGAGCACGGGGTTGTTCTTCTTGCGCCGGCTCAGGACCTGGGCCACGCGCTCGATCTCGCGCTCGCGCCCCACAATCGGGTCGAGCTTGCCGTCTTCAGCCAGCTTCGTGAGGTCGCGGCCGAAGTTGTCGAGGACGGGGGTCTTGCTCTTTTCTGCCATCTGCTGCTTGCGTTCTGAGCGGGACGACCGGCCGCCGCCGGACGAGGACGGGCCGGAGCGGGGGGAGGACTTCCCGCTGATGATCGAGTCGAGTTCGGCGCGCACGGCGTCGTAGGTCACCGAGAACCCCTGCTGCAGGATCTGTGCCGCGATGTTCTCGTCGTCGCGGAGCAGGCTGAGCAGGAGGTGCTCGGTCCCGATGACGTCGCTCTTGTAGAGCTTCGCCTCGAGGTAGGTGATCTTGAGCACCTTCTCGGCCTGCTTCGTCAGCGGGATGTTGCCGACGGTGAGGGTGCCGCCGGTGCTCCGCACGGTGTCCTCGACGGCCTTCTTCAGCTTGAAGAGGTCGCTGCCGAGGTTGCGGAGGATCTTGACGGCGATGCCCTCGCCCTCGCGGATGATGCCGAGGAGGAGGTGCTCGGTCCCGATGTAGTCGTGCCCCAGCCGGATCGCTTCCTCGCGGCTGTAGGAGATCACGTCGCGGACGCGGTTGGAGAAGTTGCCTTCCATCAAATTGGGGCTGTGGGGGGCCGCCGCGGGGGCGGCCGGCTAGGCGGCGAACGAGGTGCCGCAGCCGCAGGTCTGGGTCGCGTTGGGGTTCTCGAAGACGAAGCCGCGCGCGTCGAGGCCGTCGTGGTAGTCGATCTCGGTGCCCATGAGGTAGAGGCCGTGGCGGCGGTCCATGTAGACGGCGATGCCCTGCACGGAGAACTCGAGGTCGTGCTCGCGCTTCCTGTCGAAGCCGAGGATGTAGCTCATCCCGGAGCAGCCGCCGCCCTTGACGCCGACCCGGAGGCCGTAGTCCTCGGGGATCTGCTTGTTGGCGACGATCTTCTTGACCTCGGCCGCGGCGCGGTCCGAGAGCTGGATCGGGCTCGGCTTGGAGGGCTTCGCCGGGGTCGGCGCGTCGGCCTGGGGCGTCGGGGAGGCGACGGTGGACATGGGGGTCGTGTGTGTCCTCGGGGTGGGGTCGGGGGGGCGGTGCGGGCGCCGCGGGTCGGTACTATCCGACGGGGCGAACAACGTTCCACCGCGGCGGGGGGTTTGAGCAGGATTCGTGAGAACCCGCCGAACGGTCCCTGGGCCCCCGCGAACGGCTCCAAGGTCGGACCCAGCCGGGGCCGGAGACAACCCCTCCCGGGAGAAAACGTGCCAACCCCGGGGGAAAGCGTACGGTCGGGTGGTCGGGCGGCGCGGGCCGTGTCCGGGGCCGTCGTCGGGGCGGCGCGCCCGAGGGCGCTCAGCGGAACACGGTCACGGTGGCGGCCGCCGCCGCCGATCCCGTCGTGACGCGGACGACGTAGACGCCCGGCCCGAGACGGGCCCCGCCGAGTCCAAACGCATGGCGTCCGGCGGCGAGCGTGCCCTCGTGCAGGACCACCACCCGGCGCCCCAGTACGTCGTAGACCGCCACCTCGGCGTCGGCCGCCTCCGACAGCGTCAAGCTCACCGCGGCCGCACCCCGCGACGGGTTCGGCGAGACCGAGAGCGAGACGACCGACCCTGGCGCGTCACCAGCCGCCGCTCCGTCGTCCCACCCCTCGGCCGTCCAGCCGGCGCCGTCGTCCGCGCCGAGCGGCGAACCGGCCTCCTTCACGATCTCGAACGAGGCCTCCGCGAGCACCTCCCCCGCGCTGAGGTCCCCCGCCCGGACCGTGTACACGTACGTCCCCGGAGGCGCGCTCGCCGGCACCGACTGCCGCACCACCCGCGACCACCCCGACGATGGGGAGAGCGGGGCCAGCGACACCGCCGCCGGGCCCGCCACAGGCTCCCGCACCACCGGACCCTCGACCGCAGACCACGCCTCGACCGCGAGCGGGACCGTGGTCTCGTTCGCCAACTGCACCGCGAACGAGAACGAGCCCCCCTCGGGGCCCACCACGACGGGATCGCCCGGGGGCACACCGACGGGCTCGGCCTCGACCGCCACGACCGGGCCCACCGCCGGACCCGCCGTGCGGTACACCCACTCCGGCGTCGTGCCGATCCGGTTCACCGAGACGTAGAGACGGCCGTCCGGGCCCACGACGGAGTCCTGGTGGAATTCGACCTGCTCGACCGGCGCCGCCCCCACGAGCCGGAACGAGCCCGCCCCGTCGTCGCTCCGCCACACCGTCCCGTCGGCCTGCACCACGACGACCACACCGACACCGGGGTCGGCGCCCCCCGGCAGCGCGAAGATCCGCTTGTTGATGACGCCGCGGTACTCCCCGAAGGAGTACGGCTCGGCGTAGCTCCGCCCCCCGTCCTCGCTCACGGCCACCTGGAGCCCCCCGACGCCGACCTCCCCGAACGCCGCATACACCCGCCCGTCGACGCCGATGGCGACGTCGATGGCGTCGTACTGCCCCCCGACCCCCCACAGGCTCGACTCCGCCCAGCTCGCGCCGTCGTCGTCGGAGTAGCCCATCCCGGCCCAGAACGCGCCCGCGACGCGGCCCTCGTGGGAGACGCCG
>JAWWCA010000280.1:0-3180 GCA_033720695.1 Rubricoccaceae bacterium
AGCCCCTCGCCCGGGCTCAGCGGACGGCCACGCAGGAGATCTCGACGCGGGCGCCGCGCGGCAGGGCGGCCACCTGGAGCGCCTCCCGCGCCGGCGGCGCCTCGCTGAAGTAGCGGGCGTAGACCTCGTTGACGGGCGCGTAGTCGTCCAGGCTCATGAGGTAGACCGTGCAGTGGACGACGTGCTCGTAGCTCATCCCCGCGGCGCGGAGGACGGCGCCGAGGTTCTCCAGCACGCGCACGGCCTCGTCCTCGATCTCCCCCTGCACCATCCGCCCCGTCGCGGGGTCGAGCGCGATCTGGCCCGAGCAGTAGAGCGCGTCGCCGACGAGGACGCCCTGGCTGTACGGCCCGATGGCGGCCGGGGCGCGGTCGGTGCGGACGAGCTCTCGGTGGGACGGCGGACGTGTCGGCATGGGGGCGGGGGACCGGAGGGTGAGGGAGCGCCAAGTTGAGCACGGCCCCCGCGCGGGACAGCGAAGATGCCCTTAAGTCCCGCCGCCCTCCGAGCCCCGGTCGAGGACGACCGTGCCGCACACGGGGAGGTGGTCGGAGCCCTTCCGGGCGGCGGCCGACTCGTGGGCGCGGAGGCCGTCGAGGTGCGCGCCGCGCGCGTAGGCGCGGTCGAGGGCGAGGACCGGCCGGACGGCCGGCCAGCTCGGCGGCCACGCGGCGTTGTGGTGGCGCGTGAGGAACTCGCGGTCGAGGTTCTGCGCCGCCCGCCCCTTCTTCCGCCACGCGTTCATGTCGCCGAGGAGGATGACGGGACCCGAGGCGATCTGGGGGTGAGAGAGGAGGGTCTGGACCTGCCGCGTCCGCGTTCGGTCCACGAGCGAGAGGTGCGTCGCGGCGACGGTGACGGGCCCGCCGCGGCCGTGGAGCTGGACGGCGATGGCCGAGCGCTGCTCGATCCGCCCGAAGGTGAGGTTGATGGCGAAGGCGGCCGTGATGGGCCACCGCGTGAGCACAGCGTTGCCGAGCTCGCCGCGGCGGTGCAGCCGCGTGCAGACGAAGGCGAGGTAGAACCCGAGGCGGTCGGCGAGGGCGGCGAGCGGGTCGTCGCCCTCGAACGGGCGGAGCGCCTCCTGCAGCGCCACCACGTCGGCGTCGAGCTCGTCCACGACGGCGGCGGCGCGGTCGGGGTCGTAGGAGCGCCCGCCGCGGACGCCCGTCCACCGGTGGACGTTGTAGGTGGCGACGCGGAAGCGGTCGCCGGGGCCGGCCGCGTCCGGCGGGAAGTCGGGCGCGTGGAGCTCTGAGAGGTAGGGGAGGTGGGCGGCGAGGCGCTCGCGGAGATCGGCGTAGCGGCCCGCGGCGAGGCGTCGGGCGAGGCTGCGGGGGCGCGTCAGTTCGGGCATGCGGAGGCGCCGGGGGCGGGGCGGCGGAGCCTTCTACGGCCCGCGCGCCCAGCGGCTCCGCTAGGCCGGCCAGGGGGCGGGTGAAGATGTGCGGGAGGGGCAACCGCCCCCGCTCCGACCCGTTGGACCCAACTCCGTCCCCCCGACCGCACACCCCAGATCCCGACATGCCGATGGAACGGCTCCAGTGCAAGGCCTGCGGCTCCTTCTCGATGCTCCCCATGGAGCTCCAGCCCGATGAGGCCGACGAGGTAGACCTCCTCGACGAGCAGGAGGCCCGCTTCTTCACCTGCCACGTCTGCGGCGACAACTGGCTCAGCGTCCGCGAGATCCAGTCCGGCGACTGCAGCCTCACGTTCGTCCACCAGATGGGGCTCAAGCCCACGCTCAAGCGGGTCGCCCACCTCGCCACCCCCGTTGTCATCCACGAGGGCACGGTGGACCGCTGGGACTACTTCTACGGCGACGACGAGGTGGACGAGGCCGAGTGGATGGACCGCCTCGGCGAGCGCCGCCGCGTGCTCCGATCCATCTGCAGCAACTGACGCGCCGCGCGGCCGGCGCCAGAATCCGAGGGGCGGGCCACGACGGCTTGCCCCTCGCGCGTTATGGGCCGTCCGGGAGCCCGCTGCCGAAGCGGAGCGCGCCGACGAGGTCGCGCAGCGCGGCGCTGTGCGCGGCGAAAACCGTCGCCGGTGCCTCGATGTGGACGGCCCAGTGGACGGGGCCCTGCGTGAGGAAGTAAGCCTCGCCTGTGCGTCCCTCCCGCTCGGTGCGGAACCCGACGGCGCCGGTCAGCGGGGTGGCCGCGAGCGCGGAGACGGGGCGCGCGCCGTGGTACCCGTAGGGCACCCGCCCCTGCTGCCACCGCTCCCGCATCACCGGGTTGAGCCCCGTCAGCCGCTCGACGTGGAGGACCGCGCCTCGCAGTGCGCTGGAGTCGCTCTGGTTCTCGAAGCGGTACGACGCCAGGCCCGGGAGCCCGCTCTCGTCCACGGCCTCGGGGCCGGCCCACCCCTCCGGGAGGGCCACGGTGAGCCCCGACGCATACGGCTGCGGTTGGGCCAGGGCAGGGACAGCGACGAGGACGAGGGCGAGGAGCAGGAGACGGCGCATCCGAGGTCCGGGTAGGCGGCACAGGCGTCGGGTATCGGCCAGCGCGCAGGTTGGTTTAGGCGGCGCCGGGTTCAGCCTCCGGCAGGCTCCGCGACGACCTGCGCTGGCCCGGACCGCTGGACGACGTGGCAGCCGTCGTCGTAGAACTCGAACGTCGCCTCGGCCCTGAGCCCCGGGCCTTCGGCCGTGAAGCGGACGACGTCGCCGCTGCGCCGGATCGCCCCCCGGTCGGCGTCTGTGGCGACGAGGTAGCGCCCCTCTTGGGCTGGGGGCGCCCCGGCGTCCGACGCGAGGACGTCGCCGGTGCGGAGGACGATGGACGCGGCCTCGAGCCCGTCGAGGGGCATCCCCTGGGCGTCGACCACCTGGACGGCATAGGTCCTGAATTCGAGGGTGCAGACGCCGCTGTCCGCATTGGTAGGGAGGAGGAGGGAGCAGCCGGAGAGGGCGAGCAGCCCGAGGAGCATGGAGATGCGCATGGCGGAGAGGGAAGGAGAGATGGCCCACAGAGTACGGCGCCGAGCGGGGCCGTCCGCAAGCCCCGAGGCGGTGCCCTACCGGTGTGGGGTGAGCGACGGCTCCCGAGCCAGGCGCTTCATGAGCTGGATCTGTCCCGCATGGTAGAGGTCGTGCGCCGCCACGCCCCCGATGAGCTGGGCCAGCGTGTGTGTGCTCCCGTCCGGTGTCCGGGCGAGGTCGTCCGGGTC
>JAWWCA010000281.1:0-3170 GCA_033720695.1 Rubricoccaceae bacterium
ACGCGCACGCGCCATCCGCCTCAGGGAAGGCGCCAAATCAAACGCGTCGGTTCCGCGCCCCACCCGGACAGCGATCCCTTCCTAACGTCAGGGGCTCAGCCCAACGTTCCCGCACGACCGCGCCGGCGACTCCTTGCACCGCCGCAGATCACCCGACGCGGTCAACGCCCGCACCGACCCGTAGGCGTACAGGCGAGGGGCCGCATACGGACGTCGCGGCGACGGGGACGGCGGCGTACCAGAGGGCGAGGCGGGCGAGGGGCTATTCATGACGGCAACGGCTGGGAGAAAACCGCCGGCACCACGAAACGGCCGGCGTTAGGTACAGAGTACGACAGCCGTCCGTCCGCCGCAACCCCCCGACCGCACAGCCCGCCCGGAACGGTCCGCTCCGGGCGGGACTGCGTCCGCGTCCGCTCGACCGCAGCGAAGCGTCAACCCTGCGGCCGAGCAGCGCGCGGCCCCTGAGGCCGCGCGCATCCCGCCAGTATCGCCCCCCCGGCCGCCGCCCGTCAAGGTCCCTCCGCCGGCCGCGACGACGCCGGCGTCTCGCACAGCCGCCGGAGCACGTCGAGCGCCGCCGGCCACGCGGCCTCCAGAGACGACGCGAACGCGGGCACCGCGTCCTGACGCACCTCCACCCGCGTCCCCTCCGGCACCGCCACCAGCGCGTACGTCTCGAACGCCGGCGCCCACGACCGCACCCCCGCGCTCTCGGTGTCTTCGATCCCCCCGTGGATGCGGCCGATGTGACGCAGCGACACCAGCTCCGGCGGCCGGCACACCGCCACCTCCGCCACCATCCCCTCCCCGCTCGGCGTCAGAAACCGGATCCGGCTCCCCTCCGACCACGCCCCCTCGTAGTACGACCCCGCGAAGAACGGCGCCGTCCACTCCCGGTACGTCTCCGGACCGAGCATCACCGCCCACACGCGCTCGCGCGGCGAGCGAATCGTCACGTCGAACGTCAAGGACTCGTGCGTGCCCATCGCTGGACCTCGGCCGGCCGGCCGCATCGGGAGACATCCCCACACGATAACCACGCGGCGAGGCCCTCACACCAACCGCTCCAACCGACCCCGCCGACGAACGATGTTCTTGTAGTCCCACTGGATCGAACGCGCCTTCGACAACCACCGCCGAAGGTCCGCCACGGGCACCTCGGCCACGTCCGTGTACCGCGCCTCCGCCGCCTTGAACCGGCCCTGCGGCGTCAGGCCCGGCTCCTCGAACGACTGCCCGCTCCAGAACAACAACCGCACGCACCCCTTCAGGCGGCTGTACCCCACCACCGGGTTGCCGTCCAGAAACCACACGGGGTGCGCGTGCCACACCCGGTTCTCCGCCTCCGGCAACGCCGCCGCGATCTCGGCCGCCAGCAGCGCGCCGATCGCGCCGGCAGCGGCGTCCAGGCCCTCGTTGTACGCGGCGGTGTCGGGGTGCATCGGCCAGCGGGTCACGGCGACGGCGTCACGGGGATCCACACCTCCTCCTCCGCCAGCGGGTCGTCCGGACGGTACCCCGGACCCATCACGGCCAGGTGCGGACGCCCGTCCAGCGCGTACGCCGACGCCGGCAGCCACGTCCCGTAGATCCACCGCGCCGTCGCGGCGAACGCCGCCGCCGGGCCACGGTGGACGAACACGGCGTACAGCCCCGCCCGGAGCTCCAGCGCCTCCATCCCCGACGGCACCCGCCCCGCCTCCGACACCTCCGCCACCGCCCACTCGTCGAACGGCGTCGACGCCGCCAGCGCGCTCGGCGGCACCGCGTGGTACACCCGCAGCGAGATCAACCGCTCGTCCACGCGGTGCGCGATCTCGTGACGCCGAGGCATGAACCGCCCCCACAACGCCGCCGTCGTCGAGGCGCCGGCCGAGAGGGCCTGACGAACCCCGACCAGCGTCGCGCGCGGCCGGTCCACGAGGCGAGGCGTCCAATCCGGTTCCATAGCTGCGCCGGGGCCGCCGCTCGCGCCGCCCCGCGCCCACAAGGTAGACCCCAGCGGCCAATGTCCGGCCCGCCATCCGCGTCGCGTATCGCAGCGACCGGTTATCATCCCCCGTTCCCGCTCCATGCCCCGCCTCGACGGCCTACCGACCATGGGCGCCTTGACCCAACCCGGCACGAGCGAGCGACTGCTCGCCACCCTCCCCCTCGTCGCCCTCCTCCTCCTCATCGGGCTCAATGCGGCGACACAGCGCGTCCTCTTCGCGTGTGGGGCGCCCGCCCTCGTCGACTGCCAGGCGCTCGATCCCACCGCCGTCTACCCCATGGCGGAACCCCTCCCGGCCGACGACCCTCGCCAGGCCTCCCGCCAGGCGGGGCGCATCATCTGGGGCTTCCTCACGGCCCTCAATGCCCTCGCCGCCTTCGTGGCCCTCACGGCCGCGGCCGGGGCGATCTGGACCGCCAGGAGACCGCACCGCACCACGGTCCTCGCAGGGGCCGCGCTCGCCGCCCTCGCCGTCACTGCCCTGAGCCTCACGGCCCCCACGACCTACCTCTTCCTCGTCGAACCGGTCCTCCGGGGGGTCATCGGGTCCCAAACCGCCCAGTTCGGCATGCCGGGCGTCTTCGGCGTGATGAACGCCACGAACGTCGCCACCTTCGTCGGCGCCCTGCTCCTCGCGGTCGCGATTTGCTACACGATCATGCCGCCCCGAGCCGACCCGCCGGCCCCCTCCGCCGCGGCAACCGAGGGGGACCCGGACGCCCCGCCGGACCCCAGCGCCGAGCGCCGGTCCGACCCCATCCGAACGCTGGCGTCGATTGAGGACCAGGCCGCTCGCGTCCGGACCCTCCTCTACATCGGAACCCTGCTCCTCATCGTCGGCGTCACCCGCCTCAACGCCGTCCTCGCCTGGGCCACCACCTTCCTCCCCGTCGACGCCGCCGACCGCGCGCAGCCGTTCAACCTCGCGGTGGTCTCCGTCGCCGGCGCCTACTACACCCTCACCCTGGCCGCCGCCTACCTCCCCGCCGTCGTGGTCCTCAAGCGACGCGCGAAGGCCGCCCTCGCCCGGGGCAACACCGACCCGCAGGAGGTCCGCGCGCGCCTCGAAGGCATGCAGCTCAGCTTCACCGTGAAGGAGTCGTTCCCCCGCATCCTGGCCATCCTCGGGCCGCTGCTCGCCGGCCCCGTCGGGGACCTCATCGGCTTGCTCGCG
>JAWWCA010000282.1:0-3138 GCA_033720695.1 Rubricoccaceae bacterium
CAGCCCCCCCCGCGGGGTGGGGCGGGGGCTTGGGGGCCGGGGGGGGGTCCCCCCCCCCCCCCCGCTCCTCTCCGTGCCGGAAGGCGGGGCCTTCCGGGGGTCGTCAGGCCTTCTGCTCGGCCAGACGGGCGAGGGCGGCCTCGGCCTCCTCCTTGCCCTGCACCTTCTCGACGACGACGCCGTCGACGGCGATCTCGTACCAGCCGCCGCCGACCGCCTCCATCGTGAAGGCGACCTCGGGCTTCTTGGCGCGCTCCTTCTTGAGCGCGTCGAGGCGCTTGTTGAGGCGCTCGACGCTGGCGGTGAGCGCGTCGATCTCCTCCTTCGAGGGGACGCCGAGCCGCTTCATCACGCCGGCGACGGTCTCCTGGAGGCGGTCCTCCGCCTTCTCAGCAGCCTCGCCAGCCATGTAGCGGGCGTCCTTGGCGCGACCCGTGACGGCCTCGGCCCCCTCGTCGATCCCCTTGCGGATCTGGGTGAGGGGCGTGGTGGCGATCTCGGGAAGCTCAGGGAGCTCGACCTTGCGGCCGCGCGTGACGAGCTTGTCGAAGAACTTCGTGCCCTCCTCTTCGGCGAGGGCGAAGGCGCCGAGGCCGGCGAAGAAGATCCGCTCGGTCGTCTCCTTGACGCCGTTGGCGGTGTCGGTGACGGTCTTCTGCACGGTATCGGCGGTGGTCTTGGCGAGCTTGACCGCGTCGTCGGTCGTCTTCTTCAGCTCGCTCTGGACAGTGGTGGTAGCCATTGGAATGGGGGTTGGGGTGAACGGGTATGTCAGGTGTTGGGCTCGGGGTCCTCTCGGCCGTCGAGACCGGGGGGTTCGAGATCGTTGAGCGACGCTTCGAGCGCTTCGAGCTGGCGGCGGAGCCGGTCCATCTCGTCGCGCACGCCGGCCAGGGTTCGGGGGGCGTCCTCTCTTGCGTCGGCCGGCGGCTTGAGCCGGTCGAACGAGCGCTGGACGAGCCCGCTGGCGCCGGCGCGCGCCTGCTTCAGGCGGCTCTCGACGGCCTCCTCGCCCGCCCGCAGCGCGCTCTCGCCGATGCGGATGAGGTCGTGGAGGAACCCCGTCGAGAAGGCGCCGGTGCCGCGGCGGCCCTCCTCCGAGAGAATCTGGGTGAGGACCACAGCCGTCACGTCCTCGCCGGAGCGGTTGTCGACGACCTGGACCTGCTGGCCCTCCCGGACCCAGCCGGCCACCTCGTCGAGCGAGGCGTAGCGGCTGTCCTGGGTGTCGTAGAGCTTCCGGCTCCCGTAGCGTTTGATGAGGCGAGGCATGGCGACCGGGCGGGGTGTAGCGTCGGTTCGCAGCCATTGACGCGGTGCGGCAACGCATGTTTCCGCACCGCGTCATTTCATCGCCTCTCCTCGTTCATCCCCCAAAGCCGGACCGCGTGCGGAGCCCAGCGACGGCCCCGCTCCCGGGGACGCCGGGGGGGCCGTCCCTCCCTCTGCGCAGGCCATCGATGCGCTCCCTCTCGCCGGAGGGGGAGCGCGTGGCGACGGGCGGGGCTACGCCTCTTCCAGCTCGGCGCGCTCGGCGATCAGCTTCTCCTGCACGTGGCGCGGCATCGGCTCGTAGTGGGCGAACCGGGTGTGGTGGAGGCCGCGGCCCTGCGTGAGCGACCGCAGCGCCGTCGCGTAGCGGAAGAGCTCGCTCTCGGGCACGTGCGCGGTGATCTTCTGGAAGACCCCCTCGGCGTCCATCCCCTGGATCCGCGCGCGGCGCGTGTTGAGGTCGCCGAGCACGTCGCCCATGTACTCCTCGGGGACGAGGACCTCGAGCTCGTGGATGGGCTCGAGGACGGCCGGGTGCGCCTCGCGGAACGCCTGCCGGAAGCACTGCTTCGAGGCCGTCTTGAACGCGTTCTCGTTCGAGTCGACCGAGTGCATCCCGCCGTCGTAGACCACGATGCGGACGTCGCCGACGGGGTAGCCGGCCACGGGGCCCTCCCGGAGCGCGTCGGCGACGCCCTTCTGGATGGCGCCGAAGAACCGCTGCATGTCGATGACGCCGCCGACGATGGCGTCGATGAACTGGACGCGGGAGCCCCAGTCGGTCTCGAGCGTGTGCTCGCCGCGCTGCTTCATGTCGTCGGGCGGGTTAAACGTCTCCGTCAGCGGCTCGACCATCATCGAGATGTCGGCGAACTGCCCCGCGCCCCCCGTCTGCTTCTTGTGGCGGTACGAGGAGCGGGAGCGGCCCTGGACCGTCTCGCGGTACGAGACCTTGGGCCGCTCGAAGGAGACGTCGACGCCGAACCGGTTCTTGAGCCGGTACTTCGCCACGTCGAGGTGCATCTCGCCCTGCCCGGCCAGCGTCATCTGCGCGAGGTGGGCGTCGTGGGCGAGGTGGAGCGCGGGGTCCTCCTTGATGAGCTGGTGGAGCCCCTGCGCCATCTTGTCCTCCTCGCCCTGCCGCTCGGTGCGGACGGCCAGCGTCATGCGCGGCTCGGGGAACGCGATGGGCGAGATGAGGACGGTCGAGCCCTTCTTCCGGAGGGTGTCGTTGGTGTGGGTGTCGCGCAGCTTGACCGTCGCGCCGATGTCGCCGGCGACGAGCTTCTGGAGCGGGTCGCGCTGCTTCCCGTTGATGGCGAAGAGGTTGCCGAGGCGCTCGCTGCTCTGGTGCTGCGCGTTCTCGAGGTCCTGGCCCGCTTCGAGCGTGCCGTCGTAGACGCGGAGGAACGAGTACTCGCCGACGTGCTCCTCGGCCATGGTCCGGAACACGAACGCGACGGGGTCCCCGTTGGGGTCGGTGTGGACCTCGCCGCTCTCCATGTGGGGGGCCGGCATCTCGGCCGGGCTCGGGCACACGTTGTCGATGAAGCTCATGAGCCGCGAGACGCCGACGTTCTCGCTGGCCACGGTGAGGAAGATGGGGAAGAGCTGCCGCTCGATCATGGCGTTGTGGAGCCCCTTCCGCATCTCGTCCTCGGTCAGCTCGCCCTTCTCGAAGTAGAGCTCCATGAGCCCCTCGTCGTTCTCGGCGATGTTCTCGACGAGCTCGTTGTGGAGCTCGGCCGCGCGCGCGGCGAAGGCCTCCTCGATGGGCTCGAACGACGCCTGCCCCTTGTCGTCGAACCGGATCTGCTTCATGAGCAGGACGTCGATGATGGTGCGGGTGCCGGCGCCGCCGGGGAG
>JAWWCA010000283.1:0-3072 GCA_033720695.1 Rubricoccaceae bacterium
CCGCGAGTTCGCCACCCTCCAGCGCCGGCAGAAGGCGTACGACGCCGCCGAGCGCCTCATCCGCGAGGCCATCGCCCTCGACTCCCAGCTCGTCGGGATGGAGCACCCCAACATCGGGGAGGACTTCTACGAGTATGCCAGCCTCCTCGGCGACATGGGACGGTTCGAGGACGCCACGCGGGTGTACGAGCAGACGCTGGCCGTAGACCTCGCCACGCTCGGCCCGGATCACCCCTACGTGGCCCTCACGCTGGGCGAGCTCGGGCGGACGCGCGAGCGCGCCGGCGACCCCGCGGGCGCCGCCGCGTACTACCGGCGGGCGCTCGCGCTCCAGCGTCGGGCGCTCCCCCCGGACCACCCCGAGATCGCGACGATGCTGAGCAAGCTGGGCTCGGCGTTGATCAAGACGGACGCGCTCGCCGAGGCCGAGCGCACGATCCGCGAGGGCCTCGCGATCCGCCGCGCCTCCCTCGACGAGAACCACCACGCCGTGCTCTCGGACCGCAGCGGCCTCGCCGCCCTCCTCATCCGCACGGGCCGCCACGACGAGGCCATCGCCACGCACCGAGACATCCTGGAGCGGCGCCGGCGGACCCTCGGGGACGACAGCCCGAGCACGGCCCGCACGTACTACAACCTCGCCGCCGCCCTCCGGGTGAAGGGGGACGAGGCCTCGCTTGCGGAGGCCCGGTCGGTGGCCGAGGAGGCCCTCACGCGCTACCGCGCCGTCTTCCCGCCGGGGAGCCCGGAGGTGGCCTACGCCCTCCGGGAGAAGGCCGACGTGCTGCGGGCGTCCGGGGAGCTCGCCGCCGCCGCGCAGGCCTACCGGGAGGCGCTGGGCCTCTTCCGAGACGCCTTCGGCCCGGACCACCCCGCGTCCGAAGCCACCGCCCGCGCCCTCGACGGGGTCGCCACGCGCTGACGGGCGGACGCCGCGCGCCGTGATCCCTCGCGCGCGGCGTTCTCGCATGAGTCCAAGACGGTGGGCCCGAGGGCCCGCCGTCGCCGGAGTAACCGCCGGAGGTTTACGCCTTTTTTCGTATCCTCCCGCGTTCTTGGACATGGGCTGCCCATCGCCGTGCCTGCCGACCTCAACGTCTTCAACGACCCCGTGCTGTGGGGGACGCCGCTGTGGCGCGTCCTCGCCGCCCTCGTCATCGTCTTCGCCGGCTTCGCGAGCCGCCGCCTCATCGAGGCCCTGTTCCGGTTCCTCGGCCGGAAGGCCTCCGGGACGCGGGTGCGCTGGGACGACGAGGCGGCGGCCCTCCTCCCCAAGCCGCTCGCCCTCGTCGCCCAGCTCCTGCTCTGGCGCGTCGCCGTCAGCCTCCTGCTCCTCCCGACGGCGCCCGTGGACACGCGGGAGATCGTGCTCCAGGGGCTCTACGCCGCCCTCCTCGTCAGCATCGTCTGGGTGCTGTTCCGCGTCGTGGACGTCGTCTCGAAGGTGGCCGGCCGGTTCGCGGACACCACGAAGACGCGGATCGACGACCAGGCCATCCCCCTCCTGCGCAAGACGCTCAAGGTGTTCCTCGGCCTCCTCGGCGCCGTGTTCATCGTGCAGAACCTCGGCTACTCCGTCACCAGCGTCGTGGCTGGGCTGGGCATCGGCGGCCTCGCCCTCGCGCTCGCGGCCCAGGACTCCGTCGCCAACTTCTTTGGCTCCCTCGTCCTCTTCACCGACGCCCCGTTCCAGGTGGGCGACTACGTCGAGGTCGGCGGCATCTCCGGCACGGTCGAGGAAGTCGGCTTTCGCACGACGCGCATCCGCCAGGACGACTCCTCGCTCGTCAGCGTGCCGAACCAGACCTTCACGGGCTCCTTCATCACGAACTACTCGGCCCGGAACGGGCGCCGCGTCCTGTTCACCTTCGGCCTCTCGCCCCGCGCCACCCCCGACGCCCTCGAAGCATTCCTCACGGAGGCCCGCGCGGTGCTCGCCGAGCACGACAACGTACGCGAGGGGTCCATCGAGGTCCACCTCACGGGCCTGGGGAAGTGGAAGATCGAGGTCCGCATGAGCGCCTTCACAGTCAGCAACGCGTGGGGCGACTTCCTCGCCACGCGCGAGGCGCTCCTGCTCCGGGTGCTCCGCCTCGTCGACGCCCTCGGGCTCTCCCTCGCCCATCCGGCCCGCACCCTCTACGTGCAGGACGAGGCGGGGGGCGACGGGGCGACGGCCCGCGCGGTGCCCAGCACCGGGGACCCGGCGGGCGCGGCGTGACCTCGCGCGTGGGCACGGGCCTCCCCTCTCATCGCAGAATCGCCGTCCGCGAGGCGGGCGGCTGAGGTCCACCGACCCGGATTTTTCCCGGGCACGGGGGAGGCCCTTGCGTTTCTACTATTCGGATCGTACTATGCGAGACGTAAACCTCCCACTTCCCATGCGCAACCCCCTCAGCCCCCTGGGCGGCACCGAGATGGAGGTGCTCCGGCACGTCTGGGCCCTCGATTTGGCCACCGCCCGCGAGGTCCACGAGCGGATCTCCCGTGACCGCCGCATCGCCTACACCACGGTGATGACCGTGATGAAGAACCTGGCGGACAAAGGCTACCTCGCCTTCGAGCAGGAGGGCACGGCCTACGTCTACCGCGCCGCCCGCGCCCCCGAGGACGTGCGCGGCAGCCTCCTCGGCGGCTTCCTAGACAAGGTGTTCGGCGGCTCGCCGCTCACGCTCGTCCAGACCCTCGCCCGGCACGAGGCGCTCAGCGACGCCGAGCGCGCCGAGATCCGCCGCCTCATCGACCGCATGGGCCCTGACCCCGAGGCCGACGATGCATGACGCCCTCCTTGCCCTTGCCGAGCTGGGCCGTGGCTCGCTCGGCGTGCTTTGGCTCCCCGCCGCCCTGTGGACGGCCGTGGCGCTCGCGGCCGAGGCCAGCCTCCGGCTCGGCCGTGCGCCCGCGCCCGTGGGGCTCCCCGTCCGTGGCGCGCTCCTCGCGGCGCTCCCGCTCAGCGTCGTGGCCCCGCCGCTCGTGTGGGCGCTCGCCCCGGCCGAGGCGGGCGTCGCGCTCGGCCTCGCCGGCCGGCTCCCCGAGGTGGTGGTCGGGCCGACAGCGGAAGCGGCCAGCGCG
>JAWWCA010000284.1:0-3051 GCA_033720695.1 Rubricoccaceae bacterium
AGGCCCTCCACCGGACGGCCGGCGAGCACGCCTACGACTTCCGCCTCCTCGAAGCCGTCCTCACCGTCAACGACCGGCAGAAGACCGCGCTCGTGCCCCGCATCGTCGAGGCCCTCGGCGACGCCGACGGCCGCCTCGACGGCCGCCGCGTCGCGGTGTGGGGGCTCGCCTTCAAGCCGAACACCGACGACGTCCGCGAGGCCCCGGCGCACTACGTCATCCGCGCCCTCGCCGCGCGCGGCGCCGACGTCGTGGCCTTCGACCCCGAGGCCATCGAGACCACGCGGGCCCTCCTCGGCGAGGGCGACCTCGACGAGGGCTCCATCGCGTATGCCGCCGGCCTCTACGACGCCGCCGTCGGCGCCGACGCCCTCGTCATCTGCACCGAGTGGCCGGAGTTCCGCCGGCCCGACCTCGAGCGCGTCCGCCGCGCCCTGAAGACGCCCGCGAGCGGGTTCCCCCTCGTCTTCGACGGCCGCAACGTGTTCGAGCCGGAGCGGATGGCCGAGGCCGGCTTCGACTACCACGCCATCGGCCGCCCCCACGTCGCTCCGCAGGCGGTGGAGGACGAGCAGCGCGCCGAAGCCTAGGCTCCTCCGTATTCCGTGATGCGTGAGGGGGCCTCCCCCTCACACATCACGCCTCACGCATCCCGAAACATGCCTCGCACCCTCATCACCGGCGGCGCCGGCTTCCTCGGCTCCCACCTCTGCGACCGGTTCATCGCCGAGGGCCACGAGGTCGTCTGCATGGACAACCTCGTCACGGGGAACCCCGACAACATCGCCCACCTCATCGGGACCCCCCGGTTCTCGTTCGTCCGCCACGACGTCTCGACCTTCATCTACGTCGCGGGGCCGCTCGACTACGTCCTCCACTTCGCCAGCCCGGCGAGCCCCATCGACTACCTCAAGCTGCCGATTCAGACGCTGAAGGTGGGCGCGCTGGGGACGCACAACAGCCTCGGCCTCGCCAAGGAGAAGGGGGCCCGGTTCCTCCTCGCCTCCACCTCCGAGGTCTACGGCGACCCCCTCGAGCACCCGCAGACGGAGGACTACTGGGGCAACGTCAACCCCGTCGGGAGCCGCGGCGTCTACGACGAGGCGAAGCGGTTCGCCGAGGCGATGACGATGGCCTACCACCGGGTCCACGGCGTCGAGACCCGGATCGTCCGCATCTTCAACACCTACGGCCCGCGCATGCGGCTCGACGACGGCCGCGCGCTCCCGGCCTTCATGGGGCAGGCCCTCCGCGGCGAGCCCCTCACCGTCTTCGGCGACGGCTCCCAGACGCGCTCGTTCCAGTACGTCGACGACCTCGTCGAGGGGATCTACCGGCTCCTGATGTCGGACGAGGCCGAGCCGGTCAACATCGGCAACCCCGACGAGATCTCGATCAAGGCGTTCGCCGAGGAGATCGTGGCGCTGACGGGCACCGACAGCCCGATCACCTACGAGCCGCTCCCGGCCGACGACCCGAAGGTGCGCCAGCCCGACATCTCGAAGGCGCGCGAGGTGCTCGGCTGGGCGCCGCGCGTGGACCGCTCCGAGGGCCTCCGCAAGACACTCGACTACTTCAAGGCGCGCGTCGCCGTCCCGGAGCAGGAGGAGGGGTGACCGGGCCGGCGGGGGGAGGCGGCGCGATCCGACCTCTGCCCGCCTCCGCACGTCGCCTCCCGCCCCCTCTCTCGCATTCCCCGATCCATGGACCTCCGCACGCTCCTCCCCACCGTCCGCCGCCTCGCCGAAGAGGCGGGGGAGCTGATCCTCGCCCATCACGAGAAGCCCTCGCCCGTCGACTACAAGGCCGACGACTCTCCGCTCACGCAGGCGGACCAGGCCTCGCACGAGCACCTCGTCGCGCGGCTCGAAGCGCTCACGCCCGACGTCCCCGTCCTCTCCGAGGAGCACGACCCCGGCGACTACGCCGCGCGCCGGAGCTGGGACCGCTTCTGGCTCGTCGACCCCCTCGACGGCACGAAGGAGTTCGTCAAGAAGACCGGCGAGTTCACCGTCAACATCGCCCTCGTCGACGGCGACGAGCCGGTCCTCGGCGTGGTCCACGTCCCGGTGAAGGGGGTGACCTACTTCGCCGCCCGCGGCGTCGGCGCCTTCAAGCAGGAGGGGGGCGCCGCGCCCGCCCCGATCCAGGCCCGCGCCTGCGACCCGCAGAAGCTCACCGTCGTCGCCAGCCGGGACCACGCGGGGCCGGAGGTGGCGGCCATCCTCCAGGCGATGGAGGCGGAGGGCGTCGAGGTGGAGAGCGCGAGCATGGGCTCGTCGCTGAAGTTCTGCCTCGTGGCCGAGGGGAAGGCCGACTTCTACCCCCGCACCGTGCCCACGTTCGAGTGGGACACGGCGGCGGCGCAGTGCGTCGTGGAGCAGGCCGGCGGGCGGCTGACGACGCGCGACGGCGCGCGCCTCCGCTACAACAAGGAGGACATCCGCAACCCGTCCGTGTTCACGGCCGGCGATGCGGGCCTGGACTGGCAGCGCTATCTTGCTCGCTAAACTCCCGTTAGGCCGTCTCGTCCGCCTCCCCCCCTGGCTGGGGCCGGCCGGCCTCCTCCTCTCCTCACCCGTCCCATGGAGCCGCTGACCTGGCAGGCCTGGGCGACCCTCGCCCTCGTCGGCGCGATGCTGGTCGCGCTCGTCCGCGACCTCGCCCGGCCGGACCTCATCCTGGTGGGGACCGTCGTGGCGCTCGTGGCGCTGGGGATCCTCACGCCGCAAGAGGCCTTCGCGGGGTTCTCCAACGGCGCCGTCATCGCCGTCGGCAGCCTGTTCGTGCTCGCGGCTGGCGTCCAGAACACGGGGGCGCTGAACTGGGCCGATCGGCTGGTGTTTCCGAAGAAGGGCGGCGCGTCGGGCGCTGCGCTGCGGATGGGCGGCGTGCTCGCCGTCCTCTCGGCGTTCCTGAACAACACCCCGCTCGTGGCGATGTTCGTGCCCCGCGTCCAGGCGTGGTGCGAGCGGCGCGGGATCCCGCCCTCGAAGCTGCTCATCCCGCTCTCCTACGTCACCATCATCGGGGGGGTGACGACGCTCGTCG
>JAWWCA010000285.1:0-2959 GCA_033720695.1 Rubricoccaceae bacterium
CGCGCACGGCGGCCGACTGGTACCGCCCGGGCGTCGTCGCCGACTCGCCCGGGGAAACGTCGCTCCCCGCGGGCTACCTCCTCCCCGACCTGGAGACCGCGCGGCTCGTCTACGTCGTGACGGAGGCGGGGCCGGTGCGCCTCGCCTGGGAGGTGCTCGTCGACACCCGCGACGGGCGGCACCTCTGGCAGGCGCGCGTCGACGCCGAGCGCGGTGGTGTGCTCGACCTCGCCGACCTCGTCGTCCACGACACGTGGGGCTCGCCGGCCCCGGCGCCGGCGGCGGACCTCGCGCCGCTCGCGTCGCCGCCCTCGTCCGCCCTCCTCGGTGGCCGCCGCCAGGGGAGCCTCTACAACGTCTTCGCGATGCCGGCCGAGAGCCCGAACCACGGCCCGCAACGGCCGGCCGTGAACCCCAGCGACCCGGCGGCCTCCCCGCTCGGCTGGCACCACGACGGCTTCTCCGCCTTCACCACCACCCGGGGCAACAACGTCCACGCCTACGAGGACCGCGACGCCAACAACGACCCGGGCTTCAGCCCCGACGGCGGCGCCGACCTCGTCTTCGACTTCCCCTTCGACCCGGACCTCCCGCCACGGTCGTACCTCCCGCTCGCCGTCACGAACCTCTTCTACTGGAACAACGTCGTCCACGACGTGCTGTGGCACTACGGCTTCGACGAGGCGAGCGGCAACTTCCAGCACACCAGCTTCCGGCTCAGCGACGGCGCGGCCGCGCCCGACCCGCTCCGCGCGGAGGCCCAGGACGGCAGCGGCGTCGACAACGCCAACTTCGGCACGCCGCGCGACGGGAGCCCGCCCCGGATGCAGATGTTCCGCTGGAGCCCCGGCGCCACCCTCGACATCCTCGCCCCGCCCCCCATCGAGGGGAGCGCCTCCCTCGGCCGCGCCCAGTTCGGGGCCGTGACGTTCGACCTCACCGCCGAGGTCGTCCCCGTGGTCGACGCCGACGGGACCGACTTCGGGTGCACCCCGCCGTTCCAGAACGCCGACGAGATCGAGGGCCGGATCGCGCTCATCCAGCGGCGCGACTGCGAGTTCGGCACCAAGGCGCTCCACGCCGAGGCCGCCGGCGCCGTCGGCGTCATCATCTACAACTGCAAAGTGGACGCGCCCGACTGCAACGCCCGCAGCCCCGAGGAGCTGCTCACGATGGGGGCCGGCTCCGACGGCGACGCGGTCACGATCCCGACCGTCTTCGCCCAGCGCGACACCGGGCGGGCCATGCGGCAGGCCCTCCCGTCGCCGGGCGTGACGGCCCGCCTCCACACCGCCCCCGTCTTCCGCGACGCCGACCTCGACAACGGCATCATCCTCCACGAGTACGCCCACGGCCTCTCGAACCGCCTCGTCGGCGGGGCGCAGGACGTGAGCTGCCTCCAGAACCTCGACCAGATGGGCGAGGGCTGGAGCGACCACCTCGGCCTCATGCTCACGCAGCGGCCCGGCGACACCGGCGCGCAGCGGCGCGGCTCCGGCACCTACGTCAAGTTCCAGCCCACGGACGGCGTCGGCTCCCGGGCGGCCCCCTACTCCACCGACTTCGCCCACAACGCCTTCACCTACGGCGACACCCACGACATGGGCGTGGCCCACCGGGTCGGCCACGTCTGGGCCACGATCCTCTGGGAGGTGACGTGGGCGCTCATCGACGCCCACGGCTTCGACCCCGACCTCTACGACGCCGACGGCACGGCCGGCAACCAGGTCATGCTCCAGCTCGTGGTCGAGGGCATGAAGCTGACGCCGTGCAGCCCCGGCTTCGTCGACGCCCGCGACGCCATCCTCCGCGCCGACACCCTCCTCTACGACGCCGCCTACGCCCCCACGCTGTGGCGCAGCTTCGCCCGCCGCGGCCTCGGCTACTCCGCCCTCCAGGGCTCCGTCGCCATCAACAGCGACAACGTCGAGGCGTTCGACCTCCCGCCGGTGCTCTCCGCCGCCGAGGACGGCGCCGCCCCCGCCGCCTTCCGGCTCTCGGCCGCCGCCCCGAACCCCTTCGCCGAGCGCGCCGCGCTCACGCTCGAGGTGGCCCGGACCCAGCCCGTCCGCGTCGGGCTCTACGACGCGCTCGGGCGACGGGTCGCCCTCCTCCACGACGGCGAGCTCGCCGGGGGGGTGGCCCACCGGCTCTCGGTCGAGGCGGCGGGGCTCGCGAGCGGGACGTACTTCGTCCGCGTGAGCGGGGAGGGGTTCGCCGCCACCGAGCGGCTCACCCTCCTCAAGTAACCCGGGACGGCGGCCGACGCGCCTGACGCGCGGTCCCGGACCAGACGCAGCAGCGGCCCCGCCGGCAGGATCCGGCGGGGCCGCCTGCGTTCGGCCCAGCGCGGAGGGGGTCGGAGGGGGTCTGCATCGGGGGCGGCCGTCCCGTACTTTCTCCGCGGACCACGCCGGACCGCCCATGCCCCAGCGCCTCGCCCTCGCCGCGCCGCTCCTCCTCGCGCTCGCCCTCGCCCCCTCGGTGCGGGCCCAGCCCACCGACGCCGTGGCGGCGGTCCGCGCGCACTTCCTCGACCACCACGCCCGCTACGGGGCCTCCGAGCGCACCGATGTCGCGGGCCTCGTCGTCAGCGCCTCGCACACCTCCCGCGCCAGCGGCGCCACCTACGTCTACCTCCATCAGGGCTGGGGCGGCGTCCCCGTCGTCAACACCTCAGCGCAGGCGGCGGTCAGCGCCGACGGCCGCATCGTCGGCGCGCACGCCCGCTTCGTCGCCGGGCTCGCCGAGCGCGCGGGGCCGGCCGTCGCGTCGCTCTCGGGGGAGGCCGGCGCGGAGGCCGCGGCGGCCCACCTCACGCGCACGGCGGCCGACTGGTACCGCCCGGGCGTCGTCGCCGACTCGCCCGGGGAAACGTCGCTCCCCGCGGGCTACCTCCTCCCCGACCTGGAGACCGCGCGGCTCGTCTACGTCGTGACGGAGGCGGGGCCGGTGCGCC
>JAWWCA010000286.1:0-2957 GCA_033720695.1 Rubricoccaceae bacterium
CGGCGGGTCCCTCGACGGCCGCCTCGTCGTCACCGCCGGGCTCGGCGGGATGGGCGGCGCCCAGCCCCTCGCCGCGACCATGAACGGGGCCGCCTTCCTTGGCGTGGACGTGGACGAGAGCCGCATCCGGCGCCGCGTCGAGACGGGCTACTGCGACCGCATCGAGCACGACCTCGACCGGGCCCTCGACGCCGTCCTCGACGCCAAGGCGAAGGGCGAGGCCCTCTCCGTCGGCCTCGTCGGCAACATCGCCGAGGTCCTCCCCGCGCTCGTCCGCCGCGACGTGGTGCCGGACGTGCTGACGGACCAGACGAGCGCGCACGACCTCCGCCTCGGGTATCTCCCCGCCGGGCACTCCCTCGCCGAGGCCGCCGTCCTCCGCGAGCGCGCCCCCGACGCCTACGAGTCCGCCGTGCTCGACAGCATGGAGGCGCACGTCGAGGCCATGCTGGCGCTCCAGCGCGCGGGCGCCGTGGCGTTCGACTACGGCAACAACCTCCGCGGGCAGGTGGCCGACCGCCGTGGCATGGACGAGGCGTTCGAGATCCCCGGCTTCGTCCCCGCCTTCATCCGCCCCCTCTTCTGCCGCGGCTCCGGCCCCTTCCGCTGGGCCGCCCTCTCCGGCAACCCCGCCGACATCGCCGCGACCGACGACGCCATCCTGGAGCTCTTCCCGGAGAAGGAGGCGCTCGCCCGGTGGATCCGCCTCGCCCGCGAGAAGGTGCACTTCCAGGGCCTCCCGGCGCGGATCTGCTGGCTCGAGTACGGCGAGCGCGCCGAGGCCGGCGCGAAGTTCAACTGGCTCGTCGAGACAGGCCGCGTGGACGCCCCCCTCGCGATTGGGCGCGACCACCTCGACACCGGCTCGGTCGCCTCGCCCAACCGCGAGACCGAGGGGATGGCCGACGGCTCCGACGCGATTGCCGACTGGCCCCTCCTCAACGCCCTCCTCAACACGGCCTGTGGCGCCTCGTGGGTGAGCCTCCACCACGGCGGCGGCGTCGGCATCGGCTACTCCATCCACAGCGGGATGGTCACCGTCGCCGACGGCACCGAGGCCGCGGCGCGCCGCCTCGACCGCGTGCTCAGCGCCGACCCCCGCACGGGCGTCATGCGCCACGCCGACGCCGGCTACGACCTCGCCGTCGAGACGGCCCACGCGCGCGGCGTGGACCTCCCCATGATCAACGGCTAGCGACACGACCCCGGCGATGCGCTTCGCACTGCTCCCGCTCCTCGTCGTCCTGGCCCTCCCGGTGGGGGCGCAGCCGGCGCCGCCCGAGGCTGTCCTCGACAACGTCCGCGCCCGCGTCGCCGCCGGGGAGTCGGAAGGCGTCTTCCTCGGGATCGTCGAGCCGGGAGGGCGGTGGACGTGGGGCGATGGACGCCTCAGCGCCGAGCGGCCCGTGGCGCCGGACGCGGCCACGCTCTTCGAGATCGGCTCCATCACGAAGGCCTTCACGGGCCTCCTCCTCGCCGAGATGGCGACGCGCGACGAGGTCGCCCTCGACGACCCCATCGCGGGCTACCTCCCCGACTCGCTCGACGTCGCGTTCGCCGACCGCGTCACGCTCGAACACCTCGCGACGCACACCTCGGGGCTGCCGCGCCTGCCCGGCAACTTCGCCCCCGCCGA
Organism: Rubricoccaceae bacterium; assembly: GCA_033720695.1. Taxonomy (GTDB): domain Bacteria; phylum Bacteroidota; class Rhodothermia; order Rhodothermales; family Rubricoccaceae; genus DATGQT01. Next base: position 1,637 of record JAWWCA010000286.1, read on the forward strand.
CATGAGCGATCCCTACGCGGACTACACCGTCGAGGACCTCTACGCCTTCCTCGACGGGCACACGCTGGAGCGCGAGCCCGGGGCCGCGTACGCGTACTCGAACCTCGGGATGGGCCTGCTCGGCCACCTCCTCGCCCGCCACGCGGGCCTGAGCTTCGAGGCCCTGCTCCGGGAGCGCGTGCTCGACCCGCTCGGCCTCGACGACACGGTCGTCACCCTCCGCCCCGACCAGCAGGCGCGGATGACGACAGGCCACAGCGCCGGCCAGCCCGTCCCGCTCTGGGCCTTCCCGACGCTCGCCGGCGCCGGCGCCCTCCGCTCGACGGGCGCCGACATGCTCCGCTTCGCCGCCGCCCACCTCGGGCTCGTCGAGACCCCGCTGGCCGAGGCGATGGCGCTCGCGAGGACGCCCCGTGCGCAGGCGGGCCACGACAGCATGGCCGTGGGGTTGGGCTGGCACGTCCGCACCGGCCCCAACGCCGAGGTCGTGTGGCACAACGGCGGCACCGGCGGCTTCCGCACCTTCGTCGGGATCGACGAGGCGCAGCGCCGGGGCGTCGTCGTGCTGACGAACGCGAACCTGGGGATGGACGACGTCGGCATGCACCTCCTCGACCCGGGCCTCCCCCTGCAGGCGGTCGCGCCGACCGCCGACCTGGCGCCGGAGACGCTGGCGCGCTACGTCGGGCGGTACCAGATCGCCCCGGGCTTCGTCCTCACCATCGCGCGCGAGGAGGCCCAGCTCACGGCCCAGCTCACGGGGCAGCCGCCCGTTCGGATCTACCCCGCGTCCGAGACCGAGTTCTTCCTCAAGGTGGTCGACGCCCGGCTCACCTTCCGGGTCGACGGCGAGGGGACCGTGGAGGGGCTGACGCTGCACCAGAACGGCCAGGACACCGCCGCGCAGAAGATCGAGTAGGGCGCATGGAGACCCGCACCGACGCCCACGTCTCGCTCGCTCGCCTGGACGCCGACCTCGACCGGCGCCTCGCCGCCCTCCGGGCCGACCACGCGGCCGTGCGGCGCTCGCGTGCGCTCGTGGAGGCGGCCCTCGACGACGGCGAGGCGCACTACGGCCTCAACACCGGCTTCGGCGCGCTGGCGCAGCAGCGGATCGGCCGGGACGACGTGGAGCGGCTGCAGGTGAACCTCCTCCGCTCCCACGCCGTCGGCGTCGGGCCGCCGGTGCCCCGCGCGCTCACGCGGCGCATGCTGCGCCTCAAGGTCCACGCCCTCGGGCTCGGCCACTCCGGCGTCTCCGAGGAAGTGTTCGAGCGCCTGCTCGGGATGGCCGAGGCGGACCTCGTCCCCGTGGTCCCCA
>JAWWCA010000287.1:0-2944 GCA_033720695.1 Rubricoccaceae bacterium
CGCTTCCGATACGAGCGGCAGATCCTCGCCGGCCTCGACCACCCCGGCGTCGCCCGCCTCCTCGACGCCGGGGCCGCCCCCGACGGCCGGCCCTACCTCGTCATGGAGCTCGTCGAGGGCGCCCCGCTCACGGCCTACGCCGAGGCGCGCGGGCTGGGCCTGGAGGCGCGGCTGTCGCTGTTCGAGGAGGTGTGCGCGGCGGTGGCCTACGCGCACCGGCACCTCGTCGTCCACCGGGACCTCAAGCCGTCGAACATCCTCGTGGGCGAGGGCGGGGGCGGGGCGCCGCGGGTGAAGCTGCTCGACTTCGGGGTGGCGCGGCTGCTGGAGACCGACGCCGAGGCCACACACCCGGCGGCGCGCTTCCTCACGCCGGCCTTCGCCGCCCCCGAGCAGCGGCGCGGCGAGCCGGACACGACGGCCGCCGACGTCTACGCCCTCGGGGCGATCCTCTACCTCCTCCTCACGGGCACGCGCCCGGGGCGGGACCCCGCCCCGCCCAGCTCGATCCCAGCGGATCCCGCCCGCCGCCGCGCGCTCCGGGGCGACCTCGACACCCTCGTGCTCACGGCGCTCCACCCCGACCCCACACGGCGGTACGCCTCCGCCGAGGCGCTCCTCGACGACCTCCGGCGCCGTCGGACCGGTCTCCCGCTCAACGCCCGGCCCGACGCGCTCGGCTACCGCCTGCGCAAGTTCGTCGGGCGGCACCGCTGGGGGGTCGGCGTCAGCGCGCTCGCCGTCGTCTTCCTCGTCGCCTTCGCCGCCGTCCTCCTCGTCCAGCAGCAGCAGACGGCCCACGCGCTGGCCGAGTCCGAGGCCACGGCCGCGTTCCTCGAGAGCCTCTTCGCCGCGGCCGACCCCTACGCCGAGGAGCGGCTCGACACGCTCCGGGCCTCGGCGCTGCTGGCGCGCGGCGGCGAGCGCGCGCGGCGCGAGCTGGCGGAGCAGCCCGCCCTGCAGGCACGCCTGCTCTCGCTCATCGGCACGACGTACCTCCGCCTCAACCTCGACGACGAGGCCCGGGTCCACCTCGACGAGGCCCTCGCCACCCGCCGGGCCCTCTACGGCGATCAGCACCGAGCCACGGCCGAGACCCGGCGAGCCCTGGGCTCCCTGGAGCAGCAGCAGGGCAACTACGAGGACGCCGAGCAGCACCTCACGGCCGCCCTCGCCACCTACCGTCGCCTCGGCCCAGAGGACCCGGCCACGTTGGGCGCGGCCCACGACCTCGCCGTCCTCTATGAGGACCTGTCTCGTTACGAGGAGGCCGAGGCGCTCCTCCGCGAGCTGGAGGCCACCTACCGGCAGCAACGAGGCGGCGACCTCGATCTGGCGAAGGTCCTCCACACGCTGGCGCTCGTCCTGCGCGACCAGGAGCGCTTCGACGAGGCGGAGCCCGTGGCGCGCGAGGCGCTCGCGATCCAGCAGGCGGCCTACGGCGAGGAGCACCCCGCCAACGCCGCCACGCTCGTCGAGCTGGGGGCCATCCTGCGCGGGCAGGATGACCTCGAAGCCGCCGAGCAGGCCTACCGCACCTCCCTGGCGATCTACCGGCGCACCCTCGGCGACGCGCACCGGGAGACCGAAATCGGCCGGACCCACCTGGCGGAGCTGCTGAAGGACCGGGGCCAGCACGCCGAGGCCGCTGCGCTCTACCGCGAGGTGCTCGATCGTGCTCGGGAAACCGTAGGCGAGGAGCACCCCGGGGTGGCCATCATCGGCGCGCTGCTGGCCGGCGTGTACCTGGCCGCCGGGCAGCTGGACGACGCCGAGGCCACCTACCGCGAGGCCATCGACCGGATGGGGACGGCGCTCCCGCCCGGCCACGTCCGCACGGCGCGCGCCACGGTGGGGCTGGGGACCACGCTCACCGCCCAGCGCCGCTACGACGAGGCGGAGGCCGTGCTCCTCGATGCGCATCGCCTGTTCCAGGAGGGGGGCCACGACCCCAGCCGCGCCGCGGACCGGCTAGCCTCGCTCTACGAGGCCTGGAACCGTCCCGATGAGGCCGCACGCTGGCGGCCCACCGCCGACTGACGGAGGCCCCGCGTCGCACACGCCGGACGCCTGCCAGCCCCACTGGACACGAGGTGAGCACTCTTTCGGGTCGGTCGGGCACACACCGGGCAGCGGGTGATCTAGCGAACGAGCACCGGCAGGGGGTTGATTGGCGACGATGCCTGACGGCGTCACCCAACACGCTCCCCTCTCACGAGACCGCCTCCCCCGAGGCCCCTCCATGACCCAGCCCCCCCGCAGCGCCCGCTGCGTGCGTGGCCGTCTCGGCGCACCGCTCGCCATCGCCCAGGACGACACCGTGATGGTGGGCGGCGAGGCGATGTACCCCTCGATGGACATCGTCGACAACGCCGTCAACTCGGCCAACCACACCACGCTCGTCGCCGCCGTGCAGGCGGCCGGACTCGTCGAGACCCTCAAGAGTGACGGCCCCTTCACCGTCTTCGCGCCCGTCAACGACGCCTTCGAGAACCTCCCCGAGGGCACCGTCGAGACCCTCCTCAGGCCCGAGAACAAGGGGCGGCTCACGGCCGTGCTCACCTACCACGTCGTGCCCGGCCGCCTCGGCTTCGAGGCCCTCGCCGAGCGGATCCGCGACGGCGGCGGGCAAGCCCTGCTCGAAACGGCGTCGGGCGGCACGCTCACCGCACGGATGAACGGCCCCCACAACATCGTCGTGACCGACGCGAACGGCGGCACGGCCAGCGTCTCCACCTACGACGTCTACCAGTCCAACGGCGTCATCCACGTCGTGGACGCCGTGCTGCTGCCGTAGCCCACGGCTCCGGCAGACCCGCGTGCGGGGGCGACGGGGGGCGGCGGGCCCCCCCGGGTTGGGGGGGGCGGGGGGGGGCGTAGGCCGTGTTGCGCCCCAACAGGCCGCGCGTCGTGGGCGCCTCGCCGGCCGCGGCCCGCTCCAAAA
>JAWWCA010000288.1:0-2944 GCA_033720695.1 Rubricoccaceae bacterium
AGTTCCGTGAATTGCCTGACGCTAGGGCTGGAGGGCGCCCGCCTCCGGGCTCGAAAAAACGACGTGAACGCCGCGACGGTCGGGCCCGTACGACTACCTTCCGCGCCAACGCATACCTTATGGGCTAGGCCCGGCCACCGCATCCCCGACCCCCTATGGCCGACACACCCCCGACGGCCCGCACGAACGGGCGCCCCACGCACCGCCTCCCCGACGTCACCGTCCTCTTCGCGGGCGACTCCGGCGACGGCATGCAGCTCACGGGCAGCCAGTTCTCCCACGCCACGGCGCTGGCGCGCAACGACCTCGCCACGCTCCCGGACTTCCCCGCCGAGATCCGCGCCCCGGCCGGCACGCTCTACGGCGTCTCCGCCTTCCAGCTCCACTTCGGCGAGCGCGCCGTCCACACCCCGGGCGACGAGGTGGACCTCCTCGTGGCCATGAACGCGGCCGCCCTCAAGACCAACCTCCACCGCGTCCGGCCCGGCGGCCTCGTCCTCGTCAACACCAACGCGTTCGAGCAGCGCGACCTCGACCTCGCCGGCTACGACGCGAGCCCGCTCGACGACGGCACCCTCGACGGCTACGAGCTCGTCCGCGTCGAGCTGACGCGGCTCACGCGCGAGGCCCTCGCCGACTTCGACCTCTCGACGAAGGAGACCGACCGCTCGAAGAACATGTTCGCGCTCGGCCTCTCGCTCTGGCTCTACACCCGCCCCATCGAGCCGGCGCGCGAGTGGATCCGGGCGAAGTTCGCCAAGGACGAGACCATCCGCGACGCCAACCTCCGCGTCCTCGACAAGGGCTACCACTACGGCGAGATCACGGAGGCCTTCGCCGCCCGCTACGAGGTGGCGCCGGCCGAGCTCGCGCCCGGCGTCTACCGCGCCATCAAGGGGAACGAGGCCCTCGCCCTCGGCCTCGTCGCGGCCACCACCCAGAGCGGCCTCGGCCTCTTCTACGGCTCCTACCCCATCACGCCCGCGAGCGACCTCCTCCACGCCCTCGCCCGCTACAAGGAGTTCGGCGTGCGGACGTTCCAGGCCGAGGACGAGATCGCCGCCGTCGGCGCCGCCGTCGGCGCGGCCTTCGGCGGCACCCTCGGGGTGACCGCCACCTCGGGGCCGGGGCTCGCGCTCAAGGGCGAGTTCATCGGGCTCGCCGTGATGACGGAGCTGCCGCTCGTGGTCGTGGACGTCCAGCGCGCCGGCCCGAGCACGGGGATGCCCACGAAGACGGAGCAGAGCGACCTCCTCATGGCCGTCTACGGCCGCAACGGCGAGGCGCCCCTCCCCGTCCTCGCCGCCAGGACGCCCGGCGACTGCTTCGAGGCGGCCTACGAGGCCTGCCGCATCGCCGTGACCTACATGACGCCGGTGATCCTGCTCTCCGACGGCTACCTCGGCAACGGCGCCGAGCCGTGGCGGCTCCCCGACGTCGCCGCCCTCCCCCCCTTCCCCGTCCGCTTCGCCCACCGGGACACGGCGCCGACGACCGACGACGGCGCCTTCCTCCCCTACGTCCGCGACGAGCGGACGCTGGCGCGGCCGTGGGCCAAGCCGGGGACGCCCGGCCTCGAGCACCGCATCGGCGGGCTGGAGAAGGACGCGCGGACGGGCGGCGTCTCGTACGACCCCGACAACCACGAGGCGATGACGCAGACGCGGGCGGCGAAGGTGGCGCGGATCGCGCAGGAGCTCCCACCCCTCGAGGTCGAGGGCGACGCGGCCGAGGACGGCCAGGGCGACGTCCTCGTGGTCGGCTGGGGCTCGACCTACGGCGCCATCAAAGCGGGGGCCGAGCGGGCGCGGGCGCAGGGCCTCCGCGTGGGCCACGTCCACCTCCGCTGGCTCAACCCCTTCCCGTCCGACCTCGAGGCCGTCCTCGGCCGCTACCGCGCCGTGCTCGTGCCCGAGTTGAACGACGGCCAGCTCGTGCGCCTCCTCCGCGAGCGCTTCCTGCTCCCGGCGCGGAGCCTGACGAAGGTCCAGGGCCTCCCGTTCAAGGGGAGCGAGATCGAGGCCGCCCTCCACGCCGCCCACGCCGAGACCGACTCCTGAACCGCACCGGGGCCGATGCCCCCTCCGTCATGAGCGACGAGCCGACCCCCAACGAGCAGCCCGAACAGCCCAAGGGCGTCAAGCCCGCCGGTCCGCCCAAGGGGACCCAGCCAGCCGGGCCGCCGAAAGGCACGAAGCCCGCCGGGACCCCGAAGGCCAAGCCGGCGGCGTTGACGCCGGGCGCCCGCACGGCCAAGCCCACCGGCCCCCAGGGCGTCCGCGCCGGCGGCCCCCGGACGAGCAAGCCCGCCGGACCGCCGAAGGGGACCAAGCCAGCCGGGCCCCCAACCGCGGCGAAGCCCGCCGGCCCTCCCGGCGCCAAACCGAAGGTTCACGGCAGTAAGCCGGCCAAGCCGCCGGCGCGCCCCGGCACGCGGCCGGCCAAGCCGCCGGCGGCCCGCGTCGTCGGCATCCCGGCCGAGGGGCCGCCCTCGGGCGACGGCGACCTCGGCGCGCTCCCGGTCCTCTCGCGGCAGGACTTCGTCTCCGGCTCCGACGTCCGCTGGTGCCCCGGCTGCGGGGACTACGCCGTGCTCGCGGCCGTCCAGCGCGTCCTCCCCGAGCTCGTCGAGAAGAAGGAGGACACCGTGTTCATCTCCGGCATCGGCTGCTCCAGCCGGTTCCCCTACTACATGGACACCTACGGCTTCCACACCATCCACGGCCGCGCGCCGACGGTGGCGACGGGGCTGAAGGCGAGCCGGCCCGCGCTCGACGTCTGGATCATCACCGGCGACGGCGACGCCCTCTCGATCGGCGGCAACCACTTCCTCCACGCGCTGCGCCGGAACGTCAACATCACCATCCTGCTCTTCAACAACCAGGTCTACGGGTTGACGAAGGGGCAGTACTCGCCCACGAGCCCGCTCGGGCAGGTGACGGGG
>JAWWCA010000289.1:0-2942 GCA_033720695.1 Rubricoccaceae bacterium
CGACGATGCTCGCGGGCATCGGGCCCGAGCTCGCCTCCGACCTCGCCGAGCGGGCGCCGGATCTCGACCTCCTCAGCGTCCAGTTCTACGCCGACATCGAGAACCTCCCCCTTCGGCTCGAACAGGCCGGCTACGACGGACCCTACATCGTCACCGAGTGGGGCGCGACGGGCCACTGGGAGGTCGAGGAAACGCCGTGGGGCGCTCCCATCGAGAACAACAGCTCGGTCAAGGCCGACCTCTACCGATCGCGCTACGAGACCGCGATCGCCTCCGACACCACGACCGGGCTGGGCTCCTACGTCTTCCTCTGGGGCCAGAAGCAGGAGCGGACGCCCACCTGGTACGGCATGTTCATGCCGACCGGCGAGGAGACCGAGGCCGTCGACGTGATGCACTACCTCTGGAACGGCACCTGGCCCGACAACCGCGCGCCGCGCCTCGAAGGCATGACGCTCGACGGCCGACGGGCCACCGACGCGGTCACCCTCGATCCGGGGCAGTCCGTCCCCGCCCAGGTCACCTCGACCGACCCCGACGGCGACGCGCTCCGCTACGAGTGGGAGGTCCGGGAGGAGGCCCGGATCCTAAGCGAGGGCGGCGACGACGAGCCCGAGCCCGCCGTCATTCCGGGTGTCGTCGCCCCGGCCGACGCGGCCGAGGTCACCGTCACCGCCCCGACCGAGCCGGGCGCCTACCGCCTCTTCGTCAACGTCTACGACGGCCAGAACAGCGCCGCACACGCCAACCTCCCATTCTATGTCGAAGGCTGAGACGAAGGCAGGGCCGACCCGCTCGGACGTCGGGGTCGCCGTCGGGCCCGCGCCGCTGCGGGTGAACGAGGCGCCGGTCGAGGGGGAGATCGTCGAGATCGACGGCACGCCCTACTACCGGATCGCGAACGTGGACCGGATGCCGCCGTTCTTCGTGACGGTCGTGAGCGCGGCTGACCACTGGCTGTTCGCCTCCAGCACGGGCTCCCTCGCGGCTGGGCGGCGGAGCCCCGAGCACGCGCTCTTCCCCTACGAGACCGTGGACCGCATCCACGACGCGCAGGGCCGGACGGGCGGAAAGACGCTGTTCCTTATCGCGCGAGGCATCAACGGCACGTCGCAGCGGTGCCTCTGGGAGCCGTTCTCGCGTCGCTACGCCGGCCTCTACCGCGTCCGGCGCCACCTCTACAAGAGCCTCCGGGGCGACCGGCTCCGCTTCGAGGAGGTGAACGACGACCTCGGCCTCACCTTCGCCACGGCGTGGGCGACGAGCCAGCGCTACGGGTTCGTCCGGACCTCCGCGCTGACGAACCACGGCGGCGAGCCGGCGCGGGTGCGCCTCCTCGACGGCGTGCAGCACCTGATGCCCTACGGCATCCCCCGCGCGATGCAGGACACGCGCAGCGTCCTCGCCGATGCCTACAAGAGAAACGAGCAGCTCGGCTCGGGGCTCGGCATCTTCGCGCTCAGCGCGCAGCCCGTCGACCGGGCCGAGCCCAGCGAGGCCCTCCTCGCGACGACGGTCTGGCAGGCCGGGCTCGACGCCGATGCGGTCCTCCTCTCCTCCCGCCAGCTCGACCGCTTTCGGCGCGGGGAGGATGTCGCGGGCGAGCCGCTCGTCCGCGCCGAGCGCGGCGCCTATCTCGTCCACGCCGCGCTCGAGCTGGCACCCGGCGCGACCCGGGCCTGGGACCTCGTGGCCGACATCGAGCAGGACGCGGCCGACGTGGTCGCGCTCGACGAGGCGCTGACGGACGCGGAGGCCCTCCGCCGCGCCGTCCACCAGGACGTCGACGCGGGCACGCAGCGGCTCCGCTTCCTCGTCGCCACGGCCGACGGCGAGCAGGAGACGGCCGACGCCATGGCGACGGCCCGGCATCGCATGAACGTCTTGTTCAACATCATGCGTGGCGGTGTCTTCGACGAGGGCTACCGCGTCCGACGAGAGGCGGTGCGGGCGTTCGTCGCGCACTACAACGTGCCCGTCGCGGAGGCCCACGCCGGCTGGTTCGACGCCCTTCCGGAGACGTTGACGATCCAGGCGCTCCGCGAGGCCTCGGAGGCCGGCAGCCCGCAGCTCCGGCGGCTCTGTGCCCAGTACCTCCCGCTCCACTTCAGCCGGCGCCACGGCGACCCGAGCCGGCCGTGGAACCACTTCTCCATCGACGTCCACGACGAGGAGGGCGGTCTCCGGCACGGGTACGAGGGCAACTGGCGCGACATCTTCCAGAACTGGGAGGCCCTCGGCCGCTCGTTCCCGGGCTTCTTCGAGGGCATGGTCACGACGTTCGTCAACGCCTCGACGGCCGACGGCTACAATCCCTACCGCATCACCGACGACGGAATCGACTGGGAGCGGATCGAGCCGGACGACCCGTGGTCGTACATCGGCTACTGGGGGGACCACCAGATCATCTACCTCCTCCGCCTCCTCGTCCAGCTCCGCGCGCACGAGCCCGACCGTCTGGCCGCGCTCCTCCACGACCGCCGGTTCAGCTACGCCAACGTCCCCTACCGCATCAAGCCCTACGCCGACCTCCTCCGCGACCCGCAGGACACCGTCGTCTTCGACGACGCCGAGGAGGCCCGAATCGTCGAGCGCGTGGAGGCCGTCGGGGCCGACGGGAAGATGCTCTGGGACGGGTCGGGCCACGTGCTCCTCGTCCCGCTCGCGGAGAAGCTGCTCGTCCCGCTCCTCGCCAAGCTGACCAACTTCGTCCCGGGCGGCGGCATCTGGATGAACACCCAGCGCCCCGAGTGGAACGACGCCAACAATGCCCTCGTCGGCTACGGCATCTCGATGGTGACGCTCTTCGCGCTCCGCCGCTACCTCGCCTTCCTTCGCGATCTGCTCTCCGACGCCGACGCCGCTATCGATCTGTCGGTCGAGGTCGCCGACCTCGCGGACGCCGTGGGCGAGGCCTTCACCCGCTTCGCCGACCTCGCCGA
>JAWWCA010000290.1:0-2904 GCA_033720695.1 Rubricoccaceae bacterium
CCGAGGAGCACCTGCACCCGGCCCCGCAGCGGCGCGACGACGACCCCGTTGGAGGCGGAGTCGGCGGCGAGCGAGAAGCGGACGCCGTAGGGGAGGCGCTCGGGCGGCGACGCGACCTCGCCCCACAGCACGAGCGCCAGCTCGGCCTCCTGCGCCGCCGCCGCGGCGACGGCGTGGGCGAGGTGGTCGGGCGGCGGTCGGGCCCACGCCGCGTACCGGAGCCCGCCCGCGGCGACCGCCGCGCTCGTGGCGGCGAGGGCGAGCGTGAGGCCCCGCAGCGTCACGATGCGGCGCCGGGCCCACCAGGCGGCGAGGCCCGCTGCGGCGGCGGCGAGCCCGAGCAGGGCCAGCCACGCCGCGAACGGCACCCCCCGGGCCGCGAGCCCGATCCCCACGCCGACCCCGGCGGCGACGAGGAGCGCGGGGCGGGAGGAGGGCCGCAGCGGGGGCGGGAGGGGGGCGAGCGACATCGGGCGCGGGGAGGGCGTGACCGCTAGACACCGGGCCGCGCGGCTGCGTAACCCCCTGGCGGTTGGACCCGGCCGCGCCGGCCGCGGCCCCTTCGCCGAGGCTTCGTGCCGTCGTTGAGGCGGGCCGTGTATCTTGGCGGCTCACTCTCTCCCCACCGGCCGCCCGGCCGCCCGACGTCCGTTCTCTCCCGCGATGAGCAAACGCCGCCAGGTCCGCGAGCGCGTTCTCCAGGCCCTCTACGCCCGGGAGCTCAGCGGCGACGACGCCGAGCACGTGCTCGCGACGCTCATCCAGCCGACGTTCAAGGGCGAGCCGACGTACCTCCGCTTCGCCGAGAAGCTGTTCGTCCGGGCCCTCGATGTCCGCGGCGAGGCCGACGTCCTCATCGCGCGGCACGTCGAGAACTGGGAGCTCGACCGCCTCGCGCTCACCGACCGCCTCGTCCTGCTCATGGCGATCGCCGAGCTGCTCACCTTCGAGGACATCCCGCCGAAGGTCACGATCAACGAGGCGCTCGAGGTGGCCAAGACGTTCTCGACGGACAAGAGCGGCGCCTTCGTCAACGGCGTTCTCGACGCCGTCCTCCGCGAGCTGCAGGAGACGGGGCGGCTGAAGAAGACGGGCCGGGGGCTCGTCGAGACCTCCGTGGGTGGCGGCCGCCGCCCCCGGGGCTAGACGGCGGCGGGAGGGGGCATGGCACTCTACGCAATCGGCGACGTCCACGGCTGCGCGGCCACGCTCGACCGCCTCCTCGACCGCCTCGCGCTCACCCCGGACGACCGCGTCGTCTTCATCGGGGACTACGTGGACCGCGGGCCCGCCAGCCCCGCCGTCCTCGACCGCCTCCTCCAGCTCGAGGCCGACGCCGCGGACGGCCGCGGCCCCGGGTGCGTCTTCCTCCGCGGCAACCACGACCAGATGATGCTGGACTACGTGGACGGCGCCCCGAACGCCTACGAGCTGTGGCGGATCAACGGCGGCATGGCCACGCTCGCCGGGTACATGGCGGGCGGGCGCGTCGAAATCCCCGAGGCCCACATCGCCTTCCTCGAGCGCACGCCGGCTGTCCACGAGGAGGGCGGCTTCGTGTTCGTCCACGCCGGCCTCGACCCCCGCCGCAGCGTCGCCGAGAACCTCGCCCGCCCGGACCCCCGCGTCTTCCTCTGGACCCGCGCCCACCTCGACGCCGACCTCGGCCGCTGGGAGACCCCCGTCGTGTGCGGGCACACCCCGCAGCCGGAGCCGCTCAACCGCCCCAACCTCATCAACATCGACACGGGCGCGGTGTACCACCACCTCCCCGGGTTCGGGACGCTCACGGCCGTGCGGCTGCCCGAGCGCACGTTCGTGCGGGTGCCCTACGAGGGGTAGGGAAGAGGGTGGGGGAGGGGCCGCTCGGGCCGCCGGTCACAGCCCGAGGGAGAGCCCCCCGCGCAGGCGCGGCGCCTGGCCGCCCAGCTCGGCGAAGACGACGGCGCCGCTGCCGAGGGCGAGCGTGCCGCGCGCGAACCCTTCGAGCATGACGCGGAACGAGCGCGCCTCCTCCTCGGCCGTCCGCTCGAAGAACGCGGTGTAGAAGCTGGGCCCGAGGCGGAGGCCGAGGTCGAGGTCGAGCGCGTCGGTCTCGACCTCGGAGACGAGGCCGGCGAGGCGGAGGGCGCGGACGCCGCCGCCGAGGCCGACGGCGGCGAGGAGCCGCCCGCTGCCCCCCACAACGCGCGGGGTGTAGTCCGCGTAGAGCGCGCCCTCGACCGTGAAGACCGTCAGCCGGGGGGCGGTGTAGCCCACGAAGCCGCCGGTGCCGGGGAGGACGCCCGCGCCGAGGTTGAGACGGGGCACGGCGCCGAGATCCTGGGCCGCGGCCGGCAGGGCGAGGAGCAGGAGGAGGGGGAGGAGGCGCGGCACGGCCGGGACGGGCGCGGCTCTGCGGGAGCCGTGACATTTCGCAGAGAGTGCGCGCCCTCCGCCGAGGCCGCGCGCTAGACTCCGAATCTACGGCCCACGCGGCCGCCCCACCGTCCCCTGCCCACCGTCCCCCCTGTTGCGATGGCCCTCCGCGTCGGCATCGTCGGGCTCCCGAACGTCGGGAAGTCCACGCTCTTCAACGCGCTCTCGGAAGCGGGCGCTGAGGCGGCGAACTACCCGTTCTGCACGATCGAGCCCAACGTGGGCGTCGTGCCCGTGCCGGACGCCCGGCTGGAGCGGCTGGCCGACCTCGCCAGGAGCGCGCAGGTGCTCCCGGCTACGGTCGAGTTCGTGGACATCGCGGGACTCGTGGCGGGCGCCTCGAAGGGCGAGGGGCTGGGCAACCAGTTCCTCGCCCACATCCGCGAGGTCGACGCCGTGTGCCACGTCGTGCGCTGCTTCGACGACGACGACGTGCACCACGTCGACGGCTCGGTCGACCCGGCGCGCGACATCGGCGTCATCGAC
>JAWWCA010000291.1:0-2888 GCA_033720695.1 Rubricoccaceae bacterium
AGGGCGCGCGGCTCGCCGTCCTGACCCGCGCCGAGGACCGGGAGGCCGTCGCGGCGCTCGTGGAGGAGGGCATCCGCCTCCAGGGCAACGACCCGGCCATCGCTGGGGAGATCCGGCAGTGGCTCCGCCCCGAGGGGGACCCCCGCCCTGACGGGGTCCCGGACGCCGAGCAGGGGCCGTGGGACCGGCGCTCCGCCGTCCGCACCCCCTCCGACGTCCTCGCCACGCGGACGCGGACGCTCATCGCGTCCTCCCCCGCCGTCCTCGTCCTCGCCACCAGCGCGGACACGCCGCCGGCGTGGCTGGCGGCCGGGCAGGCCCTCGCCCACGTCCTCCTCGACGCGGCCGACCGCGGCCTCTTCGCCTCGTACGTCAACCAGCCCGTCGAGGTGGAGCGGCTGCGGCCGGTGCTGGCGGCACGGGCGGGGGGCGGGTTCCCGCAGGTGGTCTTCCGCGTGGGCTATCCCGAGCGCCGGGAGGGCACGCCGCGCCGGCCCCTCGACGACCTCCTCGGCCCGCCCGGCGACCGGTAGCTTCGCGGCATGTCGAGCGCGCCCCACCGCCACGTCCTCCAACAGGCCGTCCTGGCCGAGCTCGCCCTCCGGTCCCTCGAAGGAGCCACCCCACGGGCCCTCGCGGGCTACGTCGCGCAGGCCGCAGCCGAGGCGCTCGCCGTCCCGGTCGTGGCCGTGCTCGAGCGGCGCGACGACAGGCTCGTCCTCGCGGCCGGCCACGGCTGGCCCGAGAGCGCCCACGGGGCGCCGCTGATGCGCGAGGACGACGCACACGTGGCCGAGGCCCTCGCCGCCGGCGAGCCGGTGCCGCTCCGCGAGCCCGTGCCGGAGGCCCTCGCCCGGGAGGGCCTCACGAGTGGGCTCAGCATCCGGCTCGGCGGCGCCGGCGAGCCCGCCGGCCTCTTCGGCGTCTACGACCGCGCGTCCCACGCCTTCGACGACGAGGCGCTCGCCTTCGTCGCCGCCGTCGCCGCCATGCTCACGGGCGTCCGCGAGCGCGCCCACACCGAGCGAGCCCTCGCCGAGAGCGAAGCCCGCGCCCGCGCCGTGCTCGAGACGACGGTTGACGGTGTCATCACGATCGACGCCGGGGGGACGGTCGAGAGCTTCAACCCTGCGGCCGAGCGGATCTTCGGCTACGAGGCCGGCGAGGTGATCGGGAAGAACGTGCACGTGCTCATGCCCGAGCCCTACCACTCCGAGCACGACGGGTACATCCAGGCCTACCACGAGACCGGGCGGCGCCGGATCATCGGGATCGGCCGCGAGGTTGTCGGCCGCCGCAAGGACGGCTCGACGTTCCCGATGGACCTCGCCGTGAGCGAGGTCCGCCTCCCCGGGCGCACGATCTTCACCGGATTCATCCGCGACATCTCGGCGCGGCGCGAGCTGGAGCAGGAGGTGCTCCGCATCGCGGAGGCCGAGCGGCGGCGGATCGGGCAGGACCTCCACGACGGGCTCGGCCAGATGCTCACCGGAACGGCCCTCATTGCGCGCGGGCTGGCGCGGCACCTCCGGGCCGACGAGGCCGAGGCGGCAGGGGAGGCCGACGAGGTCGTCCGCCTCATCAAGGACGCCGACACCTACGCCCGCGCACTGGCGCGCGGGCTGGTGCCCGTCGAGCTCGAGACCGGCGGCCTCGACGCGGCCCTCGAGCGCCTGTGCGCGAACGCCGAGCGCCTCTTCGGCATCACGTGCCAGTTCGACGCGCAGGGCCACCCCGAGGAGGACCACCGGTACCCCGAGCAGGCCCCCACGCACCTCTTCCGGATCGCACAGGAGGCCGTCTCCAACGCCGTCCGCCACGGGCAGGCCCGCCACGTCCGGATCGCGCTGGCGCGGGCGCCGAGCCGCCTCCGCCTCGTCGTGGAGGACGACGGCACCGGCTTCCCCGGCCTCGTCCGGTCGGCCGGCACCGACCGCCTCGACGAGCACACCCTCGACGCGCCGGGCGGGAGCGTCTCGGCCCCCGCACGCCCCACCGACAACCGCGGGATGGGCGTCCGTATCATGCACTACCGCGCGCGGATCCTGGGTGGCGTCCTCGAGATCCGCGCCGGCACGCCGGGGGGCACCGTTGTCTCCTGCACCGTCCCTGCCAGCCACTCCACTCCCGCCACGCTCCCCTCCGCCGATGAAGACGCGCCTCCTCATCGTTGACGACCACCCCCTCATGCGGAAGGGCCTCGCCCTCACGCTCGACGCCGAACCCGACTTCGAGGTCGCCGGGCAGGCCGCCGACGCCGACGAGGCCCTCCGCCTCTTCGACGAACTCGCCCCGGACCTCGTCCTCGTCGACGTCTCGCTGCCGGGGATGAGCGGGCTCGAGCTCGTCAAGCACCTCGTGGCGCGCGAGCCCGACGTCAAGGCGCTTGTGGTCTCGCGCCACGACGAGGCCCTCTACGCCGAGCGCGCCGTCCGCGCCGGGGCCAAGGGCTACATCTCGAAGCTCGACGCCGACGACAACATCGTCGACGCCGTCCGCCACGTGCTCCGCGGCGGGATCTACATGAGCGAGGAGCTGAAGGACCGGCTCCTCTTCGGCGCCGCCATCGGGCGGAAGGACCCGCTGCAGTCGCCGCTCGAAGTGCTCTCGGACCGCGAGCTCGAGGTGTTCGAGATGACGGGCCGCGGGCTGCCCACGCGCGAGATCGCCGAGCGCCTCCACCTCTCGGTGAAGACGGTCGAGAGCTACCGCGCGCGGATCAAGACGAAGCTGAACCTGGAGACGGGGACCGAGCTGATGCAGCACGCCGTCCGCTGGGTCGAGGGCGAGCGGACGGGCTAGGGGCCGGCGCCCGCTGCGCGGGCCCGCGCAGCGGGCCTAGGGGTTTCCCCCGCACACCGGCCGGGCCATGGCCCGCGCGGGCCGCC
>JAWWCA010000292.1:0-2880 GCA_033720695.1 Rubricoccaceae bacterium
ACCTCCTCGTCGGAGATGGCCGTCATGTTGTCCGGGTCCCAGTTGACGAGGTAGTCGCCGCGGTAGATCAGCCCCTCCTCGTAGAGCCGGACGAAGACGTCCTGCACGACGCGGGCGTAGTGGTCGTCGAGGGTGAACCGCTCGCGGGACCAGTCGGCCGAGTCGCCGAGCCGGCGCTTCTGCTGGAGGATGATGCCGCCGTACTCCTCGACGTAGGCCCAGACGCGCTCGAGGAAGGCCTCGCGCCCCATCGCCTTGCGGTCGAGCCCCTCCTTCTTGAGCTGGCGCTCGACCACGTTCTGCGTGGCGATGCCGGCGTGGTCGAGGCCGGGGATCCAGAGCACCTCGTAGCCCTGCATCCGGCGCATCCGGACGAGCGCGTCCTGGATGGCGTCCTGGAGGGCGTGCCCCATGTGGAGCCGGCCCGTCACGTTCGGCGGCGGCATGGGGATCACGAACGGCTCCTTGCCCGAGTCGGCGTCGGCGCGGAAGAAGCCGCCCTCCTCCCAGTAGCGGTAGACCCGCTCCTCGATGGCGGCGGGATCGTAGGCGGTGGCAGCGGCGGTGGCGGGGATGAGCGTCTCGGCCATGACGGGGCGGTTGGGCGGAACCGGCAAGCTAAACCGGGCTCCGTCATGGCTCCTTGAAGCGTTCGCCCAGAGCGAGGGCTTGACGACGGCCGCCATCGCTAGTTTTTTAGCATGTAGCGCAACCCCTCCCCCGGAGCGCCCGAACCCCTCCGGGCCTCCCTCCTTCCTCATGCTCCGGATCGCCTCGCTCGTCGGCCTCCTCCTCCTCGTGCTCCTGGCCGCCTTCACGGCGCGGCCGAGCACGCCGGAGCCGGTGCTCCCGGCGACCCCGTACCGCTACGCCGCCCCGCTCCCGCCCCACCTCGACACGCCGCCGAGCCGGATCGCCGACAACACGCCGCCGGACAACCCCGTCACCGACGCGGGCGCCACGCTCGGCCGCGTCCTCTTCTACGACCGGCAGCTCTCGCGCAACGGCACGACGGCGTGCGGCTCGTGCCACCTCCAGGCCCACGGCTTCGCCGACACGACGGCGCTCAGCACCGGCTTCGATGGCGAGCAGACGGACCGGAACGCGATGGGCCTCGCCTTCGCGCGGTTCTACCAGAACGGCCGCTTCTTCTGGGACGAGCGCGCCGAGACGCTGGAGGCGCAGGTGCTCCAGCCCATCGCCGACCCCGTCGAGATGGGGCTGACGGTGGACGAGGCCGTCGCCCGCGTGGCGGCGCGCCCGTTCTACGGGCCGCTGTTCGCCGACGCCTTCGGGACCCCCGAGGTGACGCCGGAGCGGATGGCGAAGGCGCTCGCCCAGTTCGTCCGCTCGATCGTGACGCCGAACAGCCGCTACGACCAGGCCCGGGCGTACCAGCCGGGCCCGACAGGGCGTCCGCTCCCCGGCCTCACCGACGAGGAGAACCGGGGCCTCCGCCTCTTCTTCGGCGAGGTGCGCTGCAGCGAGTGCCACGGCGGCGACCTCATGATCACCGACCGCCCCTTCTCGAACGGGCTCGACCGGTTCCCCGCGGACCGGGGGGCGGGGGCCGGGCAGTTCAAGGTCGGCTCCCTCCGCAACGTGGCGCTGACGGCCCCCTACATGCACGACGGGCGCTTCGCGACGCTCGAGGAGGTGGTCGAGCACTACGACCGCGGCATCCAGCCGCACGGCGCCCTCTTCCCGGCGCTGCGCCTGGGCGACGGGCGGCCCCTCCGCCTCAACCTCTCGGCGAAGGACCGCGACGCCCTCGTCGCCTTCCTCGAGACCCTCACCGACACCACGCTCGCGACGGACCCCCGCTGGTCCGATCCGTTCCCGTCCGTCCCCCGTTGACACGGGACGACTGCCGCCGCCCATGGCCCTGCTCCTCCTCCTCATCGTCCTCGCCGCCCTCGCCGCCAGCCTCCGCTGGGTGTGGCGCGATGCACGGCGGCGCGGCCACGACCCCCGCCTCGCGCTCACCGTCGCCCTGCTGTGCTGGCCGCTGGGGCTGAGCCTGTGGCTGATGATTCGCTCGGGCCGGCACCTCGCCCCGCGGGGGTGGGGCAGCCCGTGGGGCTGAGCGCCACGGGGCACGGGAGCGGCCTTTCATTCGTTCTCTGCTTGCCCGGCGGGCAGGCGAGGCGGTAGCTTCGCAGTCCCCCCTCGGGGTGTGGCGCAGCCCGGTAGCGCGCCTCGTTCGGGACGAGGAGGTCGTGGGTTCAAATCCCGCCACCCCGACGGCGCCCCCCGCCCCCACGGCGGGGGGCGCGTCTCGTTCCGGGGGGTCCGGTTGGCGGCGCCCTGGGCCGTGCGTATCGTAGGCTCGACCGCTCCGATCCCGCCCGAGCCTGCCCCCGTGCCCTCCACCGCCGACAGCCTCCACGCCTCCGAGGGCCGCTTTCCGACGGCCGGCCCGCCCGCTGACCAACTCCGCTTCCTGCTCCGCTACGCGGCGCTCGCGCCGAGCGTGCTCAACACGCAGCCGTGGCGGTTCGCCGTCGGGGGCGAGGAGGCCCACCTCTACGCCGACCGCTCCCGGCAGCTCCGCGCCCTCGACCCGACGGGCCGCGAGCTCGTCGTCAGCTGCGGCGCGGCGCTCTTCCACCTCCGCGTCGCCGCGCGCCACTTCGGCTTCGAGGGGGCAGCCGTCCCATTCCCCTCGCCTGAGGACCCCGACCACCTCGCGACGTTCCGGCTCGCCGACCCGCGCCCGCCGGGCGAGCGCGACCACCGCCTCTTCCGCGCCATCGGCCTCCGCCGCACGAACCGAGACACCTTCGCCGCGGGGGCCGGCCCCGACGATGCCGGCGCGGCGCTCGAGACGGCGGCGCGGACCGCGGGCGCGCGGCGCGCCCGGCAGACCCGCGCCGCGGG
>JAWWCA010000293.1:0-2835 GCA_033720695.1 Rubricoccaceae bacterium
GAGGAAGAACGGAGGCCGGCGGACCCCGGCGTCCGGGCGCGCGTCGAGGAACGCCACCGCGCGGTCGCCGAAGACGTGGGTGGCGTAGCGCAGCGAGTCCTCCGGGACCGGCCGGCGGTCCTCCCACCAGTCGAGGAATTCGTCGCGGTAGTAGTGGGTGTTGTAGTCGATGCCGCCGCGGACGGACCCGAAGAAGCTGTCGAAGCCGTGGTGGAGGGGGTGGAACTCGGTGTCGTCGTCCCCGCCGCCGACGAACTCCCCGTGGCCGAGGTGCCACTTCCCGATGATCGCCGTCTCGTAGCCGGCCGCGCCGAAGGCCTCCGCCAGCGTCACGGCCCCGGCGTCGATGCCGCTGTCGGTGTTGCTGGGGTGGAGGGGGCCGAGGAGGTCGGTGTCGCCGCTGCGGAACGGGTGGAGGCTGGTGAGGAGGGCGTAGCGCGAGGGCGTGCAGATGGGGGCCCCCGAGTAGAAGTCGGTGAAGCGGAGGCCGCGCGCGGCGAGGGCGTCGAGGTGGGGGGTGAGGGCGTCGGGGCTCCCGTAGCTGCCGAGGTCGCCGTAGCCGAGGTCGTCGGCGAACAGGACGACGACGTTGGGCGGGCCGCCGGGATCGCTCGGGAGGGGGGCCGCTGGCATCAGCTGAGCCGAAGCGGTGCCCGGAAGCAGCACGGCCCAGAGGGCGAGCACGAGGGCCGTGCCGGCCGCGCGCAGCGAGACCATCGGGAGAGGCATGGGTGGCATCGGGGTGGGGGACGTTGGACGCACCGAAGGCCAAGGAATCGAGCGCGTAACGTGGGCAAACCTACCACTTCATCACGACAGATGCACGTGTGGAGGCCGTTCCGCGCGCCTCGCGGCCGGTGCAGCGGCCCTCAGCGCCGCCGGCGCCCGGGCAACGGGACGACCAGCCCGTCCATAAAGAGGTGGCTGAAGTAGCCCACGACGGCGGCCCCGTAGAACGGCAGCCCCGAGAGCGGCGCGGCCTCGGGGAACAGCACCATCGGGAGCACCAGGAGCGGGCTCGGGATCAGCAGCATCGCCCAGTAGGTGTGGGTCCACCCGCGGTGCTTGCCGAGGATCGGGAGGATGGCGAAGAGGCCGAGGTAGGCGGCCTCCTCGAAGTGCCGCGACGCGATCAGCGCCACGTCCACGAGGAAGAACAGCCCGTAGAAGATGTTCTGCCCCTTCGAGTTCGTGTCGACGTCGGGCCAGAGCCCGAACATGAGGCTGAGCCCGAACAGCACGAACGGGTAGGCCACCAGCTCGATCTCCGAGAACTGCTGGTACGCCTGGTCCACGGCGAACACGACGACGAGCCCCGCGAGGTAGAGCCCGAAGAAGACGACGGCGCCGGCGAGGTGCCCTTTGTAGCCTGCCACGTCGGAGGGGGGTGGGGGACGGAGAGAGGATAGCCACGTCGGGGCGCGCCGTGCCGGCCTACGCCTCCCGCTTGCCCTTCACCTTGCGCAGGAGGCGGCCCGTCCAGGCCTCGCCCTCCTCGAAGCCGAGGACGACGCCGAGCCCGAGGTAGATGAGGCCGTAGAGCCCGACGACGGCGAGGGCTTCGAGGATGACGTGGAGCAGGCCCTCGGGGAGCCCCCACCGCAGGAGGAGCGGCGGCAGGGCCGCCACGAGCGCCACGCCCACCATCTCGCCCGCCCGCCGCCACGGCAGCCGGAACGCCGGCGCGTGCCGGTGGAGCGCCCGCGTGAGTAGGGCGAGCTCGATCCACGCCCCCACGCTCGCCCCCAGCGCGAGGCCGACGGCCCCCAGCCGCAGCGGGTTGCCCTCGGTCGCGACGCCGAGGACGCCCTCGACGGTCAGCCGGTCGAGGAGCAGCATCAGCGCGGCGCCCACGGCCGCGCTCGCGGCCAGCCGGCCGACGGCGATCTTGGCCGGCGTCTTGGTGTCGGAGAGCGCGTAGAACGCGTTCTGGAGGAGCCGGGTCGCGGTGGTGGCGAGGAGGCCGAGGCTGTAGGCGCCGAGGACGAGGGCCACCAGCCACGTGTCGCTCACGCCGAAGCGGCCCGTCTGGAAGAACGCCCCCACGATGAGGTAGCCGAAGAGGAGGTAGCCCACGGCCGTCGGCACCACCATGAAGAGGATCTGGCCGAGCGAGGCGCGGACGCGGGTGAGGAACGCCTCCAGCTCGTCGCGCGAGATCCGCGAGAGCTCCGGGAGCTCGCTCGCGGCCACGCTCATCCCGAACAGCGAGATCGGCAGGAGGTAAAGCATCAGCGCCGTGTTCTGCGCCGCGATGGCGCCGGCGGCGAGGAAGCCGGCGAGGAAGGTGTCGAGGTAGCCCGAGAGCTGGTAGGCGCCGCGCCCGAGGACGACCGGCACGAACGCCCGCAGCGACGGCCGCACGCCCTCCACGCGGGTCGAGAGCGACGGCCGGAACCCCTTCAGCTCCTTCGCCACGCCCGGCAGGAGCACGGCGAACTGGAGCACCCCGCCCAGGAGGGCGCCGATGAGGGCCGCGAACAGGAGCCGGTTCGAGGGCCCCACCGGCACGATCTCCATCGCGCCGACGGCGAGGGGGTCGTCGAAGTACAGGAAGCCGGCGAGGACGAGGCCGCCGATGATGGCCGCGTTCCACACGACGGGCGCCACGTAGGGGAGGAAGAACCGGCGGTGGCTGTTGAGCACGCCCAGCCCCCAGGCGAACAGGACCAGGACCCCCGCCATCGGGAACGTGTAGCGGACCGTCGCCACGGCCAGCTCGAACCGGTCCACCGAGAGCTCGCCCGCGGCCACGAGGGCGTCGTCGTTCAGCCACCCCGGGAGGAGGACGGTGAGGAGCGGCCGCGCGAGCACGACGCCGAGCCCTACGATCGC
>JAWWCA010000294.1:0-2815 GCA_033720695.1 Rubricoccaceae bacterium
CCGCTGCCGTGAGGGGCACCTGGAGGAGGCCGCCACGCTCGTGGAGGAGGCCCCGACGGATCAGCTCCTGGCCGTGCTCCGCGCCTTCACGACGTTCTTCCACCTCGTCAACAAGTCCGAGCAGCTCGAGATCGTGCGGATCAACCGCGAGCGCGCTCGCGCCGCCACGCCCGAGGAGCCGCGCGGGGAGTCGGTCATGGCCGCCGTCCACGCGCTCAAGGCCGCGGGCCGCACGCGCGACGAGGTCCTCGCCCTCCTGCAGCGCCTCGACATCGGCCCTACGCTGACGGCGCACCCGACGGAGGCCCGCCGGCGGACCATCCTCTTCCACCAGAAGGCGATCGCCGAGGCGCTCGGTCGCCTCCGCGACCTCGACACCACGCCCGCCGAGGACGACGCCCTCGTCCGCGAGATCGAGCGGAGCGTCCACCTCCTCCTCGCCACCGACGAGATCCGGCCCGCCGAGGTGACGGTCGAGGACGAGGTGCGCCACGGGCTCTACTTCGTCGCCACGAGCATCTGGGAGGCCGTCCCGCGCCTCCACGCCGACCTCCGCCGCGCCCTCCGCCATCACTACCCGGACGGTGGTGAGGCCGTGCTCCCCCCCTTCCTCCGCTACCGCTCCTGGATCGGCGGCGACCGCGACGGCAACCCGCGCGTGACCGCCGGGGTGACGGCGTGGACGCTCCGCGCCCACCGCGAGGACGCCCTCCGCCTCCACCGCCGCGCCCTGGACCGCCTCCGGCTCCACCTCTCCGTCTCCGACCTCCAGACGGAGGGGCTCCCCGAGCTGGCGGCCTCCATCGAGGCCGACCGGGCGGCGGTGTCGCTGCCCGAGCGGCGCTGGCGTCAGAACCGCCACGAGCCCTACCGCCTCAAGCTGCTGCTGATGGAGGCGAAGCTCGACCGCCTCCTCACCGAGCTCGACGCGCCGCCGGCGGAGCCGCTCGGGTACACCGCCGAGGCCTACCGCGACGACCTCGCCCTCCTCGACCGGGCCCTCCGCGCAGCCGGTCTCGGCGCCCTCGCCGACGACGGGCCCCTCGCCGACCTCCGCGTGCAGGCCGACGCCTTCGGCTTCCACCTCGCCGCGCTCGACCTCCGACAGCACAGCCGCGTCCACGAGGCCGCCGTCGCCGACCTCCTCCGCCTCGCGGGCGTCGAGCCGGACTACGCCGCGCTCGACGAGGCCGGGCGGCTGGCCGTCCTCACGGCCGAGCTTCAGAACCCCCGGCCGCTCGTCCCGGCCGGCGCCGTGCTGGGCGAGGCGGCAGGCGGCGTGCTCGACGCCCTCGCCGCCGCGCGCGAAGGGTACGAGCGGGAGCCCGAGAGCCTCGGCACCTACGTCATCTCGATGACGAGCGACGTGAGCGACGTCCTGGAGGTGCTCCTCCTCGCCAAGGAGGCCGGCCTCTGGCGCCTCCGGCCCGACGGCAGCGTCGACAGCCCGCTCGACGTGGCCCCGCTGTTCGAGACGATCGCCGACCTCGGGGCGGCCGAGGGCCGGCTGGCGCGGCTGTTCGAGCACCCCGTCTACGTCCGGCACCTCGTCGCGCGGGGGCGGCTGCAGGAGGTGATGCTCGGCTACTCCGACTCCAACAAGGACGGCGGCTACTGGATGGCGAACTGGGCGCTCCACCGCGCCCAGGGTGCCATCGCACGCGTGTGCCACCGGTTCGGGCACGACCTCCGGCTGTTCCACGGGCGCGGCGGCACCGTCGGGCGCGGCGGCGGGCGGGCGGGGCAGGCCATCCGCGCGCTCCCCCCCGAGGCCCAGACCGGGCGCATCCGGTTCACCGAGCAGGGCGAGGTGATCTCGTTCCGGTACGCGCTCCCCGGCATCGCGCACCGCCACCTGGAGCAGATCGTCCACGCCCAGCTCACCGCCCTCGCCGAGGCCCCCGCCGAGGCCGAGCGCACGGGGGCCTTCGAAGGACCCCGGGACGACGCCGACCGCCGCCTGATGCGGCGCGTCGCGGAGGCCTCCATGCGCGCCTACCGCGCCCTCGTGGACGACCCGGCCT
The DNA here is from genome assembly GCA_033720695.1 of Rubricoccaceae bacterium. Taxonomy (GTDB): domain Bacteria; phylum Bacteroidota; class Rhodothermia; order Rhodothermales; family Rubricoccaceae; genus DATGQT01. Next base: position 2,025 of record JAWWCA010000294.1, read on the forward strand.
TCTGGCCGTGGTTCCGGGAGGCCACGCCCATCGAGCACATCGCCGGCCTCCCGATGGCCTCGCGCCCCATCTCGCGCAAGGCCGCCAGCGAGCTCGACTTCGACGGCCTCCGCGCCATCCCGTGGGTGTTCTCGTGGACGCAGCCGCGCTACAACGTGCCCGGCTGGTACGGCGTCGGGGCCGCGCTGGCGGAGGAGGTGGAGAGCGAGGAGACGCTGGCGCAGCTCCGGCGGATGCACGAGGCGTGGCCGTTCTTCCAGGCCGTGGTGCGGAACGCGCTCCGCGAGATGGCCCGCGCCCGGCTCCGGATCGCCGAGCGCTACGCGGCCCGGGCCGACGGCGGCCTCCACCCGCGCCTCGCCGAGGAGTTCGCGCGGACCGAGCGGGCCCTCCTCACCATCGCCGAGCAGGACGTCCTCCTGGCGCACAGCCCCGTCATCGCGAAGTCCATCCGCCTGCGCAACCCCTACACCGACGTGCTCAACCTCGTCCAGCTCGCCCTCATGCGCCGCTGGGACCAGGAGCCGTCCGAGGACCTCCGCCGCGCCCTCTTCGTGTCCATCAACGGCATCGCCGCCGCCATGCAGAGCACGGGCTGATGCCCCGGAGGGGCCATCGCTCCCGGCAGCGCTACGCCGCGCACCGGAGGGGGTCCTCGGTGAGCGCGAGGAGCCGGTCGAGCTGCGCCTCGGTGATCTCCGGGGGGGTGCGCGTGTTGGGGACGGTGCCGAAGAGCGTGAGGAGGTGGTCCTGCGTGACGACGGGAGGGGCATAGAGGTCGAGCATGCGCG
>JAWWCA010000295.1:0-2753 GCA_033720695.1 Rubricoccaceae bacterium
CGCTTCCCGATGGCCGCGGCCTTCAGCCTCCACTGGCCCGAGGCCGAGGGCCGCCTCGACGGCACCGTGACGCTGGAGGCCGACTGGGCGTACCACACCCCCGTCGTCGGCCTCTCGGTCGAGGAGGTGCTCCAGCAGGTCGAGCTCCTCCGGGAGCAGGAGATCCACCGGGCGAACACGACGGGCGCCCCCCTCTTCGAGCCGCGCGGCGAGCCGGAGCAGCTCGCGGTGCGGATCGAGGGCCCCGAGCGCGCCGCGTGCGGGCAGCCGGCCGAGTGGACGGTCCGCCTCTGGCCCGGCGGCGGACGCTACGTCACCACCTACCGCTACCGCGTGCTCGACGGCGAGGGGCGGCCGGGCGCGTGGACGACGGTCTACGCGCCCCACCTCACGCTCACGCCCGTGCCCGGGCAGACCGGCCTGGAGCTCGAAGCCGCCACCCAGGACCTCTGGGCGCCCCACGGCACGCGCACCCTGGAGAACGGCTGGACCGCCCCCCACCCCGACAACCACGCGGCCTCCGCGCAGCGGACGGTCGGCTTCGACTGCGGCGGCTGACGCTCGGCTGCGGCGTAGCGGATCAGCGCGTCACCACCAGCCTGGCGGTGGCGAGTCCCGACGGCGCCTCCGCCCGCGCGAGATACACCCCCGGCGGCAGCCCCCGGAGCTCCACGCCCAAACGGTGCGCGCCCGCCGCGAGCGGCCCCTCGTGCGCCACGGCCACCCGGCGGCCCACCGCGTCGAAGAGCGCGACCCGCACCACGCCCGCCTCCGGCACCGCCAGCGCGAGCGCGGCCCGACCCCGCGCCGGGTTCGGGTGCGCCGAGAGCGCGAGCGCCGACGGCGCCGACGGCCCCTCCGGCTCCACCGACACCGCCTGCGCCAGCTCGAACGCGAGCGCCTGGCCGGCCCGCTCCCCCCGCGTGCCGTCGCTGTGGTCCCCGGCCACCGCCACCGGCCCCCACAGCACCGGCGTGTCCCCGTCGAAGCCGTCCTCCTCCTCGAACGTCGACCCCTCCTCCCACCGGTGCCCCCCGGACCCGTCGGCCTCCCGGCGGTAGAGCGTGAACCGACGCGAGGAGCCCACGAGCAGCCGCGTCGCCCCCCCCTGGGTCCCGCCCCCCTCCTCCGAGAGCGAGACGGCGGCGCCGAAGCAGAGCATGAGCGGGAGCGGCGGCGGGTGCAGCGCGGCCTCCTCCACCCACGCCGACGACGCCCCCTCCCCCTCCCGCCGGTACACGTAGGCCCGGCCCGGCGGCCCCCCGCTGCAGAACCCGTAGGCCCCGACGACGAGGAGCCGGCCGTCGGCCGAGAGCGCGAGGTCGGCGCCGAACCCGCGGGCGGGCGCGGCGTCGGCCGGCTCGATGCGGGCTTCGAGCACCCAGTCGGCCGGGCCGCCCTCGGTCCCGTCGTTGCGGTAGACGTAGACGGCCCCGGCGTCGTACCCGGCCGCGGTGTCCTCCCAGTACGCCCCGCCGACGACGCGCTCGCCCTCGTCGGGGTGGTCCGTGGCCGCGACGTTCCGGTCGCCGTGCACCGAGAGGAAGCCGGAGGCGAGCCCCGTCGTGAGCGTGGCCTCCTCGACCCACGGCCCGAACGCGTAGCCGCCGGGCCCGTCGCCGCCGTCGTCGGCGCCGGGGGTGTGGCGGTAGACGACGAGGGCGCGGCCGTCCCAGCCCCCGTTCGTGGCGACGAGGCCGCCGGCCACGGCGACGGCCGTCCCGAGCTGGGCGTAGTCCCCGGCGTCGGTGTCGCGGAGGCGGGCCTCCCGGGCCCACGCGCCCTCGGCGCCGTCGTAGCGGAGGAGGTAGACGGCGCCCTGGCAGCAGTCCGTCCCGTCGGTGTAGGTCTCGCCGCGGGCGCCGACGGCGGCGAGGCGGCCGCCGGGGGCGAGGGCGACGGCCCCCCCGAACGCGCCGCCGCCGACCTGGAAGTCGGCGGCGAGCATGGGGAGCCAGAGGTCGAACTCCTCCCACTCGCCCGGCGCGGTGCGGCGGAAGGCGTAGACGCGTCCCGTGAGGTACTCCTCGGGCGGGTCTCGGTAGTGGTCGTAGGGGGCGCCGACGAGGAGGGTGTCGCCGTGAAGGGCGAGGGACCAGCCGAACCGGTCGCCGGCCGAGGTCCCGGACCCGAAGAGCTCCGTCGCCTCCACGCCCTGCGCCCTAGCCGGGAGCGCCACGGAGACCACGAGCGTGAGGCAGAGGGCGGCGAGGTTCCGGCGCCGGTTGGCGTTCCTCCGCTCCGGGGGTTGGTTCGCTCTCGCTCGCATGGCTCCGCTTTCGGTGTGGGTATCCGCCTTCTCGCCGTCGGCGCTCAGTCCGTAGATAATATCCCCGTCGTCACGGCGAGGTGTGGTAGTCGCTCTCGTAGCGGGGGTCTCCGGCGTGGGGGCCGTTCCCTGCCGTCACATACCACGTCCCGCTCACGTCGGCCGGCTGAGACTCCGCCGCGGCCGTGTTGAACGTCCGGATCTGCACCGTGCCGTCGGTCACGACCACGCCCGAGAAGAGCACCTGCGCGGGGAGCGTCGGCGGCGCCCCGAGCGAGACCACGTCGCCGCGCCGCGCCCACGGCACCGGCACGGCGTAGGCCGCCGCCGTTCCGGGAGCCACCGAGGCCCCCGTCAGCGTCACGGGCGCCCGCGCCGGGTCCATCTGCACGTTGCCGCCCTCCGAGTTCCCGAAGAGGTCCTCCGACCACAGGTGCACCTTGTAGCCGTTCTTGTCTTGGGGCCTGTTCGGCAGGTACGGCCG
>JAWWCA010000296.1:0-2722 GCA_033720695.1 Rubricoccaceae bacterium
CACGTTCCCGAACAAGCACAGCGGGATGACGGTGCTGGGGCTGACCGAGGGGTTCGCCGTCACCGCCGCCGGCTACAACGCTGCCTACGAGGACTACCGCATCCGCTTCGAGAAGGCGCTGTAGCGGGAGCGTCTCGGGCGTGCCGGTCGGTACGGGGGAGGCTGTGATGGCCGGGGCGAGGGCGGCGAGCGGGCCGTAGACGCGACGCCACCGGGCTGCTACATTGTCGGGGCCGAGACTACGGTCAGGGCTCCGCCCGACGCGCCCTCCCCCATCTGCAACCGCTCCGCGTGATCCAGAAGAAGATTTGCCTGCTCGGCGCGTACGGCGTTGGCAAGACCAGCCTCGTCCGGCGCTTCGTCCACAGCATCTTCAGCGAGACGTACCTCTCCACGCTCGGCGTCAACATCGAGAAGAAGACCGTCGCCGTCGGCGGGGAGGAGGTCCACCTCGTGCTGTGGGACGTGGCGGGCGAGGAGTACGACTTCCAGATCCCGATGACCTACGTCCGGGGCGCCGCCGGCTACTTCCTCGTCGTCGACGGGACGCGGGAGGACACCCTCGGCACGGCGCTGGGCATCCGGGAGCGCGTCGAGCAGGTGGCCGGCCCGATCCCGCACGTCCTCCTCCTCAACAAGGCCGACCTCGACACGGAGTGGGCGCTGGGCGAGGGCACGCCCGCGCCGTTGCAGGAGCACCCGTGGCCCGTTCTCCGCACCAGCGCCAAGACGGGGCTGCACGTGGAGGAGGCCTTCCGCGTCCTCACCGAGGCCGTGCTCAAAGCGTGATCACCGTCTCGGCCTGGGCCAGCTCCACCTGCGCGGGCCGGCTCCGGTTGTTTCGGGCGAGGGCCTCGTCGATCCAGTTCCGCTCGCTCCAGTCCCGGTTGGGGTCGTGGTGGCCGATGTAGGTGTGGGCGATCTCGCACGCGACGGCCATGGCCTCGACGTCCTCGATGCAGCTGTGCCCCCAGCCCAGGCGGGGGACGGCCGTGGAGGCGCCGATCCCCTTCGCCCCCTCGTACTCGGCCCGGAGGTACTGGCCGTCGCGGTAGAGGACGTCGGCGCCGTGGGCGTGGGCGCGGAGCCGCGCCTCGGCGGCGTCGCTGGCCCGCTGGGCGGGGGCGTCCGGGTCGCTCCCGCGCCGGAGCTCGTGGTCGGTGCAGAAGACGAACGCCTTGCCGCCGCGCTCGACGCGGTAGGCGAGGCACGGCGCCGGGTGGTAGACCTCGAAGGGGAGGACGCGGGTGGCGCCGATCTCGATGGGCGCCGCGAGGTCGTGGACCCGGCCGTAGCGGCCCGGGGCGGAGGCGCCGGAGGCGCCCCCGTCGCGGATCTCGATCCCCTCGAAATGCGCCGGCATGATGCCGTAGAAGATGGGGGTCTTCAGGCCGCGCACGTCGTCGTCCACGTGGCGGGAGAAGATGCCGAGGTAGCTGTCGAGGGCGCGGAGGAAGTGCGCGTTCCCGTAGACGTGGAGGGTGTTGCGCGGGTCGAAGCAGACGGCCGCCTGGTCGAACCCCTCGGTGTGGTCCGAGTGCGAATGGCTGCCGAAGAGGTGGAGGTGGCGCGCGGCGCGCTCGCCCCACTTCCGCTGGAGGGCGAGGGCGCAGGGGCGGAACCCGCTGCCGCAGTCGAACACGAGGTCGTGCCCGTCGCCGGTCTCGACGTGGACGGTCGTGGTCCAGCCCCCGTAGCTGCGGGCGGGGACGGTGCGGTGCGCCCGCCGGTAGCGGAGGAGGGTCTCCCGGTCCGGCCGGCCCCCGAGCACCTCCTCCAGCGTGCAGCTCAGGCGGCCCTCCGCGTCGGCGTAGCGGGCGAGGTCGTCGAAGACGCTCCGGAGGAGGCGGAGGTCCAGGACCTCCAGGAGGGCCTCCCGGTCGGTGCGAGCGGGGAACGTCGAGCCGCTCCCCTGCACCCCGTAGAAGCGGATGCGGAGGTTCTCGACGGGCGGGGCGTCGGGATGCTCGTGCGGGGCCGTCGGGGGGGGCGTGCTCACGGCGGGGAGTCGTCGTAGGTGACGCGGAAGCCGGCGCTCCGGTTGAAGGCCTGGGCGGCATCGCCGCTCGCCGAACCGCCGCTGCGGGGCTCCCCCGTCCCGACGGCCTCGAACGCCTCGGACGGCAGCCCCCGGGCGGTGAGGAGCCGCACGGTCGCCTCGGCCCGCTGCTGGCTGAGCGCCTGGTTGAAGGCGTCGCCGCCCTCCCGGCTGACGTGCCCCAGCACCTGGATGCGGACCGCCCGGTCGGCCTGCGCGGCCGTCGCCAGCAGGTCGGTCATCAGGCGGGCCAGTCGGTCGAGCGCGGGCTCCTGGCCGGGGAGGAGGCGGGCCGATCCGACCGGGAACCGGACGGCCGCCCGGCGCAGGCTGTCGGCGAGGGCCTCCACGAGGCGGCCCGTGATGGCGGTGTCGTCGAAGCGGGTGATCCCGCTGAGGGTGGGCGCGCGTGCGCGGCTCCGCTCCAGCCAGTCCGGCGGGGCCGTGCCGGAGGCGACGAGGGTGGTGCCCTCCACCCGGAGGCGGACGGTGGCGGGCGCGTCGAGCACTCCGGCCGCGCGGCGGGCGAGGATGGCGGGGTCGAGCGAGACGTACGGCTCCCACACCGCGCGGACGTCCGTGGTGTCGAGGCCGGTGCCCGGGAGCAGCGCCTCGGGCGCGGTGGCGAGGGGGTCGCGCAGCCCTCGGACGACGCGGCGGCCGTCCGCGCGCTCGGACCCGAGC
>JAWWCA010000297.1:0-2686 GCA_033720695.1 Rubricoccaceae bacterium
GGAGCGGGCGTGGGACGAGGTCGGAATCCATGAGGGCAGGACGCGGTCGTTCAACCAACCAGTTGAACCAGGGCGGCCAAGATCAGATCCCAAGACAGGCCATCAGTCGATAGGAAACGAAAGGCCTGGAACCGTGAAACCGACGGGTTGTATGAGGGTGCCGCGCTTACCCCCTCGTCCATGCCTCCCCTGACCGACGACCCCTGGCCGTGGTATGTGGCCGGCCCGCTCATCGGGCTGCTCGTGCCCGCCCTCCTCCTGTTCGGTGGCAAGGTGTTCGGCCTCTCGGCCAACCTCCGCCACGCCTGCGCCGCCGCGCTCCCGGAGCGGGCGCGCCCGCCGTTCCTCCGCTACGACTGGCGGAGGGTGGGGCTCTGGAACCTCGTCTTCGCCCTCGGGATCGCCCTCGGCGGGTTCCTCGCCCTCCGCCTCTGGGGCGACCCCGGCGCGCATCTCGCGCTCGCGCCCGACACCGTCGGCGCCCTCCGGGCCCTCGGCGTCGAGGACCTCCGCGGCCTCCTCCCGTCGGACGTCTTCTCGTGGTCCGCGCTCTTGACCGGGCCGGGGCTGATGATGGTCGTCGTCGGCGGGTTCCTCGTCGGGTTCGGCGCGCGGTGGGCCGGGGGGTGCACCTCGGGCCACGCCATCAGCGGGCTCGCCGCGTTCCAGCTCCCCTCGCTCGTGGCCGTGCTGGGCTTCTTCGCCGGCGGCCTCCTCGTGACGCACGTCCTCCTCCCGTTCCTGTTCTGACCGCCATGCCGACCGATTCCATCCTCCAGACGGACGCTCCGCCGCCGCCCGCCGCCGAGCCCCTGGAGTGCACCGACACGGAGCAGGTGCCGGCGCCGCTGAAGGCGAAGGCGCTCCGGGAGGGCAACGCGCCCGCGGCGCTCCTCGGCTACCTCGCGCTGGGCGCCCTCTTCGGCGTCGTCCTCGTCGAGAGCCAGGTCGTCTCGTGGTTCCGCATCCAGGAGATGTTCCGGTTCGACGCGTTCCACCTCTACGGCGTGATCGGGAGCGCCGTGGCGACGGCGGCCCTGTCGCTGTGGGCCATCCGCCGCCTCGGCCTGACGACGCTCCACGGCGAGCCCATCGTGGTGGCACCGAAGCGGTGGGGCGGGGGCCGGGTCCCCGGTGCGCGCTACTGGATGGGCGGCACCCTCTTCGGCCTCGGCTGGGCCCTCGTGGGCGCCTGCCCCGGTCCCCTCTTCGCGCTCGTCGGTGGCGGCTACGGCGTGATGCTCGTCGCCCTCGCGGCCGCCCTCGCGGGGACCTGGGCCTACGCCGCCCTCCAGCCCCGCCTGCCTCACTAGCGGCCGACCCCGAGGCGCCCGTAAGGCCGTGCCCTGCAGCGCTTTCGGGACCGCCGCCGCTCCTGTACCTTACGTCTTGTCTTGGCCGGACGACCGGCTGTCACCAGATTCCCGTCGCCATGCTGTTCCGCCAGATCGTCGACCCCAAGCTCGCGCAGTACGCCTACCTCATCGGGTGCCAGAAGACGAAGGAGGCCCTCCTCGTCGACCCCGAGCGCGACATCGACCGCTACGTCGAGGCCGCCGAGCGCGAGGGCGTCCGCATCACGGCCGTGGCCGAGACCCACATCCACGCCGACTTCCTCTCGGGCGCCCGGGAGTTCGCCGAGCGCCACGGCACGGCGCTCTACCTCTCCGCCGAGGGCGGCGAGGACTGGCAGTACGCGTGGGCGAGGGGCACCCGGCAGGACGGCACGCCCTACGACGTGACGTTCCTCCGCGACGGCGACACCTTCTCGGTCGGTAACATCGAGATCCGGGCGGCCCACACCCCGGGCCACACGCCCGAGCACCTCAGCTACCTCGTCACCGACCGCGGCGGCGGCGCCACGACGCCGATGGGCGTCGTCACGGGCGACTTCGTGTTCGTCGGCGACCTCGGGCGGCCCGACCTCCTGGAGCAGGCGGCGGGGATGCACGGGGTGCAGGAACCCTCGGCCCGCCAGCTCTACGCCTCGCTGCCGACGTTCACCGCCCTCGAGGACCACCTCCAGGTGTGGCCCGCCCACGGCGCCGGGTCGGCCTGCGGGAAGGCGCTCGGGGCGGTGCCCCAGACGACCGTCGGCTACGAGCGGCGCTACAACGCCTCGCTCGCCGCCGCCGAGGCCGGGGAGGACGCCTTCGTCGAGGCCATCCTGGCCGGGCAGCCGGAGCCGCCGATGTACTTCGCGCGCATGAAGCGGGACAACAAGCGGGGCGTGCCTGTCCTCGGCGAGTTCCCGCAGCCGCGCGCGCTGTCCGTCGCCGAGCTCGGGGGCCTCGCCGAGCGGACCGACAGCGAGCGCCGGGTCGTCGTGGACACGCGGCTCGACCGCTCCGCCTTCATGGCGGCGCACCTCCCCGGCGCCCTCTACGCCCCGATGAACAAGAGCTTCAACAGCGTCGTCGGCTCCCTCGTCGTGGACGAGACGACGCCCCTCGTGCTCATCGTCGAGGCGGCGCGCGTCGAGGAAGCCGTGCGCGACCTCGTCCGCATCGGGTTCGACCGGGTCGAGGCCTATGCCACGCCGGAGACGCTGGAGCGCTTCTTCGAGGAGGGGGGGGCGCACGCCACCATCGAGGAGGTCTCGATGCCGGACGTGGCGCGCCTCCGCGAGGAGGACGACGTCGCCGTCGTGGACGTCCGGTACGCGTCGGAGTACGCGTCGGGGCAC
>JAWWCA010000298.1:0-2685 GCA_033720695.1 Rubricoccaceae bacterium
CGAGGGGCTGGTGCCGTTCGCCTCGAAGGACTCGCCGGAGCGGGCGGTGGTGCGGGCGGCGCTGGAGGCGTCGGGTGTGGCGGTGGGCCGGTTCCTGGTGGACCTGCGGGACGGCCGTCCGAAGCGGCGGGGGTTCTCGAAGGGGTGGGAGACGCACCTGTCGTACTTCGTGGCGCACGAGAGCCACCACCGGGGGAGCATCCTGCTGACGCTGAAGGTGAGCGGCCACGCGGAGCCGAAGGCGGTGGCGACCGGGATCTGGAGCTGGGACACCATGTAGGTGGTGCGTGGGGGCGCGTCGGGGCGTAGTCTTGGGGGGAGCGCACCCCCCGAGGTCATGGACATCACCGAGACGCTGTACGTGCCGACGCGCGCGGCGTGGCGCGCGTGGCTGGCGGCGCATCACGCGGAGGCCTCCGAGATCTGGCTGGTGTGGTACCGGGTGCACACGGGCCGTCCGAGCGTGCCCTACAACGACGCGGTGGAGGAGGCGCTGTGCTTCGGGTGGATCGACAGCGTGCGGAAGGGTCTGGACGACGAGCGGTACGCGCAGCGGTACACGCCTCGTCGGGCGGGGAGCGCGTACTCGCAGCTGAACCAGGAGCGTCTGGCGCGGCTGCTCTCGGCGGGGCAGGTGCACCCCTCGGTGGCGGCGGGTCTGGGCGAGGTCCGGCCGGAGGCGTTCGAGATCCCGGAGGACATCCGGGCGGCGCTCGAGGCGCGCCCGGGCGCGTGGGCGTTCTTCGCGTCGGCCTCGCCGGCGTACCAGCGGATCCGGGCGGCGTACGTGGACCAGGCGCGGGGCCGTCCGGACGTGTTTGAGAAGCGTCTGGCGCACCTGGTGGAGGCGTCGGCGCGGGGGCGCCGGTTCGGCTACGGGATCGAGGCCTACTACTAGACTAGGCGGGGGGGCTCAGTCCGGGTCCGGGATCTGTTGGAGGAGGCGGTCGGCGGCGTCCTCGACGTCGTCGTAGTGCTCGGAGGCGGCGCGCTGCTTGGCGGCGATGAGGCCGCTGCGGTGGACGCGGCGGAAGTCGCCGTAGGGGAACTTGTAGCGGGCCTTGGTCCCCTCGTTCTCGTCGGTGTCCTCGGCGAGGTGCCACCGTGCGAAGTCGTCCCATCCGTTGCGGTCGAGGAGGTCGTTCTCGTCGTCGGGGGAGGGCTGTGCGGTGGACCAGTCGGAGTCCTTGACGTAGTGGTGGCTGTCGATGAGGCTCTGGGCGTGGTCGACGCCCTTCGGGTTGACCAGGACGGGCATGGCGGGAGGGAGGGGGGTGTGGGGGTGTTCGGGCCCCGCGGGCGGGCTAGGGGCCGGTGGCGAAGGCGTCGAGGGCGACGGCGAGGTCGGGGCAGGCCTGGAGGATGCGGCGGTCGTCGGTGACGAGGGGGACGCCGAGGGAGCGGGCGAGGGCGACGAACTCGGCGTCGTACCCGGAGAGGCCGCGGTCGGCGGCGAGGTCGAGGGCGTCGAGGGGGTCGGGGCTGGCGAGGCGGAGGAGGTCGCGGGCGGCGGCGTAGGCGTCGCGGGCCTGGTCTCGGTGGAGGCGTCCGGTTCGGACGTGGGTGGCGAGGACGTTGAGGATCTCGCTGGCGGCGAGGGGAGGCGCGACCCAGACGGCGTCGCGGTGCCGGACGGCGTCGGCGGCGGGGGCGCGCTCGCCCGGGAGGACGCCGTAGACGACGAGGTTGGTGTCGGCGACGATCACGGCCGTCCGTGGTCGATGGCGTCGGCGAGGTCGTCGGGGGCGAGGTGGACGCCGGTTGCGGCGAGGCGGTCGCGGAGGGCGGCGGCGCGGGTCCAGGCGTCGTCGTCGGGGTCGGCGTCGTCGGCGACGGCCTGCTGGAGGAGGCGGATGGCCTCGCGGTTGAGGGAGCGGTGGTGGCGGCGTGCGCGGTCCTTGAGGCGCTGGTGGAGGTCGTCGGGGACGTTCTTGAGGGTGAGCGTGGCCATGGCGCGGAAGCGAAACGGAACCGTTCTGGATACGCTCGGGCGTCCGGGTGGTTCTCGGGGGGTCAGGGGTGGAGGGCCGAGGCCGGCACGACGACGGGCCCGCCGTCGACGGCGGGGTGGGCGGTGAGGCGGGTGAGCGCTTGCGATTGGACGTGGACGGTCCAGAGGTCCCAGTTGCCGTCGCCGGGATCTGCGCCGAAGGCGATGGAGCGTCCGTCGGGCGCCCATACGGGGTGTCCGACGTATCGGCCGTCGTGGGTGAGGCGCTAGGGTCGTGCGTCGGGGTCCGTGGGCGTCGGTGCTGGACCGGCTGTTCCAGACGGCGTGCGCGCGTCATGGGCTGTCGCCTCGTCGGGGTCGGGCGCGGGCGACGCACCACTTCCGTCGGCTGGCGGGGGGGCAGATGGGGCTGTTCGAGTAGGTGGGTCTTCGATGCTGGCCGCCGGGCTGGGGGAGAGCGGGCTGGAGACGCTGCACGCTGCATACCGCCTCCTCGGACTCGTCATCTCGCGCGCGGCCGGGACCCAGGAAACCCGCGCCTGACCGTCCGCGACGCACGGGACGCGCGGGGCCTCCCCTTGTGACACCGCGTGCGAACCAACGTAACCCGCTCCTTATGACGCGCTGGCGCGTGCATATCTGCGCGGTGGGGTGCTTCGCGCGCACGGGAGCGCTATAATGGGCGGAAGCCTCCCCTTATGAAGCGCCCCTCGCTCCTGAAGTACTGGTTAGAG
>JAWWCA010000299.1:0-2677 GCA_033720695.1 Rubricoccaceae bacterium
AGCGGAGTAGCGAACGTGCATGAACACACGCTACCCCTCCGACGTCTCCGATGACGAGTGGGCCTTCGTCGCCCCCTACCTCGCCCTCGTCCCCGAGGGCTCCGGACAGCGCAAGCACGACCTCCGGCGCGTCTCCGACGCCCTCCGCTACGTCATCCGGTCCGGCTGCCCCTGGCGCTACCTCCCGCACGACTTCCCCCCCTGGGCCGCCGTCTATCAGCAGACCCAGCGCTGGATCTCGGCGGGCGTCTTCGAGCAGATCGCCCACGACCTCCGCGTGCTCCTCCGAGGCGTCAAGGACCGCCGGGACCACCCGTCCGCGGCCATCCTCGACAGCCGCACGCTGCGCTCGACGCCCGAGAGCGGCGCTCGGGCCAGCTACGACGGGGCCAAGCGGAAGCGGGGAAGCAAGGTCCACGTCGCCGTCGACACGCTCGGCCACCTGCTCGCGCTCGTCGTGACGCCGGCGAAGGAGCAGGACCGGGATCAGGTGGCCGCGCTCTGCGAGGCGGTGCAGCGGGCCACGGGCCAGGCGGTGACGCTGGCCTACGTGGACCGGGGCTACACGGGCGAGGGGCCCCGGAAGGCCGCCGAGGCACGGGGGATCGAATTGGAGGTGGTCCGGCACGCCGAGGCGCAGCGGGGGTTCGTGCTGCTACCGCGGCGGTGGGTCGTGGAGCGCTCGTTCGCGTGGGTGGCGCGATTCCGGCGCATGGCACGGGACTACGAGCGGTTGCCGGAGACGGTGGCGGGGCTGCACCTGGCCGCGTTCGTGCTCGTCATGCTAGCCCAGGCGTTGCCGCACCTCGCTGCTGGTCCATAACACCCTCTAGCGTGCCCCCTCCGATCTCGCGCCGTCGCTGCCCTAGGCGGTGACGCCGTCGTAGAAACAGGTGAGGATCGAGGCCATCTCGGCCTCGCCGCGCGCGATGGCCTGCGCCGTCGCCCACACCGACGGCGGGAGCAGCGGCGCGAGCGGTTGCGCCACCCGCACCACGTCCGGGAAGGCCGCGCAGAGGAGCCCGTCCCAGGCCTCGTGGAAGCGGAGGAGGTCGTCGGGGAGGATCCGGGTGCGGCTGGTGCCCTCCTCCGGGAGGCACTCGAAGGCGTGCTCGATGTTGAGCGTGCCGTAGTCGTCGGTGAGCTGCTCGCCGGGGGCGATGTCCCGGATGGCGATCTCGAAGTCGTACGCCGTGGTGAGGCAGTTCGCCCGCGAGGAGTGGTTGACGTAGCGGGCGATGTCCCAGCAGAGGACGTAGCGGCCCTCGTTGTCGCGGAAGGTGAAGTGGTCGAGGCGCTCGCGGTAGAGCGGGCCGAGGCGCTCCACCTCGGCCGGGGGGAGGACCCGGTCGAGCGGGTCGAGCGCCCACGTGATGGTGCCCCGGGGGATCGGACGCGTAGCGACGACGCCGTGGCCGACGTCGTCGCTGATGAACCGGAGGGCCGTGTGGGGGTGGATCATCCGAAGGGCGCGGCCATGCCTGGGCTGAAGACCAGGTACACGATGAACGCCAGGAGGAGGAAGCCCACGAGGGTGAGCACGGAGAGGAGGACGATGGGGCCCACGCTCTCTCTAGGAGGAGCGAGAGGCGCCGGACGGAGACCGGCAGAGATCGCAGGCGCCCGACGCGCCCGCAGGGGGATGGCCATGAGAACCGGCGCTCAGAGGCGCCGGAGATGCGGGGGAACGCCCGGCCCTGGCAGCGCGCCCGGACCGGCAGAACGGCGCATCAACCGTGGAATTCCCCGTTGGTTTCCTCCCCGCGCGTGTGCCCGGAAATTCTCACTACCCGGCGCGCATCACGCCCCCTCGGCCAAGGCGAGAAGGTCGGCCAGCGACGCCCGCCCGAGGTCCGCCTCCAGCGCGGCGACGGCGCCCTCGAGGCCCGCCAGCGACCGGCGGCAGTAGTAGCGGCGCCGGCGCTCCACCTCCCGCTCGATCTGCACCGCCTCGTACCGCCGACGGCGGGCGCGCCACGCGCGCCACGCAGACGGCGTCGCGGGCGGAACGCGGGCGAAGAAGCGGATGAGGGCGGGACGGAGCATCGGAGCAGGGGCCCCGTTGTGCTCGGCGGCCGCCCCCCCGGAGTTAAGCGCCCCCTCCCCCCGATCCGGGGCCGCCGCGACCGAGGGGACGGGGACGCGGCGCGCGTCTGATCCCCATAAAGCCCTGCAACACAAAACCGGCCCTATATTGGGCTCTGCCGACTGCTGGGCCGCGGCAGCTTCGCCATTCACCCTTCGGTTGTGTGCGATGGATCAGCCGAGCAGACCGCCGTCCGTGGGCGGCAATCCCTTCCTCCCCGGGGACCTCGAAGCGATGACGCAGCATCGTCGTCGGACCTACGCCCTGGGCCTGGTCAACGTCCGCACCAGGCTCCTCGCCCTGCACCGGGCGTCCCCAGACAACCTCGAGCTCGCAGAGATCGTCGTCGAGATCGAGGCCGCGCTCATGACCCTTCGATCCTGGACCGGTCCAGAGGGCGACGATGAGCCTTAACCCCTTCACCGTTCGCCACGTGGAGGACCTGTCCGACGACGACCTCCGCGACCGGATCCAGATCTATCGGGACCTCCGGGACCGCCTCCGGGCTGGCGTGCAGTCCGTGCTGTCCGTGCTGGAGCAGGTGGAGGAGGCCCTCTCCGCGCTGGAGAACGAGGAGGACCGGCGGCACCC
>JAWWCA010000300.1:0-2661 GCA_033720695.1 Rubricoccaceae bacterium
CAGCTCGAGACCGGGAGCGCAATTACCTGGAAGTACCCGTCCTGCATCCTCAAGGGCGACGGGAGCGTCGGCGAGTTCTACTCGGTCGCCTTCACGAAGGACTACCAGCAGGCCGACACCGGGACCAAGATGATCCACCTCGGGAAGAACACCCGGAGCACGATCATCTCGAAGGGCATCTCGGCCGGGCACTCGAACAACTCATACCGCGGCCTCGTCCGCGTCAACAAGAAGGCCGAGCACGCCCGCAACTTCTCGCAGTGCGACTCGCTCCTCATCGGCGACCAGTGCGGGGCCCACACCTTCCCCTACATCGAGATCCACAACGCCTCGGGGCAGGTCGAGCACGAGGCGACGACGAGCAAGGTGGGCGAGGACCAGCTCTTCTACTGCCAGGCCCGCGGCATCTCGGAGCAGGACGCGCTCAACCTCATCGTCAACGGCTACGCCAAAGAGATCCTCGCCAAGCTCCCGATGGAGTTCGCCGTCGAGGCCCAGAAGCTGCTCTCCGTCCAGCTCGAAGGCTCCGTCGGCTAGCGGGTGGGAGGCGTGGACCGGACGGGGAGCGCCGCGTGCGCCCCGCCCGTCCTTCCGCCCTCCGTCCCCTCCACCCCCTGACCCACCTACACGAATGCTGACCATCGACAACCTCCACGTCCAGGTCGAGGACCACGAGATCCTCAAGGGCCTCTCGCTCACCGTCAACCCCGGCGAGGTCCACGCCATCATGGGCCCAAACGGCTCCGGCAAGAGCACGCTCGCGGGCGTCCTCGCGGGCAAGGAGGACTACGAGATCACCGAAGGCACGATCGCTTTCAAGGGCGAGGACCTCACGGAGATGGAGCCCGAGGAGCGCGCCCGCGAGGGGCTCTTCCTCGCCTTCCAGTACCCCGTCGAGCTCCCGGGCGTCTCGACGATGCAGTTCCTCAAGACCGCCGTCAACTCCGTCCGCGAGCACCGTGGCGAGGGGCCCCTCAACGTGGCTGATTTCCTCCGGCTCATGCGCGAGAAGGCCGCGTTCGTCAACCTCGACCCCTCGCTCGTCCAGCGCGCCGTCAACGAGGGGTTCTCCGGCGGCGAGAAGAAGCGGGCCGAGATCTTCCAGATGGCCATGCTCGACCCCCAGCTCGCCGTCCTCGACGAGACCGACTCCGGCCTCGACATCGACGCCCTCCGCATCGTGGCCGACGGCGTCAACAAGCTCCGCGGCCCCGAGCGCTCCTTCGTCCTCATCACCCACTACCAGCGCCTCCTCAACCACATCGTGCCGGACGTGGTCCACATCCTCCTCGGCGGCCGGATCGTCCGCTCCGGCGGCCCTGACCTCGCGATGGAGCTGGAGGAGAAGGGCTACGAGTGGATCAAGGAGGAGGTCGGCGCCGAGGCGCTCGCCGCCTGAGACCTTGAAGATGGAGCCGTGAAGGGGGCCGTCAGACCGGCCCCCGGCGCCCCGCCCACGGCTCGGTTTTCAACGTTCACCTGCCAGACGCTATGACGACGGACCAGACCCCCGACCTCCTCCGCCGCCTCCTTGATGAGGCCGACCGCGCCTACAGCGGCGACGGCGCCCCCCGCCCCTTCGCCGCTCGGCGCCGCGAGGCTCGGGACCGCTTTGCCGCCCTCGGCTTCCCGACCAAGAAGGACGAGGCGTGGAAGTACACCGACCTCCGCCCCGCCCTCCGCCCGGCCTACGCCCTCTCCCACGCAGGCGCCGCCGACCGGCTCGCGCGCGCCGACCTCGACGCCTACCGGATCCCCGGCCTCGACGCGTGGAGAGTCGTCCTCGTCAACGGCGCCTTTGCGCCCTCGCTGTCGGACCTCGACGGCCTCGGTGCCACGGCGCAGAGCCTCTGGGACGCCGCGTCGGACGAGGTGGTCGCCCGCTACCTCGGCCGCACCGCCGACGACGCCTTCCCCGCGCTCAACACCGCCTTCGACCTCGACGGGCTGTTCCTCCACGTCCCCGACGGGGTCGCTCTGGAGAAACCACTCCACGTGATCAACCTCGTGGACGCCGACGCCGACGCGTTCGTCCAGAGCCGCCACCTCCTCGTCTTCGGCCGGAACGCCCAAGCCCGCGTCGTCGAGACACACCACGTGCGCGGCGACGCGGAGACGTTCGGCAACCACGTCACCGAGATCGTCGTGGCGCAGGACGCCGTCGTGGACCACTACCGGGTGCAGGACGAGGGCCCGCGGGCCCACCAGGTCAACACCACGCACGCCGTGCAGGAGGGCCGCTCGGTCTTCTCGACGGCCACGTTCACGTTCGACGGCGGCATCGTCCGCAACGACCTCACCGTCGTCCCCGATGCCGAGGGATGCGAGACGAACCTCTACGGGCTCTACGTCCTCCGCGGCGGCCAGCACGTGGACAACCACACGTTCGTAGACCACGCCAAGCCCGGCTGCACGTCGAACGAGCTCTACAAGGGCATCGTCTACGACCGGTCCACGGGTGTCTTCAATGGGAAGGTGTTCGTCCGCCGCGACGCCCAGCAGACGAACGCGTACCAGCAGAGCCAGGGCGTGGTCCTCAGCGACGACGCGCACCACTACTCCAAGCCCGAGCTCGAGATCTACGCCGACGACGTGAAGTGCTCGCACGGCTCGACGACGGGCGAGATCGACCCCGAGGCGCTCTACTACTGCCGCGCCCGC
>JAWWCA010000301.1:0-2618 GCA_033720695.1 Rubricoccaceae bacterium
AGGCCACCGCAATCCGCACGCGGCCATCGAGGCGGGCGGCGGCCTCGGCGGAGAGGCCGTGGCCCTCGCTGCCGAGGACGAGCGCCCCTCCGGGGGGCGGCGCCCACACTGCGGCGGGCGCACCGTCGAGGTCGGCGCCCCAGAGCGCCAGCCCACGCGCCCGCAGCCCGTCGAGCGCAGCGGCGTAGTCGGCGGCGTCGTGGAGGCGGACGAGGGCGAGGTCCCAGAGCGCGCCGGCCGCGCTACGGGCCCCTTTCGGGCTCTCGGGGTCCGCCGTTCCGGGGCCGCACAGCACGGCGTCGGCCGAGAACCACGCGGCGGTGCGGATGAGCGTGCCGACGTTGCCGGGGTCCTGCACGCCGTCGAGGACGAGGAGGGCGCGGGCGCCATCGAGGGCGGTGGCGTCCTCCCGCACCACGGCGTGCGCGACGGCCACGACGCCCTGCCCGTGCTGCACGTCGGTGATCCGGGCGAGGTCGCGGGCCGGGACGGTGTGGACCGGCGCCTCCGACCGCTCCAGCATCGCCCGCACGCGCGGGCTCTCGGCCGCCTTGGCCGTCACCAGCACCTCGTCCATCGCCGCCCCCGCCGCGAGCGCCGCCTCGACGGCGCGGACCCCTTCCACGAGGAACCGGCCGAGCGCGCGGCGCCCCTTGCGGCGGGCGAGGCCGGCGAGGTCCTTCAGGCGCTGGCGGGACGGCGGGGGCAACGGGCAGACGGGCGAGGCGGTGGAAGGTAGAGCATCGGGCGGAGGATGGCCGGGAGACCCCGGCCGCGGCGCCCGTTTTCCCTCTCCCGCTTCTTTTCACCCCTCCCCCATGGCGCCCCCGTAATTTGGCCCGTCTTCTCCTACACCCGCCATTCCCATGGCCTCCACTCCCTTCAAGCGCGACGTCCGTCATCCTTCCGTGTACCAGGAGCCCACGCCCATCCACGACAAGGACAACCCCTTTCAGGAGATGATGGAGCGGTTTGACCGCGCCGCCGAGCTCATCGAGCTCGACCGCGGGCTCTACGAGTACCTCCGCTCCCCCTCCCGTATCCACATCACGAGCGTGCCCGTGGTGATGGACGACGGCTCACTCCGCGTGTTCGAGGGCTACCGCGTCATCCACAACGAGGTGCTCGGCCCCTCGAAGGGCGGCATCCGCTTCGCGCCCGACGTGGACCTCGACGAGGTCAAGGCGCTCGCGGCCTGGATGTCGTGGAAGTGCGCCGTCGTCGGCGTGCCGTTCGGCGGGGCCAAGGGCGGCGTCTGCTGCGACCCCTCGACGATGAGCGCCGGCGAGATCGAGCGGCTCACGCGCCGCTACACCGCCAACCTCATCGACGTCTTCGGGCCCGACAAGGACATCCCGGCGCCCGACATGAACACGAACGAGCAGATCATGGCGTGGCTGCTCGACACCTATTCCATGCACATGCGGCGGACCGAGACGGCCGTCGTCACGGGCAAGCCCGTCCTCATCGGCGGGAGCGAAGGGCGGCGCGAGGCCACGGGCCGCGGCGTGATGACGACGACGCTGGCCGCGATGGACCACCTCGGCCTCCGGCCCGCGCAGTGCACCGTCGCCGTCCAGGGCTTCGGCAACGTCGGCAGCGTGGCCGCCCACCTCCTCCACGAGCAGGGCTGCAAGATCGTCGCCGTCTCCGACGTCACCGGCGGCTACTACAACCCCGACGGCCTCGACATCGAGGCCGCGCTCGCGCACGTGGGGGCCCACCGCTCGCTCTCCGGGTTCGAGGGCGCCGAGCCCATCACGAACGAGGAGCTCCTCGCCCTCGACGTCGACGTCCTCGCCCCGTGCGCGAAGGAGAACCAGCTCACCAAGCGGAACGCCGCCGACGTCAAGGCCAAGATCGTGGCCGAGGGCGCCAACGGCCCCACCACGCCCGAGGCCGACGACATCCTCAACGAGAACGGCGTCCTCGTCATCCCCGACATCCTCGCCAATGCCGGCGGCGTCACGGTCTCCTACTTCGAGTGGGTGCAGGACCGCCAGGGCTACTTCTGGAGCATCGACCGCGTCAACCGCCGCCTCGACCGCATGATGCGGACGGCCTTCGACAAGGTGTACGAGGCGGCCCAGAAGTACGACACCAACATGCGCATCGGCGCCTACGTCATCGCCATCGAGAAGGTGGCCGGGGCGCTCCGCCTGCGCGGGATCTACGCCTGATGCCGGTGGACGGTGGGCGGTGGACGGTAGACAGGACCCCTTCAGCGGGGCGCCCGGCTCGCCGCCTACGGTCTGCCGCCCACGGCCTCCTGATCGGCGCGCTCTGCGCCGCGTGCGCCACGCCCGTCCGGCCGTCCGGCGGGCCGCCCGACACGACCCCGCCGGTCCTGGTCGGCGCGACGCCGTCCGAGGGAGCGACGGGCGTCACCGCCGACCGCCTCGTCCTCGAGTTCTCGGAGCGCCTCGACGAGGCGAGCGTGGCGCAGGCGCTGACGGTCACGCCCGCCTTCGACGCCCGGCCCCCCCTCGGCCGGCGTCGCGCCCCCCAGGACCGGCGGGGTCGTGTCGGGCGGCCCCCCGCACGGCCGGACGGGCGTGGCGCACGCGGCGCAGAGCGCGCCGATCAGGAGGCCGTGGGCGGCAGACCGTAGGCGGCGA
>JAWWCA010000302.1:0-2605 GCA_033720695.1 Rubricoccaceae bacterium
TACGTCGGCCCCGCACGTCTGGACGGGTCCGGGAGGAGGCTTAGCCCTTCTTGCGCCCAAACAGGCCGCGCTTCTTGGGCGCCTCGCCGGCCTCGGCCGTCTCCATCTCCGCGACCTCGGCCTCGGCGGCCTCGTTGGCCTGCCGCTCGGCGCGCTCGCGCTCGAGGTCCTCGCGGCTCTTCTCGACGACGCTGAACCGGGTGCCGAGCGCGTCGAAGACGCGGCGGTTCAGGAGGTGGTCGCCCATCTGCTCGATGAGGCGGGGCTGCTGGGAGAAGTAGGCCCGCACGGCCTCGACCGGCGCCCCCTCCCCGCTGATCTTCTCGAACTCGGCCTCGAAGTCCTCCGTCGTCACCTCGAGCCCCTCCTCCTCGATCAGCTTCTGCTTCACGAGGAGCCAGCGGACCTGGTTCTCGGCCTGCTCGCGGCGCGCCTCCCGCCAGCCCTCGACGTCGAAGCCCTCGGGGAACTGGCCCTGCTGCCGCTCCCGCACCTCGTCGAGCATGGCGTCGAGCGAGGCCTCGACGAGGGTCTGAGGCACGTCGAAGGCGTGGGCCTCGACGAACTGCTCGGCCATCTTGGCCTCCATCGCCTCCTGCGCCCGGCGCGCCCACGACTGCTCCAGCTGCTGCCGGATGTCGGCCTTGAGCCCGTCCAGGTCGTCGTGCTCGCCGTTGGTCTGCTCGCGGATGAAGTCGGCGTCGAGCGGGGGCAGGACGCGGTGGTGGATGGCCTTGACGGTCATCCGGTAACGATCCACGTGGTCGTCGTGGTCGTGGCCCTCGTCGGGCCCGTGGAGGTGCGGGAGCTCGATGCGCACCGCGTCGCCGACGTGGGCGCCGGCGAGGGCCTCCTTCAGCTCGGGCCGGATGTTGGGGTCGGCGAGGAGGAGGCGGGCGTCGTGCTGGACGGGCCCCGTCGGCTCGCCCTCGGGGTCGACGGGCTGGATGTCCACGGTGACGGCGTCGGTCTCGCCGACGGCCGCGCCCTCGGGCGCCTCCTCCAGCTCGGCGGCGCGGGCGCGGCGCCCCTCCAGCTCGGCCTCGACGTCGTCGTCGGTGAAGGTGCGGACGTACTTCGTCACGGGGACGCCGTCCATCTCCGCGAGGTCGAACTGCGGGCGGACGCCGAAGCGCACGACGGCGCGGAGGTCGCCGCCCTCCTTGAAGTCGTAGTCGAGCTCGGCCAGGCGCGGCTGCCCGATCACGTCGTACTGCTCGTCGTCCTGGACAGTCTCCTTGAAGGCCTCGCCGATGAGCTCCTCGGCCACCTGCACGGCCACTTCGGACCCCACCATCTTCTTAACGTAGGAGAGCGGGACGCGGCCCGGGCGGAAGCCCTTGAGGTTCATCCGGCCGCGCTGCTGCTTGAGGGCGGCCGTCACGCGCGGCTCGATCTCGTCGGCGGGGACGTGGAGGTCGAGGGTATAGTCGACAGGGCTCTGGGCGGTGACGGTGGTTTCCATGAGCGAGGAGGAGTGGGAAAAACGGGGCGCGGCCCCGGGTGCTCCGAGGCCGCGCCGGGGCGAAGGTAGCCGCCCCGGGCCGTCCGTCCAACGCCCCGACCCGCGCGTCGCCGCCGCGGGGTGGCCTATTCAGGGAAGATTCGCCCGACCGAGACGCGCCCTTCGTGCTCGGGGCCTGAAGCCCCGGCCTCAGCGCTGCGCAGGCACCAGGACCTGCACCTCGGCGACGCCCTCCTCGGCCGTCTGCCAGGCGTCGCCGAGGGTGTGCTCCGGGTCGAGGCTGGCGCGGACGAAGTCGACCGTGCGCGAGACGAGGGTCTGGAGGTGCGCCGCGGCTCGCTCGGACGCCTCGGCGTCCCCCTCAGCCGCCGCGTCTAGGGCGGGCAGGTCCGAGACGCTGCCGTGCGCCGTCCCCTCCATCTGCACGATGTAGAGCGGCGCCCTGAGCTGGTCCGCGAACGAGGGCGGCGGGGGCGCGGCGTATTCCAGCGCGACGAAGAGCACAGGCGCCCGCACCTCCCCCTCTACGGGCAGGGTGAGAGTGCGGCTGCCGGTGGTGTGGTGGACCTTCGCGTCGTAGAAAACGAACCCTCGATACGGCGCCTCCGGGTCCACGAGGAGCGCGCGCGCGGGGATCGCGCCGGCCGAGTGCGCGAGGTTGACCACGCGCCCCAGGTCCAGGCGCCCGGTGAGGACACCATGCGGATCGCCCCGGTCGATCCGCGACAGCTCTGCGAGAACGGCGTCCTGGTCCGCGCCGAGGTACCCCTCGGTGAAGCGGAGCTGGCGGACGGCTGCCTCCAGCGAGCCGATCCCCCTGGTGGCAGGGAACGCGTCCCAGAACCCGTCGCGCGGCGACCGCACCGACCCATCGGGCATCTGCATCATGTTGAGGTACGGACGGTCGAGCGCGGCGACGACGTAGCCGTGGCTGGCCAGCCCTTCGAGGAGGCCGGTGTAGAAGTGCCGGCTCATCCCGAAGCCCGACGAGAACAGGAGGACGGGATACCGCGCCTGTGCGTCGCTCACGGGCGCACCCTCCCCCGCGTGCGCTTGCACCCGTGCCAGGTGACCGACGAAGCCCTCCGAGTACACCGCGGCCCAGGCCTCGACATCGGGCACGTACGGGACCGGCGGTGA
>JAWWCA010000303.1:0-2576 GCA_033720695.1 Rubricoccaceae bacterium
AGAGCGCCCCCTAACGCGCCCGCGTGAGCCGCACGCTGTCGGTGCCGGTCTCGGCGTCGAGGCGGACCAGGTACGCCCCCGGCGGCAGCCCCTCGCCGGAGAACGGGAGGGCGTGCGAGCCGGCCGGCCAGTCTCGATCCGTGAGCGTGGCGATGCGGCGGCCGAGCCCATCGAACACCGAGAGCGTGACCCGCTGCGGGACGTCGAGCCGGAAGCGCACGGCGGTCTCGCCCGCGAACGGGTTCGGGGACGGCGGCAGGAGGGCGCTCCCCGCGCCGCCGGCCTCGTCGGGCTCCGCCGCCGTGACGCCCGAGCGGATGATGAGCCGGACGGCGTCCGTGTTGTAGTCGGAGACGAAGAGCGTGTCGCCCGTCACGGACGGCACGATGCCGTTGGGCCCGTTGAACTGCGCCTGGTCCCCGGGGCCGTCCATCGAGCCGGGCGCCCCCGTGCCGGCCAGCGTGGTGACGGTGCCGTCCGGCAGCGAGATCTCCTCGACGACGTGGGACCCGATGCCGGTGGCGAACAGCGACCCCGCCGCGTAGGTGATGAAGCCGGTGGTGTTGCCGAGCGGGCCGTCGAGGTCCGCGATCTCGGTCAGCTCGCCCATGCCCGAGACGTGCAGGATCTTCCCGTCGTTGAAGTTCGAGACGTAGAGGTCGCCCGCGTCGTCGACGGCGAGGCCGACGGGGCCGTTGAGCTCGGGCGGCGAGCCGTCGTTGCTGAGGAACGGCGTGAGGGTGCCGTCGAGCTCGACGATGTCGACGGTGCTGTTGGTGTAGTTCGTGACGTAGATGACGTCGGTCACCGGGTGGACGAGGAGGCCGGAGAGGCTGCCCGAGCCCGCGGTGGCGTGGAGGGTGTTCGTGCCGTCGGGCGTGACCTTGCGGACGGTCGCGTCGCTGAAGCTGACGACGTAGAGGTCGCCGTTGTCGGTGAACCCCAGCCCGTTGGAGTTGTCCATCCCGTCGGCGTAGATCGAGGTCGACGTGCCGGGGAGGTCGACGCGGGTGACGGTGGTGCCCGGGACGGGGAAGGTCCCGAAGAGCGAGCCGTAGAGGTCGCCGTCAGGCCCGAGGACCAGGGCGTCGTCGATGCCGGACCCGGGCGGGAGGAAGGTCTCGACCACGACTTGAGCGGCAGCGGCGGGGCTCCAGAGAGCGGCGGCGAGGAGCAGTAGCGAACAGCGCATAGGCGGAGGGGTGTGCAACCCGGGGCTGGTGAGATGCGAAGGATCGTCTATCCCGAGCGGTCAGGATCCGGCCCTAAGCCTTTCTCGCAAAAGCCATTACGGAGTGCCCCGATGGCGACGCCGGCCCCGCCCCCTGCTCGGGTGCCGCCCTCCGACTGCCCGAGACCTCCCATGCGCCACGGCCTCTTCCTCCTGCCCGTCTTCCTTCTCACCGGCTGCGCCGCCGAGCCCGAGCCGGTCGGCCCGTCTGCGCCGGCCGCGCCCGCGTCGCCGCTCGCGGGGGCGTGGGTGGCCGAGGCCTTCGGCGGGGCGATCCACGAGCGGTGGGAGGCGGCCGATGACGGCGCGCTCCTCAAGGCCGAGGGCTACTTCGTGGCCGACGGCGACACGTCGTACTCGGAGGTCGTCCGGATCGGGGAGGTCGCCGGCGTCACCTACCTCGTCGCCCACCCCTCGACGGGCGGCGTGATGGTGTGGGAGCAGACGGCGGCCTCGCCCGCCGGCATGACGTTCGAGAACCCGACCCTCGAGCACCCGGCGCGCATCGTCTACGCCTTCGAGGGCGACGGCGCGTTCACGCGCACGCTCTACGGGGTGCAGGACGGGGAGGAGGTCGTCAACGAGCTGCGGTTCGTCCGCCCCTAGCCCGCCCGACGGCCGGGCCCGGAGGGGGGCCTAGTTGGCGAAGAGCGGCGGGGCGTCGTCCTCCACGACGGTCACGTCCTGGACCGCGAACCACCCCTCGCCCTCGGTGCCCGCCGAGTTCGTGTAGGGCACCGGCTCGCCGTCTTCGTTCCGGCCGGGCGTGATGTCGACGACGTAGACGAGGTCCTTCTTGATCTCCTTCCCCGCCGCGTCGCGGCCCACGACGACGCCGCGGGAGACGTCGGCCACGCGTCCCTCGATGCTGCCGAGGAGGACGCCCTCGCGGGCGTAGAGGTGGACGCGGACGCGCTTGCCGAGAAGCTGGTAGTCGGGCTCGGACACGGGGACGAGGTCGGGGACGGGCGGCCAACGGAGACCCCGGAATCTACCCCGCCGCCCCCGCGCCGGCCTCCCCGACCGGGACGCCGCGTGTGGTCCGGACGCCGAGCGGACGCCGGCCGGGTTGTGGCTTCAGGCCCGGGTCGCTAGGTTGCCGCGTCCCCCACCGCCCCGGCCCGTGTCCGCAACGCCCGACGACGACCTCCGCGCCCGCCTCGACGCGCTCGAGCGCCGCGTGGCCGAGCTGGAGCGGCGGCCGGCGCGACCACTCCGGGGACCGGCGGTCCGGGCGCGGCGCCCCCCGGCGCCGCCGCCGCGGGGGGGGCGCCCGGGGGGCGCGGGCGGCCGCGCGGTGGGTGGCGGGGCGGGGGGGCGCCAAGTGGGGCAAGGGGGGGGGGGG
>JAWWCA010000304.1:0-2507 GCA_033720695.1 Rubricoccaceae bacterium
ACGAGGACCTTCCGCTGCTCGTCGTTGACGCGGAGGACGGCGTCGAGGATCTGGAAGTCGTAGTCGTTCTGGCGGGCCGTCCGGTGGAGGGCCTGGACGTCCTTCGGGAAGCAGCTGCCCCCGAAGCCGATCCCGGCGTAGAGGAACTTGGGCCCGATCCGGCTGTCGGTCCCGATCCCGCGCCGGACCTCCTCGACGTCGGCGCCGACGCGCTCGCAGAGGTTGGCGATCTCGTTCATGAACGTGATCTTGGTGGCGAGGAGGGCGTTGGCGGCGTACTTCGTGACCTCGGCGCTCTCCTCGTCCATCACGAGGATGGGGTTGCCGCTCCGCACGAACGGCTCGTAGAGCCGCGTCATGACCTCGGCGGCCTCCTCCGAGCGCGTGCCGACGACGACGCGCTCGGGCTTCATGAAGTCGTCCACGGCCACGCCCTCGCGGAGGAATTCGGGGTTCGAGACGACGTCGAACCGGTCGGCCGCGAGGCCGGCCCCTTCGAGCGCGGCCGCGACCCGCTTCGCGGTGCCGACGGGGACGGTGCTCTTGTCCACGATCACCTTGTACCCCCAGCCGGGGTGGGCGGCGAGGAGGGCGCCGAGCTGCTCGGCGACGCCGAGGACGTAGGAGAGATCGGCCGAGCCGTCCTCGCCGGGGGGCGTGGGGAGGGCGAGGAAGACGACCTCGGCGGGCTCGACGGCCTCGGCGAGGTCCGTCGTGAAGTGGAGGCGGTCCTCGCGGCGGTTCCGCTCGAAGTAGACCTCGAGGCCGGGCTCGTAGATCGTGAGCCGGCCGCTCCGGAGCTTCTCGACCTTGGCGGCGTCGATGTCGACGCAGACGACGTCGTTGCCCATCTCGGCGAAGCAGGTGCCCGTGACGAGGCCGACGTAGCCGGTTCCAACGACAGCGATGTTCATAGGGGAAGGGGTTCGGGGGCGAGCGGAAGGGAGGGGAAGATCGGCACCACCTCCGGGAGGGACCGTAAAGGTTTGGTATGCGCCGAGGTCGGGCCCGGCACCGGAGGCGGACGCCGAGCGAACTTCGCACCGCCACCGCTCTGCCGGGCGCGCGGCCCCTACCTTTAGACCCCCCAACTTCTCACGCCTTCATGTCCCTCTACGCCGTCATCATGGCCGGCGGCATCGGCAGCCGGTTCTGGCCGCGCAGCCGACGCGCCCACCCCAAGCAGTTCCTCGACGTCCTCGGCTCGGCGTCGCTCATCCAGAACACGTTCGCCCGGCTCCAGCCGCTCGTCGAGCCCGACCGCGTCTTCGTCGTCACCCACGCCGACTACGCGGCGCAGACGCGGGAGCACCTCCCGGCCGTCCCCCCCGAGAACGTCCTCGCCGAGCCCGTCGCGCGCAACACGGCCCCGTGCATCGCCTTCGCCGCAGCGCGCCTCCACGCCCTCGACCCCGACGCCACGCTCGTGGTCCTCCCCGCCGACCACCT
Organism: Rubricoccaceae bacterium; assembly: GCA_033720695.1. Lineage (GTDB taxonomy): Bacteria > Bacteroidota > Rhodothermia > Rhodothermales > Rubricoccaceae > DATGQT01. Next base: position 1,450 of record JAWWCA010000304.1, read on the forward strand.
CATCGGCAACGTGGCGCGCTTCCACGAGGTGCTGCGGGCGGCCGTCGCCAAGGCCGAGGACGGCAGCGGCGCCCTCGTCACGATCGGGATCGAGCCGACGCACCCCGAGACCGGCTACGGCTACATCCAGTACGACTCCTCCCTCCGCGACAACGGCGGCGACGACGCGCCCCGCGCCTTCGCCGTCCGCGCCTTCGCCGAGAAGCCCGACCTCGCCACGGCCGAGCGCTTCCTCGACTCCGGCGACTTCCTCTGGAACAGCGGGATGTTCGTCTGGCGCGCCGACGCCATCCTCGACGCGATGGCCGAGCACCTCCCCGACGTCCGCCACGCCTTCGCCCCGCTCGAAGAGGCCTTCGGCAGCGACGGGCAGGCCGACGCCGTCGCGACGGCTTACGCCCAGACGCCGAAGATCTCCGTCGACTACGGCGTGATGGAGCCGGCCGCCGCCGCGGGCCGCGTCTTCGTCGTCCCCGGCGCCTTCGGCTGGAGCGACGTCGGCGACTGGCGGGCCGTCTACGACCTCGCCGACAAGGACGCCGCCGGGAACGCGACCGAGGGCCACGTCATCCTCCACAACGCGAGCCGCTGCTACGCCCGCGCCGACGACGGCCGCCTCCTCACGCTCGTCGGCGTCCGCGACACCGTCGTCGTGGACACCGGCGACGCCGTGCTGGTGTGCGCGCTCGACGCCACGCAGCGGGTGAAGGACATCGTGGACTACCTCGGCTCCCACGGCCTGGAGGACCACCTCTGACGCCCTCCTCCCCGATGAACCGGACGCCCTCCCGCCTCCTGCTCGCCTTGCTCCTGGCCGCGGCGGCGTCCCTCGTCGCCACTCCCACCTCGGCGCAAGACCTCCCCGCGCCGGGCGACGGGTTCGCCTGGGAGCGCGTCGGCGACCGCCACATCCAGCCCTACGGCCTCGCCTTCGGCCCCGACGGCACCCTCTGGGCCACGGGCAGCGGGCCCTACCGCCTCGACACCTCCGCCGGCTTCCCCGGCACCTGGGTCCACGTCCGCGATGACCCGCGCTACTCCGGCCCACTCCTCGTGCT
>JAWWCA010000305.1:0-2502 GCA_033720695.1 Rubricoccaceae bacterium
GGAGGTCGACGACGCCCTCTTCGACGCCCTCGCCGCGCGGCGGGCGCGGCGGCCGTAGCCGCCCGGACCGAGCGTCCGCCCCCCATGCAGCACGTCCTGGTCACCGGCGGCGCCGGCTTCATCGGCGCCAACTTCGTCCGCTGGCTGCTCCGTGAGGAGCCGTCCGTGCGCGTCGTGACCCTCGACGCGCTCACCTACGCCGGCAGCCTCCGCAACCTCGCCGACCTCCCGGACCCCGGCCGCCACACGTTCGTCCAGGGCGAGGTCCAGGACGGCCCGCTCGTGGCGCGGGTCCTGGCAGAGCACGCCATCGGCACCATCGTCCACTTCGCCGCCGAGACGCACGTGGACCGGTCCATCCTCGGTCCGGGCCGGTTCGTCGAGACCAACGTCGTCGGCACCTACGCGCTCCTGGACGCCGCGCGGCAGGCCTGGGGCGGGCGGGAGGACGTCCGGTTCCACCACGTCTCGACCGACGAGGTCTACGGCTCGCTCGCCCCGGACGCGCCCGCCTTCACCGAGGTGACGCCCTACGACCCCCGCTCGCCTTACTCGGCGTCGAAGGCCGGGAGCGACCACCTCGTCCGCGCCTACGCCCACACCTACGGCCTGCCCGTCACGCTCTCGAACAGCTCGAACAACTACGGCCCCTTCCAATTCCCGGAGAAGCTAATCCCGCTCCTCCTCCTGAACGCCCGCGCCGGCCGGCCTCTCCCGATCTACGGCGACGGCCAGCAGGTGCGCGACTGGCTCTACGTCGAGGACCACTGCCGGGCCATCGGGCGCATCCTCGAAGCCGGCGAGGTGGGGGAGACCTACAACGTCGGCGGGGGCAACCAGCCGACGAACCTCGACCTCGTCCGGCGCCTCTGCGCGCTCCTCGACGACCGCTTCCCCGACAGCCCCCACGCGCCCCACGCCGACCTCATCCGGTTCGTCGAGGACCGCCCGGGCCACGACCGCCGCTACGCCATGGACACCACGAAGATCGAGCGCGACCTCGGCTGGGCACCCCGGGAGTCGCTGGCGACGGGTCTGGAGAAGACCGTGGACTGGTACCTCGCCCACGCCGACTGGCTCGACGCGATCGTGGAGGAGAAGGGGCTGGAGGCCTGGTGGGCCGAGAACTACGCAGGGCGCCTCGGGTCGGAGGCGAGCAGACCGTAGACACGCGCGCCGCCCCACGCATCCCGAGACACGCACCCCCAACCCCCATGAAAGGCATCGTCCTGGCCGGCGGACATGGCACGCGGCTCCACCCGCTCACGCGGGCGGTGAGCAAGCAGCTGCTGCCCGTCTACGACAAGCCGATGATCTATTACCCCCTCGGCACGCTGATGCTGGCGGGCATCCGCGAGGTCCTCGTCATCTCGACGCCCGAGGCGCTCCCCGCCTTCCGACGCCTCCTCGGCGACGGGGCGCAGTGGGGGATGGCCTTCGCCTACGCCGCGCAGGACGAGCCCCGCGGCCTCGCCGACGCTTTCCGCCTCGGCCGCGACTTCGTCGGTAACGACCCCGTCTGCCTGATCCTGGGCGACAACGTGTTCTACGGCGCCGGCCTCGGCCGCCAACTCGAACGCGCGGCGCGACTCGACGAGGGCGCCTGCGTCTTCGCCTACCCCGTGAGCGACCCCGAGCGCTACGGCGTCGTCGCGTTCGACGAGACGGGCCGGGCGATCAGCATCGAGGAGAAGCCGGCCGAGCCGCAGTCCAACTACGCCGTCGCCGGGCTGTACTTCTACGGGCCGGACGTCGTCGACGTGGCGGCCGGCCTCACGCCCTCGGCCCGCGGCGAGCTGGAGATCACCGACGTCAACCGCCACTACCTGGAGCAGGGGCAGCTCACCGTCGAGGTGCTGGGTCGGGGCGTCGCCTGGCTCGACGCCGGGACGCCCGAGTCGCTCCTGGAGGCGGCCCAGTTCGTGCGCTCGGTACAGGCGCGGCAGGGGCTCATGATCGCCTCGCCCGAGGAGATCGCCTACCGCAACGGCTTCATCGACGCGGCGCAGCTGGAGCGCCTCGGCGACGCGGCGCGCGCCAGCGCCTACGGGCGCTACCTCCTCGCGATCCTCGACGCCGAGCGGACGCCGACGGGCGGGGGGGGGGCATGGTGACGCCTCTCAAGGTGCTCAACGTCGTCGGCGCCCGGCCCAACTTCATGAAGGTGGGGCCGGTGCACCGCGCCCTCGAAGCGGCCGGCGCGGTCTCGGTCGTCGTCCACACCGGGCAGCACTACGACGCCAAGATGAGCGACGTCTTCTTCCGCGACCTCGGCCTACCCGAGCCCGACCACTACCTCGGCATCGGCGGGGGGACGCACGCGGAGCAGACGGCCCGCGTTATGATGGCCTTCGAGCCGGTTCTGGAGGCGGAGCGGCCTGACCTCGTCCTCGTCGTCGGCGACGTCAACTCGACGCTCGCGACGGCCCTCGTGGCGGCGAAGCGGCACGTGCCCGTGGCCCACGTCGAGGCCGGCCTCCGCTCCGGCGACCGCGCCATGCC
>JAWWCA010000306.1:0-2499 GCA_033720695.1 Rubricoccaceae bacterium
CACGCCCACGGCCATGCCGATGCAGATGCACATGCTCGGCGCGATGTGGGCGCCCACCGACGCCCTCACGCTCATGGGCATGGTCCCGTTCGTCTCGGCGACGATGGACCACGTCTCCCGCATGAGCCTCATGGCCGACCCCGACGCCGTCGCCTTCACGACCGAGTCCGGCGGCCTCGGCGACGTCACGCTGGCGGCGCTCTACGTCCTCGCCCGGCCCGAGCGGCAGCGCGTCCACGCCGGCCTCGGCGTCAGCCTGCCCACCGGCTCGGTCGAGGAGCGGGACCGCACGCCCATGGGCGAGGACCAGCTCCTCCCGTACCCGATGCAGACCGGCAGCGGCACCGTCGACCTCCGGCCCAGCCTCACCTACCTCGGGCAGGCGACGGCCTGGAGCTGGGGCGCGCAGGCCCGCGCCGTCGTCCGCCTCACCGACAACACGTTCGAGTACCGCTTCGGCAACGTCTACGCGGGCACGGCCTGGGCGGCGCGCCGCCTCCATGAGGCCCTCAGCCTCTCGCTCCGCGCCGACGCCCAGACCTGGGGCGACGTGTCGAACGACCTCTCGGGCACGAACGAGCTGCCCTACGAGTCGGCCGTCGAAGGCCGCGTGGTGCCGACGGTCTTCCCCGACCTCCGCGGCGGCACGCGCCTCGACCTCTCGCTCGGCCTCAACGCCGAGGTGCCGGGCGGCCCGCTCCACGGCGTCCGCCTCGCCGCCGAGGTGGGGCGCCCCGTCTACCAGTCGCTCGACGGCCCCCAGCTCGAGACCGACTGGGTCGTCACCGTCGGTGCCCAGTACGCCTTCGCGCTGTAGCGCCGAGACTTCCTCCCGATTTCCCCGACGCGGGCCGACGGGTGGCCTAGACTCCCGCCGTCCGCCCGCGCCCTCCCCACCGATCCCCCATGATGCGCACCCTGCCGTTCGTCTCCGCCGTCCTCGCCCTCGCCCTGTTCGCCGGGTGCGACACCGAGGACGTGATGCCGGACCCCGAGCCGTTCCCCTTCAACCCCGACACCCTCGACTTCGACGCCGTCGCCGACCTCGACTTCGACGACTACGTCCAGCCGCTCCTCGCCTACCGCAACGTGTTCGGCTCCGACCAGGCGACGCCCGAGGAGCGCCTCCCGGACTACGCCTGGGACGTCCTCTTCGGCGGCGACAGCGAGGCCGGCGCCACCGTCATCCCGTTCGACGCCGACGAGAGCCTCCTCCTCAAGCTCGTCGAGGACCTGCCCGAGGGTGCCGAGATCCCGTACCCGGCCCTCCGCGACCTGGAGGACGACGAGCGCCGCTACCTCGCCCGCTGGATCGAGGCCGGCGCCCCCAGCAGCGACGGCGCGATCCCCTTCGCCGACGCCGAGGCCGTCCTCTACGTCTGCAACCAGCTCGCCGGCCGCGTCGCCATCGTGGACGCCGAGCGGCGGCAGGTCATCCGCTACGTTTCCCTCGCGCCCCTCGGCGAGGCCGGCGGCGACATGGGCGCGCTCCCGCACGACGTGGCCGTCGCCGCCGACGGCTCGGCGTGGTTCGTCACCCTCATCGCGGGCACGGGCGGCGGCTCCGTCCTCAAGCTCTCGGCCGACCTCACGCTCGACCCCGCCGACCCCGCCTACCTCCTCGCCTCCGAGACCCCGCCCGCCGGCGACGAGACGTTCCAGAAGCCCGGCATGGTCGTCTACGACGACGTCAACGACCGCCTCTTCGTCGGGCGCTCGTTCTCGGCCGACGCCACCTCCCAGGGCATCGGGCGCCTGGACGCGGGCACGATGGCCCTCGACGTCCTCTCGACGCTCAACGCGAGCCACCCCCACGCCGTCAACGTGAGCCGGGACGGGCGGTGGGCCTTCACGGCCTCGCTCGACCTCAACAACGCCGTCGAGGTCTACGACGCCGCCACCGGCGACCTCGCCGACGTCGCGTTCGTCTCCCAGGACGACGACCCCTCGTTCGTGCAGTACGCCGTCTCGCCCGACGGCGCGACGGTCGCGCTCACCTCGCAGACCACGGCCTCGGTCTACCTCTTCGGCTTCGACACCGACGCCGGCGAGCTCTCGGCGGCGACGCCGGTCGGTGTAGGGGCGCAGCCCTGGCATCCCGTGTTCGCCCCCGACGGGGCGACGGTCTACGTCCCCAACCGGCTCTCGCAGTCGGTCTCGTTCGTGGACGTGGCCGGCGGGACGGTCCGCGAGACGGTCGGGAACGAGGGGGGCGAGATCGCCTTCTCCGAGCCCCACGGCTCGGCCGTCACCGCCGACGGCCGGTTCCTGTTCGTCTCGAACCGCAACCTCGGCAACAACGAGACCCCCGTGCGCCCCGCGCCCTTCCCGTTCGAGGACGCCGACGGCGAGCCCGTCCCCGACACGGCCTACGGGTTCGTGACGGTCGTCGACACGGCGTCGGGCGAGGTCGTCGCGGTGATCCCGATGGGCGCGTGGGCCTCCGGGATGGCGATCTACGACCCGCGTTAACTTCTCGTGCCTTGACGACGGCGGGGC
>JAWWCA010000307.1:0-2495 GCA_033720695.1 Rubricoccaceae bacterium
TATCCGTATATTTCTATGTCGTGATCGGGGTCTTTTTGAGTGCCATCAGGGCACTCCAAGTCCGATGCTGCGCTAGATAGTGGGAGAATGGAGAAGCCGGGAGGCTCCCGGTCTTCATACGGTGAGTCTGGTATGGGCCCCTCTGCGTAGATAGGGCCGAAGGTGATCGCGCAGCCGGTCAGGCCAAGGCCCACGAGCAGAACGAGCAGGGAGAGTGCGGAGGGGAGTCGCATCGCAGCAGCGCCTCAGCAGGCGGGCTTGGGAGACGGAAAAGGCGGGAGCCAGGGGTCGATGGTTATACGCAGGAAGTGCCGAGGACCGGACAACCGGTCCATCGCGCGCGTGTCAGGCAGCGGCAGGCAGCAGCTCGCGGTGGAGGAACAGGCGGGCCTTCGTCCAGTCGCGGCGGACGGTGCGGGCGGTGCAGCCGAGGACGGCGGCGGTCTCCTCCTCGGTCAGCCCGCCGAAGAACCGCAACTCGACGGTCTGGCGGAGGCGCGGGTTGAGGCGGTCGAGGCGGTCGAGCGCCGCGTCGAGGGTGAGGATGTCGTCGAGGGGGCACGTGACGCCGAGGTGGCGATCGGTGAGGGTGGCGCGCTCCAGAGCGCCGCCGCGCTTCTCGGCCTGCCGGCGGCGGGCGCGGTCCACGAGCACCTGCCGCATCGCGCGCGCGGCGATGGCGAGCAGGTGGGCCGCGTCCCGGAGGTCCTCCAGGGGCCGGCCGACGAGCTTGGCGTAGGCCTCGTGGACGAGCTCGGTGGCCTGGAGCGTGGCTTGGTGCCTGGCGAGCTGGCGCCGGGCCGCCGCCCGAAGCTCGTCGTAGAACAGCCCGTAGAGGCGGTCCAGCGCCTCGGCGTCGCCCGCACGGACGGCGTCGAGCAGTTCCGAAGGAGCTCGGGATGGGCTCAAAATGGTGGAAGCATGGCGAAAGCTCGCCAGGATGATCCCACGATAAGAAGCAGGGCTAAAACCTGCAACCACAACCCTTGAGGAGCCTAGATCCAGACAGGGGAGCCACCGCCCGTCCACACGCTCCCCATCGGCGTCCCGTTCTTCACCGACGCCGCCCTCGGCACGCTCGTCATGCAGGAGCCAGCCGTGGCCTAGCGTCCGCCTCGGGAGTAGGCCATCACCCAGTCCGGCGCGTCGGGCTCCCAGCGGACCGCCAGGCCCTGCCCGCGCGCCCACCGGTGCAGCCACGAGTTCCCATAGCGGCCCACGTAGGGGTCGGGCTGCCGGTAGGCGGGGTCGCGGAGCGCCTCGTCGAGCGAGACGAACCGGTAGCCGCGCCGCCGGTACATCGCGAGGAGGTCGCCGAGGGCGTCGGCGTGGAGGAGGTTGGCGTGGAGGAGCGCCACCTGCGGCGGCTCGTAGCCCAGCACCTCGCGGCTCCACCCCTCGAAGTGCGCGACGACGTCCTCCGACCACGTGAGGTACTCCGTCCGAATCCGCCGGGCCATCGCGGTGTCCGCTTCGGCGACGGCGCGGCTGTAGGCGGCAGCGAACACCCACTCGTCGCTGTCGATCGTGACGGGGGCGATGGTGTAGCCGCGCCCGCGGAGGAACCTCTCTACGGCCGCCTTCTTCTCGGCGGTGTCGCCGGTGCGGAGGTAAGGGTGGCGGAAGTAACGGAGAGGCTGGCCGCGTGCCGCCAGCAGCCGCTTCGTGGTCCCCTCGCCCCGCACGATGTCCGCCGTGTAGTCCTCGACCGCGGTGGTCACGAGGTCGGGATGCGAGTGGGTGTGGTTGCCGAGGAGGTGGCCGTCGTCGAGCCACCGCGTGAGGATGGCCGCCAGCGTGCCGTCGGGGAGCCGGTCGCAGGCGTTGCCCTCAGTGACGAGGCCGGCGGCGGGGGCGCCGTGCGCCGCGAGGCCGGCGAGGAGCCGGTCGTGCATCGCGAGGAGGGCGTCGGGGTCGCAGGCGATGGACGCGGGCGTGGCCTGGTGCGGGAGGTCGTCGAAGGTGAGGGCGACGGCGCGCGTGGGGGCCGGGTCGGACGGGGCGGCCTCCTGGGCCGGAGCCGGGTCGGCCGCGCAGGCGATGAGGAGGAGGCTCAACAGGGGGAGGGCGCGCATCGGGCACAGGCGTGGGGCGGAACCGGAAGCTACAGGGCCGGACCGCCGCGATGGCAACCTTCTAATTACCGCCCCGTTCATCGGACGCGGCCTACCTTTCTCCCCGCAGCGGCGTCCGACCGCGCGCCCGTCTCTCCTACCCCCCCAAGCCATGACTCGAACGCTACCCCTCTCTCTGCTCGTCCTCCTCCTCGTCCTCCCGGCGGCGGCGCAGGACTACGGCGTCGTCGCGCTCCAGAGCGACCTCGCCGACGGCGGCACCCTCACCGACCCCATCCCCTACTGCCTCGACTACCGCCCGGGGCTGGGCGACTTCGTCTTCTTCGACGACGCCAACGACCTCCTCGCCAGCTACGACCCCGAGGCCCCCGCGGGCAGCCGCACGACGGTGCTCCGCACCGCCGCCGAGATCGACGCCGA
>JAWWCA010000308.1:0-2454 GCA_033720695.1 Rubricoccaceae bacterium
CCTCCGGAAGGTCTACGACAACGGCTTCGAGGCCGTCCAGGGCGCCTCGTTCGAGATCGCGGACGGCGAGTTCGTCGTCCTCGTCGGGCCCTCGGGGTGCGGCAAGAGCACGCTGCTGCGGATGATCGCCGGGCTGGAGGAGATCACCTCCGGCACGCTCCGCATCGGCGACCGCGTCGTTAACGACCTCGCCCCGAAGGAGCGCGACATCGCGATGGTGTTCCAGAGCTACGCGCTCTACCCGCACATGACGGTCTACGACAACCTCGCCTTCGGGCTGAAGGTGCGGAAGTTCCCCAAGGCCGAGATCGAGCCGCGCGTGCGGGAGGCCGCCGCCATCCTCGGGCTCGAGGCCGTCCTCGACCGGAAGCCGAAGCAGCTCTCAGGCGGGCAGCGCCAGCGCGTCGCCGTCGGCCGCGCCATCGTCCGCAAGCCCGCCGTCTTCCTCTTCGACGAGCCGCTCTCGAACCTCGACGCCAAGCTCCGGGTGCAGATGCGGACCGAGATCGCCAAGCTCCACACCCGCCTCGGCGCCACGATGGTCTACGTCACCCACGACCAGGTCGAGGCCATGACGATGGGGGACCGGATCGTCGTGCTCAAGGACGGCGTGATCCAGCAGATCGACACGCCGCTGCGGCTCTACGACCACCCCGCCAATCAGTTCGTCGGCGGCTTCATCGGGAGCCCGGCCATGAACTTCATCGCGGGCGAGGTGACGCGCGAGGCCGACGGGGTCGGCTTCCAGGCGAGGGGCAACGCCTTCACGCTCGCCCTCCTCCCCGCCCAGGCCGAGCGCCTCAAGGCCCACGTCGGGCACCCCGTCGTCGTGGGCGTCCGCCCCGAGGACCTCTACGTGGCCGGGCCCACCGCCTCGGCGGCGGCCGAGGCGAGCGCGAGCACGACGTGGCAGCTCGACGTCACCGAGCCGATGGGCAACGAGGTGTTCGTCTACGCCAGCCGCGGCTTCAACGGGAGCGGGCACAGCGTCGTCGCGCGCGTGGCGCCGCAGCCGCTCCCCGAGCCCGGCCGCCCCATCGAGCTGGCCTTCGACCGCACCAAGCTCCACTTCTTCGACGCCGAGACTGAGGTGGCCCTGGGGCCGGAAGCGCCCCGCCCGGCGGCCTCCGCGTGAGCCTCCTCGTCCGGCACCCCTCCTCCAAACCGACCCGACCCCTCGATGACTGACTCTCCCCGCGTGGCCTACTTCTGCATGGAGTACGGCCTCGACGCCCGCCTGCGAACCTACTCCGGCGGCCTCGGCATCCTCGCCGGCGACACCCTCAAGGCCGCGCGCGACCTCGGCGTCCCGATGGTCGCCCTCGGCATCCGCTGGAAGCAGGGCTACACCCGCCAGGTCATCGGCGAGGACGGGCAGCAGCACGACACCTACCTCGACAACGAGGTCGAGGGCCTCCTCGACGACACCGGCGTCGAGGTGACGGTCCAGATCGAGGGCGACGACGTGCGGTGCAAGGTCTGGAAGGCCGACCGCTTCGGGAACGTCCCGCTCTACCTCCTCGACACCGACCTCCCCGGCAACCCGCATCGGGAGACGACGTGGCGCCTCTACGGCGGTCCCGGCGAGGAGCGCGTGGCGCAGGAGATCGTGCTCGGCGTCGGCGGCGTCCGCGCCCTCCGCGCGCTCGGCCTCGAGGTCGACGTGTACCACTTCAACGAGGGGCACGCCCTCCTGGCGGCCTTCGAGCTCATCCGCGAGAAGATGGCCGAGGGGGTGGACTACGACCAGGCCCGCGCGGCCACGCGGGAGGAGGTCGTCTTCACGACGCACACGCCCGTCCTCGCCGGCAACGAGAGCCACCCCATCGAGCGCCTCCGAACGCTGGGCGCAGCCGAGGGGATCACCGACGGGCAGCTCGAAGCGCTCGGCGGGAGCCCCTTCAACATGACCGTCGCTGCCCTCCGCCTCGCGCGCGACGCCAACGCCGTCGCCCAACTCCACGGGGCGACGGCCAACGAGATGTGGACGTTCGTGGACGGGCGGGCGCCCATCGCCGCCATTACGAACGGGATCCACCGCGAGACCTGGGTGGACCCCGCCATGCTCGACGCCGCCGAGCGCGGCGGCGACCTCTGGGCCCCGCACCTCGCGAACAAGCGCGCCCTCGTCGCCCTCGTCGCCGAGCGCACGGGGCAGACCTTCGACGCCGACCACCTTATCATCGGGTTCGCCCGGCGGGCCGTCGCCTACAAGCGGGCCCCGCTCATCTTCGAGGAGGAGGACCGCATCGCGCCGCTCCTCGACGCGGGCCGGCTCCAGCTCGTGTTCTCCGGGAAGGCCCACCCGCGCGACGAGGCCGGCAAGGCCATCGTCGCCCGCCTCGTCGCGATGGCGCAGCGGTACCCAAAGGGGGTCGTCTTCCTAGAGGACTACGGCATCCCCATCGGCCGGGCCATGACGCGCGGCTGCGACGTGTGGCTCAACAACCCCCG
>JAWWCA010000309.1:0-2395 GCA_033720695.1 Rubricoccaceae bacterium
CCGGCGCGAGCGCGACGGCGCGGGGGCCGAGGACGGGCTCGCGGCCGGCGGGGCCGGAGACGGCGCTCCACGCCTCGACGCCTTGCGGCTGGTCGGTGGTGTTGGTCAGCGTGACGGCGAAGGCGAAGGCGCCGCCCGAGGCGGGGATCGTGATGGGGCCGCCGACGGGCTCGGCCGTGACCGCGACCGGCGCCACGAACCCTCCTCGCCCTGGCACCACGGCGACGCCCACCTCCAGGCCGGACGGCGGCGAATCGTGCTTGAGGAGGGTGACGAGGTCGCCGACGCCGTCGCCTGTGAAATCGGCGTAGTGGGGGGCATATCCGCCGTGTCCCAGGCCGTAGCGCCCGCTGTAGGCGAAGCCACCCGTACCGTCGTTCAAGAACACGGTTGCATCTTGCGACCCGTCCCCGATGAGGTCTGAGTCGCCGTCGCCGTCCACGTCGCCCGCCGTGACCCAAGCCCCGAACAGCTGGAGCGTCGGCGCGAGGCGGGTGGTCGTGAAACCGCCCGAGCCGTCCCCGAGGAGCACGGCGATCCGGTCCTCAGCATGGGGGTCCGCCTCGAGCCTCGCCTGGTCTACGTGACCATCGCCATTGAGGTCGAGCGTGAGCACGTTCTTTCCGCCCCCGTCGACCGGAAGAGTCTGGTACGGCTGGAAGGTGCCGTCGCCGTTGCCGAAGTAGATGAGGGGGAGCGTGCCGACGGTAACGAGGTCGAGCGCGCCGTCCTCGTCGAAGTCCGCGGCCCCGACGTAGGTCGGGAGGCCGGCTCCGTCCAGCGCATACGGGGCTTGGAAGGTGCCGTTGCCGTTGTTCCGGCTGATGAAGAGACGGCTGCCGGTCCCTCCGAAACACCCTCGGCTCTCGGTGTTGACCACGTCGAGGTCGCCGTCGTTGTCGACGTCGAACGCGTTGGGGTTGCCGAGCCCGCACGCGTTGACGGACCAGCGAGACTCGCCGCCGAACGTCCCGTCGCCGTTGCCGAGACGGGTGAAGAAATCGTAGGGGGGCGCCGTCGGGGCCGAGACGTAGAGGAGATCGAGGTCTCCGTCCCCGTTGAGGTCGCGGAGCTTGGCGAACGCGAACGCCCCACCCGTGCTGAGGCCGGTCGTGAAGGCCCCGTCCCCGCTGTTGAGGTGGACCGCGACGCCAGCAGCCGAGACGCCGCCGTGGGAGGTCGCCACGTCGAGATCGCCATCGTGGTCCACGTCACCGGCGTCGAGGACGGTGTGGAGGAACTCGCGGCCGTAGATGGGCAGCCGGGGGAACAGGCCGCCGCCGAGGTTCTCGTGGGCCGTGAGGAGGCGTGCGAGGCGGTTGACCGTCACCACGTCGTGGTCGCCATCGCCGTCGAGGTCCGCAAGCGCGACGGCGTCGGCGCCCCCGCCGGCCGAGGTCCTGAACGCGCCTGCGTACATCTCGGTGCTCGCGAAGCCCCCCGCCCCATCCCCCAGAAGGACGAAGAAGCCGTTGTCGGTGTGCTGTGCCGTGACGAGGTCGGGGACCCCGTCGCCGCTGATGTCGGCCGCGTCGATCTCGTACGGGGTGCTCTGGTATGCCACCCCCATGCCTCGGATGTGCGATGAGAACCCGCCGGTCCCGTCGTTCTCCAGGAAGATGAGCTGGGGCTCGCTGGCGCCTGAGTTGTAGAGCGCCGCGTTGGAGTAGAAGGCGTCGAGGTCGCCGTCCCGGTCGAAGTCGGCGAGCACCACGTCGCCGTTCGCATGGACGTTGAGGCCGAGGGTGAGGTCGGCGTAGGTCGTGGCGGTGAAGCTGCCGGTCCCGTCGTTGAAGAGCATCGAGACGGTGAGGTCGGCCTCGTGCGCCACGGCGAGGTCGAGGTCGCCGTCGCCGTCGAGGTCTCCGGCGTCGAGGCGATACGGCCCTTCCGCAACCGGGTAGGCGGTGGGTGCGGCGAACGTCCCGTCGCCGTTGTTCGTCACGACCGAGACGGTCGTGCCCGTGGAGAGGCGGCCTACATTGGCCACGGCGAGGTCGAGGTCGCCGTCGCCGTCGAGGTCGGCCGCCACGATGCCGTGGGGCCCGTACGGCCCAGCGGCGTAGTAGGCCGGCGCGCCGAACGCCCCGTCGCCCATGTTGAGGAGGACGACGATCTCCGTGGTGTTGAGGTGAAACTCGTCGGAGTGGGTGCCGGCAAGGTCGAGGTCGCCGTCGCCGTCGAGGTCGGCCGCCACGAGCTCCCACACCTTTCGGGTGGTCGGATAGAAGGCGCCGTCGTCGGCGAAGGTCGCCGGGGACCCCTCGGCCCCGCCCTCGTTGAAGAAAACGCGGACGCCGCCGATGAACACGCCTTGGGCCACGGCGGCATCGGGTCGGCCGTCGCCGGTGAAGTCGGCGGAGACGACGGCGAGGTCGTAGCGTCCCGTGTTCCA
>JAWWCA010000310.1:0-2388 GCA_033720695.1 Rubricoccaceae bacterium
CGCGCCGCCGACACGCCCTGCTCAGAGCCCGGGCCTGCTCAGGGCCCGACCCGCGCGACGTCGGCGCGGCGGAGGAGGTCGTAGGGGTTGACGGGCGTGCCGCGCCCGTCGCCGCGGAGGTCGAGCACCTGGAAGTGGAGGTGCGGCCCCCGCGCGTTCCCCGTCGTGCCGACCGTCCCGATCACGTCGCCTCGCCGCACCCGCGCGCCGATCTTGACGCCGTCGGCGTAGGCGTCGAGGTGGGCGTAGTAGAAGTCGTAGCGGCCGTCGGCGCTGCGGAGGTAGAGGGTGTTGCCGCCGAGGCGGTTCCAGTGCTTCCGCACCACGGTGCCGTCGGTGACGGCCACGATCGGCGTCCCCTTCGGCGCGGCGATGTCGATGGCATGGTGGGTCCGCCCGCCCGACCGGGGGGCGTGGAACGAGTCCCGCAGCTCGTCGGGCGCGACGGCGGCGACGGGGACGAGCAAGCCCGAGGCGGTCTGGGCCTCCGAGGCCGGGGGCGTCTCGGGGTCCTCGTGGCGCACCGCCGCGGGGCGCACCGGTGGCGCGTCGGCCCGTGCGGGGGCGGCCGTGCGGGGGCCGGGCTCGAGCCCGGCCGGGGCCGCCCAGCCGTTGGGGCGCCCGTTGATGGGCGCACACGCGCTGAGCGCAGCGAGGAGCGGCAGGAGGAGGGCGGCAGAACGCATGGCGGGGGGATGCTTCAATATGCGGCTGTATCGGCGTCGGGCGCAAACGCCTAAACCCGCACACCCTCGCCCCGTCTCGAAACCCGCCCTGCCGTCGGCGGTTGAGCAGGTCCTCGCTCCCCGGCCATGCCCCTCCGGACGCTCCTCCCCGCCCTCCTCCTCGCGCTCCCCGTCGCCGCGGGGTGCGGCGGCGACAGCGTGAACCGCGGCGACCTCAACCTGATGTCGCTGGACCAGGAGTGGGCCCTCGGCGCGGAGCTGGCCGCCGAGGTCGCGGCGCAGGTCCGGTTCGTCGAGGACCCCGCCGTGCAGGCGTACGTCGAGGCGATGGGGCAGGCGCTCGTGGCCGAGACCGAGATGGCCGACCGCCCCTGGCGCTTCTACGTCGTCGCCGACCCGGCCGTCAACGCCTTCGCGATCCCGGGCGGGCACGTCTACGTCAACGCCGGGCTGATCGCTGCGGCCGAGAACGCGGCCGAGCTGGCGAGCGTCGTCGGCCACGAGGTGGCGCACGGCGTGGCCCGCCACGCGACCGAGCGGATGGTGAAGGCGTACGGCCTCCAACTCGTGGCCGGCCTCGTCCTGGGCGAGGACGCCGGCTTTCTGGAGGAGGTCGTCACGGCCCTCCTCGGCCAGGGCCTCCTCGCCCGCTTCTCGCGCGCCGACGAGCAGGAGGCCGACCGGCTCGGCCTCGTGTTCATGGCCGACGCCGGCTACGCGCCGGAGGCCATGGCCGGCATGTTCGAGACGCTCCTCGTCCTCCGCCAGCGCCGCCCCCTCCTCTTCGAGCGGTGGCTCCAGACGCACCCGCTCACCGAGGACCGCATCGAATGGGCAGAGGCCGCCGCCCGCGACGTCCCCGCTGCCGACCGCCGCCTCACCGACCCGGCCTTCGCTCGCATCCAGCAGCGCGTCGCGCGCTACGCTGAGCCCCTGCTCTAACCCGCCATCGCCCATGCCTGCCCTCTCCGATCACGTCGCCGTCATCACGGGCGCCTCCTCCGGCATCGGCGCCGCCGCGGCGCGCCGCCTCGCCCAGGAGGGGGCCGCCGTCGCCCTCGCCGCCCGCCGCACCGACCGCCTCCACGGCCTCCGGGGCGAGATCGAAGACGCGGGCGGGCAGGCCCTCGTCGTCGAGACCGACGTGACCGACCGCGGGCAGTGCGAGCGGCTCGTGGCCGAGACGCTCGACGCCTTCGGCCGCCTCGACGTCCTCGTCAACAACGCCGGCGTCATGCCGCTCTCGCTCGTCAAGAACGCCCGCGTCGACGAGTGGGCGTGGATGGTGGACGTGAACCTCAACGGCGTGCTCTACTGCACCGCCGCGGCGCTCCCCACGATGACGGCGCAGCGCCGCGGCCACATCGTCAACGTCTCCTCGAACGCGGCCCGGCGGATGTTCACGGGCGGCGCCGTCTACTGCGCCACGAAGGCGGCCGTGACGATGTTCTCGGAGGGGCTGCGGCAGGAGCTGGGGCCCGAGTTCGGGATCCGCGTCACGTGCGTCGAGCCCGGCGCCGTCGCGACGGAGCTCCACCGCGCGATTGCCGACGACGAGTTCAAGCGGCGCACGGCCGGCGACTTCGACGGGGTGACGCCGCTCCAGAGCGAGGACGTGGCCGAGGCCATCCTCCACGCCCTCACGGCGCCGCCGCGCGCGACGGTCCACGAGGTGCTCGTGATGCCGACGACGCAGCCCTAG
>JAWWCA010000311.1:0-2376 GCA_033720695.1 Rubricoccaceae bacterium
CGACCGACCCGCGGTTGCCCATGCCGACCTGGTCTTCGAGGTCGGTGGACGCGCCGCCGGCGGTGACGGGGGGGTCCGTCTCCTCGGGCTGCTCGGCCTCGACGGCCTTGGACTGCGCCTCGCTCGCGGCCTCCCCGACGGGCGGCTGCTCGGAGGCGCCGTCCGGGCCCTCGTCCTCGGCGGGCCTCTCGGCGGGGGCGGCGCCGGCGTCGTCCTCGGCCGCCTCCATCTGCTCCTTCAGCGCGGCGAGGCCGGAGAGCTCGCCGAGCGTGGCGGGGCCGCTGGACGAGCGCGAGTAGCGCTCGACGGAGCGGCGCTCCTCCTGGCGCTGGCGGCTCTTCTCGGCCCGCTCGGCCTGGCGCTCCCGCCGCTCGGCGGCGTGCTGCTTGGCCGTCTCCGAGAGCACGATCTCGCGCTCGTCGCGGTCGAGCCGGAGCACGGTCAGCTCCACCTCGTCGCCGACGGCGTAGGCCTCCACCGGGCGGCCCTGCCGGGCGAGGTGGCTGGCCGGGACGAAGCCCTCGGCCTCGAGTGGGAGCTCGACGACGAGGCCGCCGTCGTTGGTGTCGGTGACGGTCCCGGTCGTGTCCGAGCCCTCGGCGTAGACCTGCTCGTACTGCACCCACGGGTCGGTCGAGACCTGCTTGTGCCCGAGCGAGATCCGCCGCTGCGCGATGTCGATGTCGAGGACGACGACGTCGAGCTCCTGCCCCTTCTTCACGACCTCGGAGGGGTGCTTGACCCGCTTCGTCCACGAGAGGTCCGAGACGTGGACGAGGCCGTCGATGCCGGGCTCGACCTCGACGAAGGCGCCGAACGTCGTGAGGTTCCGGACCTTCCCCGTCGTGACGGTCCCCACGGGGAACCGCTCGATGAGCCCCTCCCACGGGTCGGGCTCGAGCTGCTTCATGCCGAGGGAGATCTTCTTCTCCTCCTCGTCGATCTTGAGGATCTTCACCGGGACCATCTGCCCGAGCTGCACCTTCTGGGTGGGGTGCTTCACGTGCTCGGTCCAGCTCATCTCGGAGATGTGGACGAGGCCCTCGATCCCCTTCTCGAGCTCGACGAAGGCGCCGTAGTCCGTGATCGAGACCACGCGGCCCTCGACGGTCTGCCCCTCGGCGTAGCGCTCGGTGATGCCCTCCCACGGGTGCGGGAGGAGCTGCTTGTAGCCGAGCGAGATCCGCTGCCGCTCCTTGTCGTAGTCGAGGACCACGATGTTCATCTTCTGGTCGAGCTCGACCACCTCGCTCGGGTGGCCGACGCGGCCCCAGCTGAGGTCGGTGATGTGGAGCAGGCCGTCGACGCCGCCGAGGTCGATGAAGACGCCGAAGTTGACGATGTTCTTGACCTGGCCCTCGAGCACCTGGCCGACCTCGAGCGTGTCGAGGATCTTCTGCCGCTGCTCCATGAGGTCCTTCTCGATGAGGGCCTTGTGGGAGACGACGACGTTGCCGTTCTGGGGGTTGGTCTTGACGACCTTGAACTCCATGGTCTTGTCGAGGTACGCGTCGAAGTCGCGCACCGGGCGGACGTCCACCTGGGAGCCGGGGAGGAAGGCCTCGGCCCCGAGGAGGTTCACGATCATGCCGCCCTTGATCCGGCGGACGATCGTGCCCTCGAGGATGCCCCCGGTCTCGAAGGCGTCCTCAATCTTCCGCCAGCGGCGGAGGTCGTCGGCCTTCGTCTTGGACAGCATGAGCTGGCCGCGGCGGTCCTCGAGGCGGTCCACGTAGACCTCGACCTCCTCGCCCACCTCGAGCTCGCGGTCGAACTCGTTCTTCGAGACGACGCCGTCGGACTTGAACCCGATGTCGACCACGATCTCCTTGTCGGTCATCGAGACGACGCGGCCGGAGACGATGTCGTTCTCGGTGACCGAGGTCATCGAGTCCTCGTAGAGCTGGAGGAGCTCCTCGTCGGTGGCGGGGCTGCCCCCCTCGTCCTCGGCCATGTCGCGCTCGATCTGCTCGAGCTCGTCAAGGGTGACGCTGCGGCCGAGCATCTCGCCGGTGTAGCCGAGGTGGCCGCGCTGCTCGCGGAGGGCGCGGACGTCGTCGACGGCGGTGAGGACCGAGTCCTCCGCCGGGCGATCGACGACCTCCTCGACGGCGTCGGACACCGTCTCCGCGACGGCGGCGGCGGCGCCTTTGGCGGCGTCCACGGCGGCCTCGCCGAGGTCGACAGCCGCTTCGGCGAGGTCCTCGGCGGCGTTCTTGAGGTGATCGACGACGCCGTCTTCATCGGGCGCCTCGGCCTCCGGGGCTGCGGCCTCCGGGGCCTCGGCCTCGTCGGACGCCTCGGGGGCAACCTCGGGCTCTGCAGGGGCCTCCGGCTCGATCTGGGCCTCCGGCTCCGCCGGGGCTTCGGCCTCCG
>JAWWCA010000312.1:0-2322 GCA_033720695.1 Rubricoccaceae bacterium
CGACGCCGGCATCCCCGCCGACCTCGTGCCGCCCGCCCTCTTCGACAGCCTCGACACCGTGGTCCCGGTGCCCACGCCGTCACTCCCGGCCGACACCCTCGCGGTCCCAGAGGAGCCGCCGGCGGCCGAGGAGGCCGCGCTGGAGCAGCTCCAGGGCGACGCCGAGCCCGTGAAGGAGCTCCCCTCCGCTCCGGCGCCACTCGACGACGCCGAGCCGGTTGCTCCTCCCCCCTCGGTGGAGCAGCCACCGAAGGAGGAGGAGCCGGACGACGCCCCGGCCCAAGATGGGGTCGAGGCCACGCCCGAGGCCGGCGAGCCGCCACCCGTCGTGGAGGAGGAGCCCGTCGCGGACGGGGACACCGCCCCAATGGGGGACACCGTCCCAATGGGGGACATCACCCCGATGGAGGCCGCCGATGTTGCCGGTGGCCAGACGGGGCTCCCGGCCGACACGACGCTGGCCGACAGCACGGTCGCAGCCGGTCCCGCCCTCCGGCTGGTGGACCTCCTCGCGTTCGTCGGAGCGTGGTACCCCGAGACGCCCTACGCCGCGCGCGCCCAGTCTCTCCGCAACGCCCTGGTCGCGCTCGACGCGCCCGAGGGCGCCCTCCCTGCCGATTCCCTCGCCCAGCTGGCCGATCCTTACGGGCCGCCGCTGGACGAGGCCGCCGTGGCGGCGGCGCCCCCGGGGACGTTCGGCCTCGAGGGGGACGCGCCGCTCGCCCCCGAGATCGGGGGGTACACGTGGCGGGTGGCGGCCGTCTCCGATCCGCGCGTGGCGAATGGGCTGCTCCGCCGCTACCTCCGGCAGGGGCTCCGAGCCGGCGCGCTCCGGGAGCAGGGCGAGGACGGCCCGCTCTTCGTCCTGCTCGTCGGGCAGTTCCCGTCCGGGACCGACGCCGAGGCGGCGCGCGAGGGCCTCCCCGAGACGGCCAGCGAGGGCGGTCCCCAGATCGTCCCCCTCGCCGGGCTCACGCTGCTCGACCCCGCCGCGCTCCAAGAACTCGCCGACCCGCGGTGATCCTGGCCCCGGCGTGCGGATCGAGCGAAGCCGGCCGCACGGGCCGCTCGCTGCCGGAACATGCCTCCGGCGGCGGCTGTACCGCTAGCCATTTTTCGAGGCCGGTCCGTGGGCACCGGTCCAACCCGGATTCCTGATGGCGCAGAAAGAGCGCGACTTCCTCAACCCCCGCACTGGCGACGAGAAGCCGGACGGCCGCGCCGGCGGCAAGCGTCCGCGCTTCTCGCTGGGCGGGTTCTACATCCTCATCTTCCTGCTCCTCGGCCTGCTCGCCATCCAGACGCTGTTCTGGACCGGCAGCGGCACCGAGATCGAGTACTCCACGTTCCTCGATCAGGTGCGGGAGGGGCACGTCGAGGAGATCGTCGTCGTGGACAACACGGACGTCCGCGGGCGCTACACCGCCGCGGCCGTGCAGGCCGGCGACGTCCAGACGAGCGAGCCGACGCGGACCTTCCGCCAGGAGGACCCCGCCGAGGCCCGCCGCCGCTTCACGACCACGAAGCCGGAGGACCACGACCTCACCGAGTTCCTCACGGCGATCAACGACGCGCGCGAGGCCGACGGCCTCGACCGCATCCAGTTCGAGGCCGACTATACCGACACGTGGTTCAGCGGCCTGCTGTCGTGGCTGCTCTTCCTCGGCCTCATCGTGCTCTTCTGGCTGTTCATCCTCCGCCGGATGGGCGGGCCGGGCCAGCAGGTCCTCAACATCGGGAAGAACAAGGCCGTCCTCTTCGACGCCATGGACGGGCAGCAGCTCTCGTTCAAGGACGTCGCCGGCCTCGACGAGGCGAAGGAGGAGGTCGAGGAGGTCGTCGACTTCCTCAAGAACCCGAAGAAGTTCACCCGCCTCGGCGGCAAGCTGCCCAAGGGCGTCCTCCTCGTCGGCCCCCCCGGGACCGGCAAGACGCTCCTCGCCAAGGCCGTCGCGGGCGAGGCCGGCGTCCCGTTCTTCTCCCTCTCCGGCTCCGACTTCGTCGAGATGTTCGTCGGCGTCGGCGCGGCGCGCGTGCGCGACCTCTTCCGGCAGGCCAAGGAGAAGGCCCCCTGCATCATCTTCATCGACGAGATCGACGCCATCGGCCGCACCCGCGGGCGCGGCGCCATCGTCGGCGGCAACGACGAGCGCGAGAACACGCTGAACCAGCTGCTCGTCGAGATGGACGGGTTCAACACCGACAAGGGCGTCATCATCATGGCGGCCACGAACCGGCCCGACATCCTCGACACGGCGCTCCTCCGGCCCGGCCGCTTCGATCGCCAGATCATGATCGACAAGCCGGACCGCCGGGAGCGCG
>JAWWCA010000313.1:0-2288 GCA_033720695.1 Rubricoccaceae bacterium
ATGCTCACGAACTCGACGGTCAGGCTGCCGCCACTGGCAGATTACCGTGCATGGCAGCAGTGCCCCACAACCCGTTCAGTAAATGGCGCTCGACCACCGCACGTAGCGTTGATGGACCTAGGCACGCTGACACACCTTGCAGGTGCTCCGCTGGCCGTCGGGCTGTGCTCGGCTCTCGTGGAACACCGTGAGCGCTTTCACCTCACCGCAACGGGGGCAGCGCTTCTCCACGGTGCCGGTCACTGCTGACTACGAGATCAAATCCAAGCTAACAAAGGACAAGGGCCTCAGATCGCACCTGCGTCGATCTGAGGCCCTTGAAGCGTGCCCGGGAGGATTCGAACCCCCGACCTTCTGATCCGTAGTCAGACGCTCTATCCAGCTGAGCTACGGGCACGTGGCGACGCGCCGGGACCGCCGTCGCGTAGGGGGCCAAGATACGGGGCCGGCGCGGGGCCTCTCAAATGAAGAATCGGCTACCGCGAGGCGCCCGGCGGGACCGCCTCCTCGCCACTCAGGAACCAGAAGTGGTGCGTGGGGCCGTGGCCGGCGCCCAGCGCGAGGCCGTGGCGGATGGCCTCGGTGAGGTACCGCTTCGCGCGGTCCACCGCCCCCCGCAGCGCGTGCCCCTTCGCGAGGTTCGCGGCGATCGCGCTCGCATACGTGCAGCCCGTCCCGTGCGTGTGCGGCGTGTCGATGCGCTCGGCGCGGAAGACCGCCTCCCCATCGGCGTCCATGAGGAGGTCGGCCGCGTCGGGCTCGCCGTTGAGGTGGCCGCCCTTGACGAGGACGGCCTGGGCCCCGAGCGCGAGGATCGCCCCGGCGGCGCGGCGGGCGTCGTCGAGCGTCTGAACGGGGACGCCGGCGAGGGCCTCGGCCTCGTGCGCGTTCGGCGTGACGACGCGGGCGAGGGGGAGCATCCGTCGCGTCAGCGCCGCCACGGCGTCGGGCTTCAGGAGGGCGTAGCCGCTCTTCGAGATCATCACGGGGTCCACGACGACCGGCCCGAGACCGTGGCGCGCCAGCCCGTCCGCCACCGCGTCGATGAGCGCGGCCGACGAGAGCATCCCCGTCTTCACCACGTCGATGGGGAGGTCCTCGGCCACGGCGTCGAGCTGGGCCGTGACGAGGCCGGTCGGGAGGTCATGGGCGGCCGTGACGGCGCGCGTGTTCTGCGCCGTCACGGCGGTGACCACGGAGAGCCCGTAGACGCCGTTGGCCTGGAACGCCTTGAGGTCGGCCTGGAGGCCGGCCCCGCCCCCAGAGTCGCTGCCGGCGATCGTGAGGGCGGTCGGAGGACGGGGGGACGAGGAGGAGGGCATCAGGCGAGGGCGCCGAGGTAGGCCCGCGCGGCCTCCTCCGGCTCGAGCGCTTCGAGGAGACCCGAGAGGACGGCGACGCCGTGGGCGCCGGCCTGGAGGCACGCCTCGACGCGCTCGGGTGTGATGCCACCGAGGGCATAGAGGACGGGAGGCGGGATGACGCCGGCGAGAGCGTCGCGGGTCCGCGCCAGAAGCTGGATCTCGCCCGGCGGCTGGCCCGGGTGGCTGGGCGTCGGGAAGAGGGGGGAGACGAGGAGGATGTCGGCGCCGTCGCGGACGGCGCGGCGGGCGTCCGAGGGCGAGTGAGCGGAGAAGCTGAGGAGGGCCTCCTCCCCGACACGGCGGCGGGCCTCCTCGACCGACAGCCCCCGGTGCCCCACGTGCAGCACGGCGCCGAGCGCCAGCGCCACGTCCGGGTGCCCGTTGCACATCACCACCACGTCGGGCCGCGCCGCCCGCAGCCGCTCGGCGAGCGCGGTGGCGGTCTCGGCGAACGGTCCCGGCTCGGCTCGGTGGTCACGGAGCTGGACCGCCCGAACCCCGGCCTCGACGAGCCGGACCACGCGCTCGCGCACGGCCTCGGCCGAGAGCCCCGCCCGACCGCCGACGAACCCGTCGGCGAGGAGGAGGAGCCGCGGGAGATCGCGCGCGTCGCGGGTCGGGCCCGCGCCGGGCAGCTCCGGGTTCGACAACGGGTCCTCCATGTCGTCTGTCGCAGGCCTCGGTGAATCGACACGATAGCCCCGAACCCACCGCCCGGTCAACCGCCGAGCGCGCGCATCAACGGGGCCGATCCACCTCGATCATCCCCGTGCTCGGCGTGGAGGCCCGGGCGTAGAGGCGGCGCGGGATGCGCCCGGCGCGGTAGGCCAGGCGGCCGGCCTCGACGCCGTGCCGCACCGCCGCCGCCATGAGGGCCGGGTGCTCGGCCCCAGCCACGGCCGTGTTGAGGAGGACGCCGTCGTA
>JAWWCA010000314.1:0-2269 GCA_033720695.1 Rubricoccaceae bacterium
CCGCGTCCGCTGTTACACCCTCCCGGGGGGCCGCGACCCGTATGGCGCTGGGGCTGCGGTTACTCCAGCCCCTCGACCTCGCCCGTCGTGAGGTCGGCCTGGTAGGTCTCGCCGCCGAGACGGATGTAGGCGACGTCCTCGCCGCCGTCCTCGCCGAACGTGATGGTGAAGGTGCGGCTGATCTCCTCGGTGACGGTGCCACGCGGGCCGTCGAAGGTGCGGACGGCATCGTACTGGCCCTCGATCGTGCCGCTGACGTTCTCGTCCCACTCGCGCCCGCGGGGGCCGCGCACGTCGAGGTAGGTGAGCGCGAGGTCGTAGACGACCGTGCGCTCGCCGCCGAAGGTGCGGAGGGTGTCGGTGGCCGAGCGGACGTGCGTGCCGTTGACCGTCACGAGGTCGGTGTCGAGGTCGGTGAGGTCGAGGTCGGCGCCGAGGTCGAGGAGCTCGTGGCGGAGCCAGGGGCGGACGACGCGGCCCTCGCCGTCGAGGAGCTCGAAGTGGGCGGAGACGGCCGTCTCGGGGTCGGCCTGTGGGGTGCCGTCGGCGTCGTAGTACTGGGTCTCGGAGGTGCGGCTGAAGAGGGAGTAGAACGGGCCGCCGGGCTCGCCGCGCTCGCACTGCCAGAAGCGCGACCACAGCATCGCCTCGGCGTCGTAGGTGAGCTCGAAGGTGCAGCCGGCGTCGAAGGGACCGGGGCCGCTGCGGCCAGCCTCCTCGGCCGCTGCCGAGGCTGCCGCGCCGCCCGCGAGGTCGAGCGCGCCGCCGCCCTCGACGGCGATCGCCGCGGCAATCGAGACGACGGCGTCTTCGTCGGCGCTGGCGTCGGTGAACGGGTCGGGGTCGGCGTCGGTGGCGTCGCAGCCGGCGAGCACGAGCGCGCCGAGGAGAACTCCGGTGACGGAGAGGAAGCGGAAGGTCATGGTCGGAGAGGCTGGTGAGCGGTGTCGGGGCATCTGTCGCCAAGGAACCGCCCGCTCCCCCCCAGGGTGTTGCAGAGATGTCGCGATTCCTCGCGAAGCCCATCGCGCGTCTGCGGCAGACCGTGACACCCACCGGTTCCGTCACGCCTCCGTGACGGATGTCGTCTCCGGGCGGGCGCCGGCTCAGCCGCCGCGCACGCGCCGGGCCAGCCGCGCCGCCCGCGCCTCGTCGTCCATCGGCTCGTCCATCGGCTCCGGCTCCTCGAGCGCGAGCTGCCCGCCCTCGGACAGCGCCTGCCCCGATGTCGGCGGCAGCGCGCGGCGTGCCTCGCGCTCCAGCTCGTAGGCCTCGCTCGTCACAATCGCCTCCAGGTGCTCGACGCGCTGCCGGAGCCGAGCGCGCTCCGCCTCCATCGCCTCCAGCCGATCCGTGAGGTCGGCTAGCGCCTTCGGGAGCTCTCCCCCGGCCGCCTGCCGGTTCTTGCTCATCTCGACGAGCGCCCAGGCGAGGATGGCGACGATGGGGATGAGGAAGGGCCACGGCATGGCAGAGCGGAGGCTGGCGGCGGTCGAAACATACGACGGGGAGGCCGGCCCGCTGTTGCATCAGGCCGCCCGTTTTCGAGCCCTGGCCCCGCTCAGTCGACCCAGAGCGTCTTCACGTTGACGAACGCGCGGATGCCCTCAAGCCCCAGCTCGCGCCCGTACCCGCTCGCCTTGACGCCGCCGAAGGGGAGGTTCGGGTGGCTCTTCACGAGGTCGTTGACGAAGGCGCTGCCGCAGTCGAGGCGCCGCGCCACCGCCTCGCCCTTCGCCCGGTCCTCAGTCCAGACCGAGCCGCCGAGCCCGAAGCGCGACGCGTTCGCCAGCCGCACGGCCTCGTCGGCGTCGTCGGCTACGACGACGGAGGCGACGGGGCCGAAGATCTCCTCATCGAACGCGACGGAGCCCGGGCGGACCTCGCCGAGAACGGTGGGCGGGTAGTAGAAGCCGTCGCCCTCGGGGACTCGGCCGCCGGTGAGGACGCGGGCGCCGCCCGACACGGCCCGCTGCACCTGGTCGTGGACCTCCTCGCGGAGGTCGCCGCGCGCGAGCGGGCCGACGTCGGTGCCCTCGTCCATCGGATCGCCCACCGTCAGGGCCTCCATCGCCTGCACGAACCGCCTGGTGAACGCCTCGGCGATGGGCCGCTCCACGATGAACCGCTTGGCCGCGATGCAGGACTGCCCGTTGTTCTGGACCCGCGCCTGCACGCCCACCTCCACGGCCCGGTCCAGGTCGGCGTCGGCGAGGACGAGGCCGGCGTCGGAGCCGCCGAGCTCGAGGACCGTCTTCTTCAGCACGTC
>JAWWCA010000315.1:0-2262 GCA_033720695.1 Rubricoccaceae bacterium
CTCGGATACGAATAAGACGTGACCTCGCGTGCATCTACGTCGTCTGTCAACTCTGGCTCATCCTCAATCGAGGTAGTGATCAAGGCATCGTGTTCGGCCTGGACGTCGTAAAGCTCGGGGGATTCTCTGACCAAGCGGCGGGGGTTGAGCGAGAACCGGTCCACTGCCTCACGATCCTCCTTGCTGTACAGCCAACGCTCCAGGGCTCTCACCCCGCCGGCGTGCCGCACGTGCTCCTCCCGTATTCTTTGCACCTGTCCTCTAGGCCCATCATACGTCGGTTTGTAGCCCAGCCTCGCTCCTAGATCAATCCATGTAAGGGCCAGTGGGATCGTCCGAAAGAAAAAAATGTAGGGGAAGCCTCGTTCTCCCCACAAGGCATTCGAGAGATGCGGGAAGCGTTGTGGTACGAATGTCTCGACGCGGCCCATTGCCGGGACAGCCCCTGGACCGCTCGACGTTTCCATGAGCAAGAACAGGTCACCCTCGGACAGCCTCCCTATTGCCGGCCCCGCTCCATCAGGCACTCCCCAACAGTTCCACCGTCCTTCCGGGAATGCGTCTCCGAGCCTCGTCAGCAGAAACGCCTTTCCGGGGTGAACGTCCGGAACTCGTTCAATGACGAGCCCGGTCGGTCGGTCGGTGAACACCGTCTTGGGGAAGTCACGCGCTGCTCCCTCAACTCCTATGTAGTGAAGGAAAAAGTTCATGGGACATGATTTCGTCCGACAGGCGCCGAAGATACACGCCTCACAAAACTGTCCCCCTTCACAAGGGGGACAGCCGCGGGAGCGCTGAGGCCGCAGCCGCAGGCGAAGGCCGATGCGAGCGCGGCGGGGGGGTGCCCCCACACCCCCGCACGCCCAAACACTCCTGCGCTTACCGCACGCTCGCGGCCTGCACGGGCGGGCCGCCGCCGAGCGCGGCGAGGAGGGTGCGGGCCTCTTGCGCCGTCGTCGGGCTCTCGATGTGGAGGTTCCCGTCGAGCGCGGCGCGGAGGTGGCGGGCCGCTTCGGCGGGCCGGCCGGCGGCCTCGTAGATCCGCGCGGCGCGGTAGTGCACCATCGCGTCGCCCGTGTTCAACCGCAGGGCCCGCTCGATGGAGGGGATGCCCTCGGCGGCGCGGCCGTTCTTGTAGAGGGCCCAGGCGTAGGTCTCATTCGCGTGCAGGTGGCCGGGGCGGCGCGCCACCTGCTCCTCCGCGAGGCGGAGCACGCGGTCGAGGTCGCGGTCGAGGTCGGCGAGGAGGTCGGCCTCCTCCATGTCCACGATCTCACCCATGGCGCGGGCGTCATAGAGGCTCCGGAGGACGCGGTCGGAGGCGGCCGCGGCCCGGCGGTCGTCCCCGGCGAGGGCGTAGGCCTCGATGAGCAGCTCGTCGTAGAGCGGGTGGGGGTCCTCGGCGCGGGCCGCTTCGAGCTGGGCGATGGCGCCGTCGGCGTCGCCCTGGGCGAGGGCGACGTGGGCGAGGCCGGCGCGGGCGGGCGCGAAGCCGGGCCGCTCCTCCAGGACCCCCTCGAAGAGGAAGGCGGCGGTGTCGGGCTTGGCCTCGGCGAGGTAGAGGTGGGCGAGCTCGGCGAGCGCCCAGGCGCGGCTCTCGCGGCCCGTCGCCTCGGCGTCGACGGCCAGGCGCATGGCGGCGCGGGCGCCCTCGGCGTCGCCGTGGAGCTCGCGGAGGTAGGCCGCGCGCGAGTAGGACGGGAGGCCGGGGCGGATCGCCAGCATCCGGTCCGAGGCCTCGACGGCCTCCTCGTAGGCGCCCAGCTCCACGTAGGCGTCCACGAGCGTGCCCCACGTGTAGGCGTGGTGGGGGTGCTCCTCCAGGAGCGCCAGCGAGAGGTCGCGGGCGTCCTCGAAGCGGTGGAGCGTGTTGTAGAGCGAGGCGAGGAGCGTGCGGCCGTAGTAGTGCTGCGGGTCGCGGTCGAGGGCCTCGTCGAGGAGGCGGTGTGCCTCCGGGATGTGTTCGGTTTCGCGGCCGGTCGTGCGGGCGTGCTGGAGGAGGGCGTGGGCCAGCCGCACGCGGGCCTCGACGGCCTCGGGCGAGCGGCGGAGCACGGCGCGGTAGTAGTCGACGGCGGCCTCGGCGTCGGCGAACTCGGCCGAGGGGGCGATCTGGGCGACGTCCTCGGGGAGGGGGGCGGGGTCGGCGCGGGGCCAGAAGGCCCAGGCGGCGACGGCGGCCGTGGCGAGGAGGGCGAGACCGGCGAGGCGGGCGCGGCCCGCGGGGGTCATGGAGGTCGGCATGGGAGGGGAGGGAGAAGC
>JAWWCA010000316.1:0-2253 GCA_033720695.1 Rubricoccaceae bacterium
CGGCCCCCGAGGGCGCCACGCCCGAGGGCGTGCCCGACGACGTCGCGCGCCGCGACCTCAAGCGCCGGGACCGCCGGTGCCTGGCCGACCTCGTCTTCGCCAGCATCTGGGGCGCTCCGCGCTGGCCCGACGCCCTCGACGGCTGCCCCGAGGAGGGCGCGTAGCTTCCGGTCCCGCCTGCCCACCCCCCGCCCGATGCTGGACCGCCTGCGCCTCGAGGCGCGTGCTTTCCTCGACGCCGTCCGCCGGCTCGACCGCCAGATGGTCGTCGTCCTCACCGCGGCCGTCGTGCTCGTCTTCCTCCAGCTCCAGGTCGGGAGCCGGGCGTTCTTCGCGGCGCACGTCGCGGCCGAGCCAGCCGCCGCGTACGGCCTCGGCGGGTGGGCGTGGTGGTTCGGGATGCAGGGGGTCCTCGGCTTCATCATCCCCGTGGCCATCCTGACGCTCGGGTTCAAGCGGCGGCCCGCCGAGATCGGGCTGGGGCTGGGCGACTGGCGGCTGGCGGGCCTCCTCGCCCTGCTCTACGCCTTTCCCGTCGTCGTCGGCACGTGGGTGCTCTCCGACGGGGCCGCGTTCCAGGCCGACTACCCCAACCTCGACGCGGCGCGGACGGACTGGGGCGTCTTCCTCGCCTATGAGGCCCTCTTCCTCTTCTACTGGATCGGGTGGGAGTACCTGTGGCGGGGGTTCGTGCTGTTCGGGACGGCCCCCGCCTTCGGCGTCGGCGCCGTCGTCGTGCAGATGGTCCCCTTCGCCCTCCTCCATGCCGACAAGCCCGTGGCGGAGGCCTACCTCTCGATCCTGGGCGGGCTGGCCCTCGGCGCGCTCGTGTGGCGGTGCCGGAGCTTCTGGATCGCCGTGCCCATCCACGCCTTCCAGATGCTCGCGCTCGACCTCTGGTGCACGCTCCGCGCCCGCTCCGGCGCCGAGGGCATCGGCCTCGACGCGCTGGCGACGGCGCTCCGCGGGGCCGGCGGCTGAGGCTGCAGCGCCCCGGTCCTATCTTGCGGGTAAACAACCCCCTCCGCACATGCTCCAGGCCCACGGCCTCACCATTCCCCGCACCCTAGTCGAGGCCGTACACCTCGACCGCACGGCCCTCCTCGTCTACGACATGCAGGTCGGCATCCTGCGCCAGCTCCCGGACGCCGACGCGGTCGTGGAGCGGGTCGGCGCCGTGCTCGCGGCGGCGCGGGACGTGGGGCTCCGGACCTACTTCGTCCGCCACACCTCGCTGCCGAAGAACCTCATGGGCCGGTTCCAGCTCCGGCAGGCCCTCGCCTGGCAACGCACCGACGACCCGGACGCCGTCGCGCCGTGGTTCCTCCGCGACGCGCCCGCTACCGAGATCACCCCCGCCCTCGCCCCCCTCGCCACCGAGGCCGTCTTCGACAAGCTGACGATGTCGGCCTTCGCGGGGACCCCCCTCGACTTCGCCCTCCGCGACAGCGACGTCCACACCATCCTCGTCACCGGCATCGCGACCGAGATCGGGATCGAGCCGACCGTCCGCCACGCCGCCGACCTCGGCTACCTCCCCGTCGTCGTGGAGGACGCCTGCGGCACGGCCCATGCCGAAGCCGGCGCCCGCGCCCTCGCCAGCCTCCGCTACATGGGCGACGCCCTCTTCACCACGGTCGACGAGATCACCGCGCACCTGCGACGGGTGGCCGCCGAACCGACCTGACCGCGCGCCGTGCCGACGCCTCCACCCGACGACGTCCGCACCCTCGCACGGCAGGCCGTGCTGGAGGAGGTCGCATTCCGCATGGACAAGCTGTGGCGGCTGTTCTCGTGGACGAGCGCCGTCCTCACGGCCATGATCGGGGGGACCATCGCCCTCCGCACCGGCGAGCACGACCTCCTGATGCGGCTCCGGGGGATCCTGGCCGGAGCCGCGATCGTCCTCGCGCTCTACGGGGTCCTCTGGCTCCGCCAGAACCTCCGGCTCGAACGCCAGGCCCGCGACGCCCTCGCCGCGCACGACGAAGCGCTCGGCATCGCCGACTACAACGCGTCCATCCGGGGCGCTCTGCGACGCCCTGACGTAGGCGTCGTCGTGGGCTACCCCCTCACCGTGCTCCTGCTGGCGCTGGCCGCCGTTGCCGCCGCCCTGATCCCGCTCGGGTAACCCCGGACCCCGATGGCCGCTCCCTCCCTCGCCCCCTCCCCCCCAA
This sequence comes from Rubricoccaceae bacterium, assembly GCA_033720695.1. Taxonomy (GTDB): domain Bacteria; phylum Bacteroidota; class Rhodothermia; order Rhodothermales; family Rubricoccaceae; genus DATGQT01. Next base: position 2,178 of record JAWWCA010000316.1, read on the forward strand.
CGGCTGAGGCGCTCGCCGGCCTCCTGGCCCGCGCCGGCCTGCCGCACGCCGACCTCACCCCGGCGCACCTCCCCGA
>JAWWCA010000317.1:0-2251 GCA_033720695.1 Rubricoccaceae bacterium
CTCGGCGTACCCCTCGTGGAGCGTGGCGACGCGGCGGCCGAGCGCGTCGTAGAGGGCGAGCGAGACGCGCTGGGCCTCGGCGACGCGGAAGCGGACCGTCGTCGAGGGGTTGAACGGGTTCGGCTGCGCGCGCTCCAACTCGTACCCCTCCGGCAGCGACGCCGACGCGGCGTCGAAGGGCGCGTTCACGAGGAAGTCCTCGACGGTGGGCTCATCGGCCGCGCCCTCCGGCACGCGGTCCCGCCGGAAGGGGATCAGCGTGGGCCCGACGATGTCGCACTCCCAGGGGTTGCCGCCCAGGTGGAGCGCGCCCGAGCGGTACCAGAACACCACGTCCTGGCCCACGAGCGACTCGTTGTTGTCGAGCTGGGAGACGTTGGGGTTGATGGCGCATCCGTTGCTGCCGTCGTCGTAGTTGCCCGGGACGTAGCGAACGGCGAGGTAGTCCACCTTCGAGAAGCTGTCGATGGGGAGCTCGAGGTCGGCCGAGGAGGGGCGGATGACGTAGCCGGCGCGGGCGGCGGCGTCGCGGACGGCCCAGAAGACGCCGTCGGCGGGGTCACCCCAGGTGCCCTGCGACTCCTGGGTGAGGCGGGTCACGGTGTCCAGGGCCGGGTTGACGTGGTAGATCTGGTCCTCGCCGTCGCCGGGCTGCCCGGTGAGGATGTCGAAGTCGAACCGCCAGTAGGCGTGGTGGCGGTGGTCGTTGGAGGTGCAGATGGCGGAGGCGGCCGAGAACGAGAACTCGGGCCAGATCCGGCCGTCGGCGTAGAAGTGCCACTTGATCCGGTAGCGGTACCACCCGGCGCTCATGTGGCTGGTCACGACGAGCTCGTCGCCGTAGTCCTCCACGGCGACGCCGCGGAAGGTGCCGGCGTCGCCGCCCTGGCCGCCGCCCAGGTTGATGTCGCACGTGGTTTCGACGGTGCCGGCGTCGGCGTCGGCGAAGCAGTCGTCCGGTTCGGGGCGGATGTTGGTGACGGCGAAGCCGGCCTCGGAGTCGGCCCAGTCACGGTAGCACCCGCACCCGCCGTCGTACTCGACGTTGAGGACGGGGGTGTGGGCGCGGCGCAGGACGAGGCGGCCGCGGTAGTGGACGTTGAGGATCTCGAGGCCGGAGCCGTCGATGCCGCTGCTCCGGCTGGGCCGGACGTAGTCGAAGGACCAGAGGGGGTTGTCGGCGGGCCAGTCGATGTGCCCCGTCAGGGCGCCGGTGCAGTTGACGGTGGCGTCGTAGCTCTGCGCCTGCGCGGGCGCCACAGCGAGGAGGAGCCCCAGCGCCGCGAGGCCGCAAGTGAGAGAGAGTCGCATGACAAGAGGGGTTGGCGTAGGGAGGCTATCGGGCGTCGGTGCGGCGGTCGCGGTTGAACCGGGTCTCGTTCGCGTTCGCGCTGGGGTCGAAGTCGCGCGAGACGATGGTGTCGGTGCGGAGGTCGACGACGACGTAACGGATGCGCTCGACGTCGCGGGCCTGGTGGTCGACGTCGAACATGTCGAACTGGAGGCAGCGCGAGCCGGGGCCGCACGGGTGGCCCTCCTCGCGGAGGAGCACGAAGCCGCCGGAGAGCGTGGGGGCCTGGGCCTGCTCGTAGAGCGCGCCGAGCTCGGCGTCGCCGAGGATGAGGGCGCGGGCCCGCTCGATCTCTTCCTCGTTCGGCGAGATCAGCGAGGGGCCCATCTCGGTCCGCTCGACGAGGGCTCCGGACGCGTCGGTGACGGTGCGGAAGTACAGGCCGCTGGCGGCGTCGTAGGAGTGGGTGATGGTCCAGCGCGCCGTCGTGCCGTCGTCGAGCTTGACGTCGTCGACCCAGGAGCGGATGGTGCGCTCGGCGTCCTGGGCGTCGGCGGCGGGGACGGCCACCGCGGCGGCGGCGACGAGCGCGAGGGCGAGGAGCCCGCGGCAGAGCAAGGGATGCATGGGGAGGGTGGGCAGGTGGATGAGCCGGGAAGACCCACAAGGTCGTACAACCCGACGCAAATCACAAGCCTGCGCCTAACGCTCTGCCTTCTCGTTTCTTCGGCGTCACCGGAGGGGTGGGTCTCCCAGGCCCCGTACCCGTCTGGCCGAGCGCCCCGCCCGCAGGGCTGAGCCCCCACGGGCGGGGCCCTGGGTCACTTGAGGAGGACGACGCGGGTGGTCCCCCGCACGCTCTCCCCCTCCAGCACCACGGTGTACGTCCCCGACGGGAGCGAGGAGCCGTCGACGCGGACGGTCTCGTACCGCCCCGCCTCGGCGTACCCCTCGTGGAGC
>JAWWCA010000318.1:0-2220 GCA_033720695.1 Rubricoccaceae bacterium
GCGCTCTGCCCCGACTCTGCCGTGTGCCTCGCCAAGCGGATCGGCTAGCGCCCGACCGAGACGTGCAGCAGCGGCGTGAGCGAGAACCGGTCGTCGGCGGCCGCTGCCTCGGCGTGGGTGTCGACGGCGCCCTGGAGCTCGGCGCCGATCGCGATCCCGCGTCCGAGCAACACCGACGCGCCCACCAGCACGGCGACCCGCAGCCGGTCCGCCCGGTCGCGCCGGGCGACATAGTGCGTCTCGACGCCGGCGTACCCCCGAGCCCCGCGCTCCGACCGCGGCGCGGAGTAGCCGACGAGGCCCACGCCGATGCCGTAGCTCTGGATCGGGTCGACCCGCCCGGGCGGGCACGGCGTCGTCACGCAGGCGACGTCGTACTCGAAGCCACCAAGGCGGAGGTAGAGCGCGACGGCCGCACCGCGAGCCGGGCGGACACCGGCACCTCGGCACGGAGCTCGACGTGGTTCTCCCCGCTGTTGAGCGTGGGGCCGAGGTGGAGCCCCAGGGACGCACCGGAGCCCGGCGCCCGAGGGGGATCCTGTGCAAAGACGGCCCCGGAGGAGGCCAGAAGGAGGGCGATGAGGGCCGCGCGCGTGGGGTCGATGGAAACGGGCTGGGGAGGCTCAGAGCCCGAGGTGGAGCGTGACGCTGTGCATGGTGCCGACGCCGTACGGCTCCAGCATCGCGGCGTAGTCGACGCGGGCGTCGAGGTCGCCGAACCGCTGCTTGATGGCGAAGCCGGCGCTGGGGAGCGCCTCGCCGAAGTCGCCGGCCCCGAGGCGGTCGTAGCCGGCGCGGAGGGCGAACGGCTCGGCCAGCCACAGCTCGCCGCCGACGCGGAGCAGGACCGTCGAGAGCCGGAGCTCCTCGCGCGAGACCTCGACGACGGGGAAGCCGACGGAGGTGCCGATGCCGCGGACTTCGCGGATCTCGGCCGTCTCCAGCTGGGCCTCGACCTCGGCGCTCACGACGCCGCGCCCGCCGGCGAGGCTGTAGGCCGCGCCTGCCCGGAGCCGCGTCGGGAACGCGTCGGACACCCCGCCCGCACCCTCGCCGAGCACGTCGGACGTGTCCCAGTCGTAGCCGGCCAGGAGGTCGTCGGCGGCGACGCCGAGGGCGAGGCGCTCGGAGAGCTTCGCCGTGAGGCCCACCGAGAGGCCGAGCGAGGTCGGCGGCCGGACGCCGTCGAAGAGGTCGGAGCGGTAGAGGCGGAGGCCGACGCCGGCGGTGACGCGGCTGCTGAACCGGACGCCGAAGGTGAGGAAGAAGAGGTACTCGTCGGTGGCGTAGTCCTGGGTGTGGTAGCCGCTGGCGTCGCGGCCGTCGATGTCAGAGACGCCCGCGTGGACGATCCCCCCGGCGATGCCGGCGCGGGGCTGGAGCGGGGCCGCGAACTGGAGGTGCTGAAGCTGGCGGTCGAACGTCATCAGCGCCGCCGAGGCGTCGAGGGCCTGCTGCGGGAGGTCCGGCGCGAGGGCGGGGTTGTGGTAGGGGCTGGCCCCGCCGAAGACGTCGGCCGTGAGGGCGCTGCCCATCGAGAGGGCGCGAGCGCCGAAGCCGTAGCGCGCGAACGCGCCGGCGTACTGGGCGTGCGCCGTCAGGGGCGTGAGGAGGCAGGCCGCGAGGAGGAGTCGGTTCATCAGGTGGTTCATCGACGCGTGACGCACGAGGGCCCGGCCGGTCCGGCGTGCGCGTCACGCGCCACGCTGTCACGGGTCATTCCAGCACCAGGATCTTGCCGGTCGCCTCGGCGGCACCGGCCTCGACGACGTAGAAGTAGACGCCGTTGGCGACGCGGGCGCCGTCGGCGCTCAGCCCGTCCCACAGCGCCTCGTTGGCGCCCGCCCGGGAGGGGGCGTCGAGGGTGCGGACGAGCCGCATGCCGAAGTCGAAGATGCGGACGCGCGCGGTGCCGGCCTCGGATGGGGTGTCGTAGCGGATGCGGCAGAAGCCGTCGGCGCCAGGCGTGAAGGGGTTGGGGTAGGCGTAGGCCTCGACCGCCGGAGCCTCGTCGGTCCCGTCGCCGGCGGGCGGCACGTTGACGCGGAAGACGGTCCACGTCCGTCCCCCGTCGGCGCTCTTGAGGATGCCCTCCGAGGTGCCCGCCCACAGCACGGCCTCCGGCGTCCCGGCCCCGGTCACGGCCACGGCGAAGACGCCGGGGTCGGCGAGCGGGAGGACGGCGCCGTTGCCGTCCCGGAACGAGGAGACCGTTCGCCA
>JAWWCA010000319.1:0-2215 GCA_033720695.1 Rubricoccaceae bacterium
GGAGGCAAGCCGCAGCCGCTCCTCGTCAGGCGCGGCGATGGCGGCGGCGGGTCGGCCGTCGCCGTCGAGGGCGTCGAGGAAGCGGTCGGCCCAGCCGTGGACGTCGAGTTGGCGAACGACCGGCTTGAGCCGGGCCAGCCGCTCGCGCCGCTCCTCCGCGGGCATCGCGAGCGCCTCGTGGAGCGCCTCCGGCAGCCCCTCGGTGTCGTAGGGGTTGACGAGGAGGGCGCCGTCGAGGTAGTCGGCCGAGCCCGTGAGCTCGGAGAGGACGACGACGGCGGGGCGGTCCTCCTGGCTCGTCGCGGCGAACTCGTGGGCGACGAGGTTCATCCCGTCGCGCAGCGGCGTGATGAGGGCGACGTCCGCGGCGCGGTAGAGGACGGCGAGCTCCTCCTGCGGGTAGGCGCGGTAGCGGTAGTGGATGGGGACCCAGTCGTCCTCGGCGAAGGCGCCGTTGATCCGCCCGATGGCCTCGTCCACCTCCCGCTTGAGCTGGTCGTAGGAGGCGATGCCGGTGCGGCTGGGCGTGGCGACCTGGAAGAGCGAGACGCGGCCGCGCTCCTCCGGGTGGCTCTCGAGGAAGCGCTCGAAGGCGTCGAGCCGGAGGAGCAGCCCCTTCGTGTAGTCGAGGCGGTCCACGGCGACGATGAGGCGCTCGACGCCGAGCCCTTCGCGGAGGGCGGCGGCCTGCTGCGCGACCTCCGCGTCGGCGCCGAGCGACGCGAACCACGCCGTGTCGATGCCGATGGGGAAGGCCTCGGCGCGGATGCGCCGCCCCTCCCACAGGACCGTCTTCCCGTCGACCTGCGCGCCGAGGAGGTCGCGGGCCCCTTCGCGGAAGTTCTCGGCGTAGCCCTCGGTGTGGAACCCGAGGAGGTCGGCGCCGAGGAGGCCGGAGAGCAGGGCGCGCGCGGCGGGGAGGACGCGGAACACCTCGGGCGCGGGCCAGGGCGTGTGCCAGAAGTGGCCGATCGTGGCGCCGGGGCGCGCGTCGCGCAGGAGCGCGGGGACGAGCGCGAGGTGGTAGTCGTGGACCCAGAATCGGTCGCCCTCGCCCGCGGCCGCGAGCGCGGCCTCGGCGAAGCGCTCGTTGACGGCGCGGTAGGTGTGCCAGAACGCGCGGTTCGGCTCGGCGTGCTCGATGAGGTAGTGCGCCAGCGGCCACAGCACCCGGTTCGACATCCCGGTGTAGTACCCCTCCACCTCCTCCTCGCTCAGCGGCACGCGGTGGACGGTGAAGGAGGGCTCGTCCTCCGGGAACGGCTGGCAGAGGGGAGCGTCGCTGCCCGGCTCTCCCATGGCGACCCAGGCGCCCCCCCGACGTTCGAGGACCGGGAGGAGGGCCGTGGCGAGGCCGCCGAGACCTGCAACCCATCCCTGCTCGGTTCGACGGATGGGGGCGCGGTTGGCGAGGAGGGTGAGCGACACGGGGAAGGGACGAGTGGGGGAACGGAGCGGAGGCGCGGACGGCGCTCTACGCGACGGCCGACGGGCCTGTTCTTGACGACTCCGCCGTTCCGGTGTTTCCTGACATTCCCTCACGAATCCGTTAACGGACCCTCGCACCCCCTCCCGGCCATGACGCCCCTCGATCTCCTCCTCGACCACCTCGACACCGCCTACGACCGCAAGGCCTGGCACGGCCCGACCCTGAACGGCGTCCTCCGGGGCGTGGACGCGGCGCTGGCCTCGTGGCGGCCGGCCCCCGATCGCCACACGATCTGGGAGCTCGCCGTCCACTGCGCGTACTGGAAGTACAGCGTCCGCCGCCGACTCACCGGCGCCCCCCGCGGGGCCTTCCCGCTCGACGGATCCAACTGGATCCCTCGCCCCGCCGACGGCGCGGACTGGCGCCAGGAGCGGCGCCTCCTCGGTGCCGAACACGCCGCCCTCCGCGCCGCGGTCGCAGCGCTCGACCCGGACGACCTCGCCCGGACACCGGACGGGAGCACACACACGCTGGCCCAGCTCATCGGGGGCGTGGCGGCGCACGACCTCTACCATGCGGGACAGATCCAGCTCATGAAGCGCCTCGCTCGGGAGCCGTCGCTCACCCCGCATCGGTAGGGCATCGCCTCGGGGCTTGCGGACGGCCCCGCTCAGCGCCGTACTCTGTGGGCCATCCCTCCTTCCCTCTCCGCCATGCGCATCTCCGTGCTCCTCGGGCTGCTCGCCCTCTCCGGCTGCTCCCTCCTCCTCCCTACCAATGCGGACA
>JAWWCA010000320.1:0-2200 GCA_033720695.1 Rubricoccaceae bacterium
ATCTCACGCGGCGGCTCCACGATGCGGGCGTGCCCCTCGCGGCCGGCTCCGATCTCCCCAACCCCCACGTCATCCCCGGCGCCAGCCTCCACGAGGAGCTGCGGCTCCTCCACGCTGCCGGCATCCCGCCCCTCGACGTGCTCCGGATCGCGACGCACAACGGGGCCGCCGCCCTCGGCCTCGCCGACCGGACCGGCTCCGTCGAGGTGGGCAAGGAGGCCGACCTCGTCGTGCTCACAGCCGACCCCACTGCGGATCTTCGACACACCCGTTCCATCGAGATCGTGCTGCTCGACGGCCAACTCCTCCGCCCGTCCGACGTCCTCGCGGATCGCTGACCCCTCAGCGGCTCAGGGCGACGCGTCGGGAGAGGGCCGCCCCGTCGGCCGAGAGGCGGACGAGGTAGACCCCGGCCGGCAGGCCCGTCGCCTCCCACCGCACCCGGTGCTCGCCCGCCGCCGTCGCGCCGTCCACGAGTACGGCGACCTCTCGCCCGAGCGTGTCGAGGATCGAGAGGTGGACCGGCATCGGCCGGTCGAGCGAGAACGAGAACGTGGTTGCGCCGCGCGCAGGGTTGGGCGTGGGGGCGTGGAGGGCGAGGCTGGACGCGGGGGCCGTGGGCTCGGAAGAGGTCGGAGGGCACTCGGAGACGAACACGCACTGCGCCCTTTGGGCGTTTTCGAGGACGTCACCCTGGTCGGTGCCTCCGACGAAGGCGAACGACACCGATACCGCCTCGCCGACGGCGATGTTGATCGGCCCTACGCCGAGGATGGCTCGTACATCTTTGGGTCCCCCCGGGCCGCAAAGCTGGATCACCGTGAGGCCTGCATACAGTGATGCCTCTCCTGCTCCGTCTGCGCATCCCGAGAAGCCAGAAACGGGATAGTCGTTGTCGGGCGGGTCCAGGGCGGCGACGCCGTAGTGGTTCGGATTTTTACGTGTGAGGTCAAAAGCGTACAGGATCTGAGAGAAGGACCCATACCACCAGTCGTTCTCATTGGAGTTGCCGATGTTCCAGTCTGTGAAGACGCCGACGTAGAGGTCTTCCAGATCCCCGCCGGAGGTGTTCGCGATGGAGAACTCCACGAACAGGAAGGGGTCGCCAGCGGCGCCGTAGGTCGTTTGGGTGACGTCCAGCCCGATGGGGTTGGGGGCTCCGGAGTCGGTGTAGACCGCCTCATACGCCTCGTCGAATCCAGCCGGCGGGGTGATGGCGGTGATCGGCTCGACGGTGATCCACTCGAGGTCGGGGTAGCCGTAGACATCGCCGGAGACCTGGTCGTAGTCCTGCCCGACGACGAAGGCGCCCTCGAAGAGCCCGTTCTCGGCCGCGAAGACGAACCCCTCGCCGATGGTGCCGCCCGCGCCGTCGCTGAAGGCGCCGAGCTTGCCGTTGTCGAACACCTCGAGCTGGACGACGCCGGTGTCGTGGAGCGCGCTCGTCCACTGTCCCAGCGCGGGGAGGGGGACGGCGAGGAGGAGCGGGACCAGGAACCGACCGTGCATCGCGCCGCGGGATTGTAAAAGGATGCCTCTGCATCAAAGTAGACGTCCCGACCGAAAAGGCAAGCCAATCCCGACGGTGTCTCAGCCGAGAGGCCCAGCGCGGCGGCAGGAACGAGTCCCGTCCGAGTCTTACAGCGCGTGGAGCGCGCAGACCGCCTCCTCCAGCGGCTGGAGCGAGGGACCGGGCGCGGGGGCCGGTCCGAACGGGTCGTCCACGTCGGCCGTCGGGTCGTCCATCACCCGGACCGTCGCGGCGACCCCGTAGGCGAGGGCGTCGGTGTCGTAGCCGCCCTCCAGCGCGGCCACGAGGCGGCCGTCGGCGTGCCGGTCGGCCACCTCCAGGAGGAGCCGCGTGAGGTCGGCGAAGCCAGCGACGGAGAGGCCCAGCCCGCCGAGGGGGTCGCGGTGGTGGGCGTCGTAGCCGGCCGAGACGAAGACGACCTCGGGCCGGTGGCGCTCGGCCAGCGGGGGCAGCACGCGCCGGTAGAGGTCCACGAGCGCGTCGTCGGTGCCGGCGGGGAGGGGGAGGTTGACCGTCGCCCCCGCGCCCTCGCCCACGCCCGTCTCCGCGATGCCGCCCGTCCCCGGCCACAGCGGGTACTGCTGCGACGTCACCACCAGCACGTCGGGGTCGGCGTAGAACACCTCCTGGGTGCCGTTGCCGTGGTGGACGTCGAAGTCGACGACGAGC
>JAWWCA010000321.1:0-2139 GCA_033720695.1 Rubricoccaceae bacterium
AGACGAACCTCTACCGCTACCTCCAGCAGGAGCCCCTGACGGCCCGCGCCGCCGACTCCTTCCGCGACCTCCTCTCGTTCGACGTCGACCTCTCGCTGCCGCAGCGGAAGGTGGTCGAGCTCGGCCGCGCCCTCGGCCGCATCATCTCGATGGAGATGACGATCGAGATGGGCGAGCGCGGCTACAGCGCCGAGCACATCGCCAACGCGCTCGTCGAGCTGCGCAAGGAGGTCCGCGCCCTGCTCACCGAGTACCGCGAGGGCGGCCTCTCCACCGTCGTCGACGGCCCCAACGAGGTGGGCGACTGGCTCTCGCACGTGCGCCTCACGCCGGTCTCGGCGAGCTGAGCCTGCACGACGCCGCAGAAGGCACGTGGGGGCGGCCATCCGGTCGCCCCCACGGTCGTTTCCAGGCGCCCGTCTCTACTGCGCCTTCTTGCTCCGGTAGCGGCGGTCGGCCTCGTCCCAGTTGACCACGTTCCACCACGCCGAGACATAGTCGGGCCGGCGGTTCTGGTACTTCAGGTAGTAGGCGTGCTCCCACACGTCGAGGCCGAGGATGGGCTGGAGCCCCTTCATGAGCGGGCTGTCCTGGTTCGGCATCCCGACCACCTTCAGCGTGTCGCCGTCGAGGGCGAGCCAGGCCCAGCCGCTGCCGAACTGCCCCTTGGCCGCCGCCTCGAACGCCTCCTTGAAGGCGTCGAACGAGCCGAAGTCGCGGCCGATGGCGTCGGCGAGATCGCCGGTCGGCGCGCCGCCGCCGTCGGGGCGCATGACGGTCCAGAAGATGGCGTGGTTGTGGTAGCCGCCGCCGTTGTTGCGGACGGCCGTGCGCTGGCCCTCGGGCACCCGGTCGAGGTTGGCGAGGAGGGCTTCGAGCGGCTCGCCGTCGAGGCCGGCCGCTTCGAGCGCCGCGTTGAGCTTGGTGGTGTAGCCCTGGTGGTGCTTCGTGTGGTGGATCCGCATCGTCTGCTCGTCGATGTGCGGCTCCAGGGCGTCGTAGGAGTACGGGAGATCAGGGAGGGTGTACGCCATGGCGGGTCGATTGGGTTGGGGGAGAGAGGGCGGGTGGTACCCCCCGACGATGGCGGCGTTTCCGACGACGGCGGCCGCCGCCGCCCGGGAGGAAGACCCCTCGGGCGGGTTGCCCCTGCTCCGATCCGTCCGTTTCTTCGGGGCCCCGCCTTCCCCACGCGTTCTCTCATGACCGACCGCCCCGCCCCCCCCGCCGCCGGCGTCCCCTACGACATCCCCCCCGGCGGCTCGCTCGGCCTGCTCGCCCTCGGCTACCGCGGCCTCGTCGCCTGGCGCGCCGTGCGCGGCACCGACTGGATCGAGGAGCGGAAGGCGGAGCACGAGGCGGCCCTGGCCGCGGCCGAGGCGGAGCGCCAGACGGCCGAGGCGGAGGGCGAGGCCCCCGCCGCCGACGCCCTCCCCGCCGCGCCCGCCCTCCCCGAGGCGGACGCCCTCGCGGCAACCGAGGTCATCGTCGTCTCCGGCCTCCCGCGCTCGGGCACGTCCATGCTCATGCAGATGCTCACGGCCGGCGGCCTCCGCGCCTTCACCGACGCCGCGCGCACGGCCGACGAGAGCAACCCCCGCGGCTACTACGAGCACGAGCGCGTCAAGGCCCTCGCCCACGACAAGACGTGGGTGCCCGAGGCGCACGAGCACGTCGTCAAGGTGGTGGCACCCCTCCTCCCCCTCCTCCCCAAGGGGCCGGCCTACCGCGTCGTCCTCCTCGAACGCGACCTCGAGGAGGTGATCCGCTCCCAGGCGGCCATGCTCGAGCGCCTCGAGCGCCCCGCGGCGGCCTCCGACGCGCTCCGCGCCGTGTACGCGCGCCAGCTCAAGGCCGCCCGCGCCTGGCTCGACGCCACGCCCGGCGCCGACGCCCTCGCCCTCCAGCACGCCGACGTCCTCGCGGACCCCGCCGGCGCCGCGGCCCGCCTCAACGCCTTCCTCGGCGGCGGGCTCGACGAGGACGCCATGGCCGCCGTCGTCGACCCGTCCCTCCACCGCCAGCGCGCCTGACCCCCCGCAAGACTGTGCCCGACCGCCTCGCGAAGAAGGTCCTCCTCATCGGGTGGGACGCCGCCGACTGGAAGGTGATCACGCCGATGATGGACGCCGGGCTGAT
>JAWWCA010000322.1:0-2133 GCA_033720695.1 Rubricoccaceae bacterium
GGACCCGCATCCGGGGGCAGCGAGGAGAACGGCGAGGGCGGGGAGCAGGACCGAGCGCACGAGGGGAGACGAGCGTCTAGGGGACGGGGGAGAAACGGAGCCGGCGGCAATTTAGCCTGCGGCTTCGCCTCCGGCCGCCCGCGCTGCCGGCCCACCGTCCCGTGGCCCCGTCGCCGCTACAGCCGCGTGCGGACCGAGAGCTGGTGGAGCCCGCCGATCTCGCTCCACGAGTTGAACGCGTAGTCGAACCCCACGCGCGCGAGGTGGAGGCCGAACCCGGCCGAGAGCCCGGCGAGGTCGAGCCGACCGCCCGTCGAGAGCTCCTCGTGCCGGCCCGGGTTGTAGCCGAGCCGGACGCGGACGGCCTCGCCGAACTGGAACTCGCCGCCCACGGCCACGTGCCGGAGGGCCTCGTCGAGCGCGGAGCCCTCGCCGCCGTAGTCGTGGAGGTCGTAGCCGACGACCGAGAGCGTGAGCGGGATGTACTGGAGCCCCTTGGAGACGCCGAGGCGGAGGTCGAGCGGGAGCCGGTCGCTCTCGGCGCCGAGCGACGAGAGGGGGGCGCCGAGGCCGTGGAGGGAGGCGGAGAGGCCGAGACGCTGGTCCGGGAGGTGGTAGTGGATCCCGAGGTCGGCGGCGAGGGCCTGCCCGTCCGCGTCGTCGAGCCAGGCGAAGAGGGTGTGGGCCGTGACGCCGCCGCGGAGGTTGGGGGCGAGGTCGGCGGCGTAGGAGACCGAGAGGGCGGCCTCGCCCGCGCCGTAGGTCGAGCCGTCGGCCGTGCCGTCGTCCTCGGCTCGCTCGAACTCCCCGTAGGAGAGGAAGCGGACGCCCGCCGAGAACGTTCCCCAGGCGTCGAGGGTGCGGGCGTAGCTCACGAACCCCGCGTTCACGTCGCCGAGGTGGTTGAGGTAGCCGACCGAGAGGCCCCGGTGCATCGCGGGCACGAGGAGGGCCGGGTTGTAGAACACGGCCGCGGGGTCGTCGCTGGAGACCGAGGCGACGGTGCCTGCGAGGGCGGCCGCGCGCGCCGAGGGCTCCAGGCGGAGGAGGTCGTACCCCGTCTCGCGGCTCGACTGCGCCGAGGCGCCGAGGGCGAGCAGGAACAGGAGGAGCGCGAGCGGGAGGCGCCCGGCGTGTGAGAGGGGCGGCATGGCCGGGGGGGCTACGGGCGGCGTGCTACGGGCGGGAAGCCGACGCGAGGGCGTCGGGTCGGTGGGGCGAGCGGGGTAGCAAGCGGCAGCCTGGATCGGGGCGGTGCGAGGGGCCATGCGGAGGGACAAAGGTACGGCCACCGGGCGCGGGATCCAGGGCAAATCGGCGGTTGGATGCGGCCCCAGCCCTACGCAGCCGTAAAGAACGAGAGGAAACCTCCGATCCCTTGGAACGGAGGGTTCGGGCGGGCCGTGCTAGGCCGGCTGCGGATGTTCCTGTGCGTACCTTCGAGATTGGCCGGGTGGTTCGGCCGTCCGCGCCCGGCGTCCCCCACGCTTCCCGATCCGACACGACCCCCATGCTCCAGGCCTTCAAGAAGATCTTCGGCGGCGACAGCAACGAGCGCGAGCTCAAGAAGCTCTGGCCCGTCGTCGACGAGATCAACGCGATCTACGAGACGCTCTCCGACCTCTCCGACGAGGCGCTCCGCGCCAAGACGGAGGCGTTCAAGGCGGCGATCCAGGAGGCCGTCGCGCCCATCGAGGAGGAGCAGGCCGAGGTGCGGGCGCGGCTCAAGGCCGCGCAGTCGAGCGCGGGCGAGGCCGTCGGCGGCGACGGGCAGGCGGCGCCGTCCGAGCGCCTCTCGGTGCGCGAGCGGCAGGACCTCTACGCCCAGCTCGAGGACCTCGAAGGCGACTGGCTCGACGCCGCCGAGGACGCCCTCGAAGCGCTCCTCCCCGAGGCGTTCGCCGTCATCAAGGAGACGTGCCGCCGCTTCCTCGGGAAGACCTGGGAGGCCGGCGGCTCCGAGATCGAGTGGCAGATGGTGCCGTTCGACGTCCAGCTCATCGGCGGCATCGCGCTCCACCGCGGGAGCGTGGCCGAGATGAAGACGGGCGAGGGCAAGACGCTCGTCGCCGTCGCCCCCGTCTACCTCAACGCGCTCGTCGGGCGCGGCGTGCACCTCGTCACCGTCAACCC
>JAWWCA010000323.1:0-2129 GCA_033720695.1 Rubricoccaceae bacterium
GCGGTCGATCCCCCACGTGGCCGGGCTCTGCGTGCCGGAGCCGACGAGGTAGGCCATCCGGTCGGGCTCGATGTAGCTGACGCGGTCATCGGCCTCGAGAGCCGCGAGGGCCTCGGGGCTGAGCCGGGCCGAGAAGCCGGTGAGGGAGGAGGCGTACTGGTAGAGGAGGTCGGCGTCCTCGCGGGCCTCGACCTCCGCCACGACGGCGGCGAGGTCGGCGTTGCGCGCGGCGTCGGCCGGCTGCTCGCTCAGCACGACGACGTACTGGCCGGGGATGAGGTCGGCGGCGGCGTCGGGCTGGGCCACGAGGGCGTCGCCGGAGGCCTCGTCCGAGGCGGTGTCGGTCGCGTCGCAGCCGGCGAGGGCAACGAGCGCGAGGCAGGTGAGACAAGAAAGCCAGCGCTTCATGGAACAGGAGGTTGTCGGTGGGGAGGTACGAGAGGCCTGCTAGATAACAAGAATCGGCGCCGGGCGCCTTTGCGCCGGGTCATCTTCACATAAGGGAATCCCCGAGGCCCATCCAGGGCGGTGCGATTGAAATCCCAGCGCGGTGTCCCCCCGAGGGGGGGTGCCGAAGTAACCTCCTCCCTCCCCCGTTCCGACCCCTCTCTCTGTGATCGACCGCTACACGCGCCCCGCCATGGGCGCCCTCTGGACCGAAGACGCCCAGTACCAGGCCTGGCTCGACGTCGAGCTCGCCGCGTGCCGCGCGTGGAGCGAGGTGACGGGGGTCATCCCCGCCGAGGCGGTGGACGCGCTCGACGAGAAGGCCTCGTTCAGCGTCGAGCGCATCCACGCCATCGAGGCGGAGACGCGCCACGACGTCGTCGCCTTCACGCGCGCCGTCTCCGAGACGCTGGGGCCCGAGCGGAAGTGGGTCCACTACGGGCTCACGTCGTCGGACGTCGTGGACACGGCGCTCTCGCTCCGCCTCCTCAAGGCCAACCGGCTCTTGCGGGAAGGGCTGGAGCGGCTCGCGACGGTTCTTGCCGCGCGAGCGCGCGAGCACAAGCACACGCTCACGGTGGGCCGCACGCACGGCGTCCACGCCGAGCCCACGACGTTCGGCCTCAAGCTGGCCCGGTTCTACGACGCCGTCCAGCGCGACCTCGAGCGGTTCGACGCCGCGGCCGAGGCCGTCCGCGTGGGCAAGCTCTCCGGCTCGGTCGGCACCTTCGCCCACATCCCGCCCGAGGTGGAGCGGCTCACGTGCGAGAGGCTCGGCCTCCGCCCCGCGCCCCTCTCGACGCAGGTGCTCCCGCGCGACCTCCACGCGCAGTACCTCGGCACGCTCGCCCTCGTCGGCACGACGATCGAGACGATCGCCGTCGAGATCCGGCACCTCCAGCGGAGCGAGGTGCTGGAGGCCGAGGAGGCGTTCGGGAAGGGCCAGAAGGGGTCGAGCTCGATGCCGCACAAGCGGAACCCCGTCGGGAGCGAGAACCTCACGGGCGCGGCGCGGCTGCTGCGCGGCTACATGGTGAGCGCCTACGAGAACGTGGCGCTGTGGCACGAGCGTGACATCAGCCACTCCTCCGTCGAGCGCGTCATCCTCCCCGACGCCACGATCCTCCTCGACTACGCGCTCGACCGGATGGCGAGAATCGTCGAGACCCTCACGGTCGACCCCGAGCGGATGCGGAAGAACATCGACCGGACGTACGGGCTCGTCTACAGCCAGCGCCTCCTCAACGGCCTCATCGAGGCTGGGCTAACGCGCGAGGACGCCTACGACCGCGTCCAGCCGCGCGCCATGCAGGCGTGGGCCGAGCGCCGTCCGTTCCGCGAACTCGTCGAGACCGACCCCGCCATCACCGAGCACCTGAGCCCCGAGCAGATCGCCGACGCCTTCGACCCGGCGTTCCACATGGCGCGCGTGGACGAGGTCTTCGAGCGCGTCGGTCTGAAGGAGTGAACGCCCGACGATCTGTTCTACATTAGGGAACAGATCACGCGCTCCAGAGATGGCTATGCGCCTGTTGCTTCCGCTCCTCGCCCTGCCCTTCCTCTCCGCCCCTGCCCTTGCGCAAGGCAACTGCTCCGACGGCACCACCGGCGTCATCGTCTCCCTCGAGGTCATCGCCGTCGAGGCGGACACGGTCACGGTGTGTCTCGGCCTGGAAGGCGAC
>JAWWCA010000324.1:0-2115 GCA_033720695.1 Rubricoccaceae bacterium
GAGGCGTGGTGGGGGAACACCCCCACCCGGCTGCGCCGGGAGCCCCCTCAAGGGGGCGGTTCGAGGGGGCCTGCTCGTTCGTCAACCGTCTCTCAGCCCCTCATCGCCGAGACGGCCGCTTGACGAGGGGGACGGTCTGGCGCGTGGTGCCGACGCGGAGGGCGCAGAGGTACACCCCGGACGCCACCGCGCGCCCCGCGTCGTCGCGGCCGTCCCACGCGAGCACGTGCGGGCCCGCCTCGAACGGCCGGTCGGCGAGGACGCGGACGCGGCGGCCGAGGGCGTCGTAGACCCCGGCCTCGACGGGGCCGGGGGCCGCGAGCGTGAAGCGGACCTCGGTGCGGGCGGCGAACGGGTTGGGTGCGGCGAGGACGTCGCTCGACGCCGCCGAGGCGGCCAGGCGCGGCGCGGCGAACGGGCCGTCCTCCTGCGCCACGCGCGTGAGGCGCCCGCGCGCGCCGGCGCGGACGAGGCCCTGGACGAAGACGGCCGGGAAGGCGCCGAGGTCGGCGGTGGGGAGGAGGGCCTCCGCCGTCCCGTCGGGCGCGACGGCGCCGGCGAAAATCACGCGCTCGGGGTCGAGCGGGATGCCGAGGAGGCCGAAAGGCGTCGGGATCGAGGCCTCCTCGTCGGACCACCCGAGGCGGGCCGTGGCGCCCGGCGCGCCCGCCGTGCCGACGACGAGGGCGTCGGGCGCGGCCTCGCTCCCGCGCACCCAGAGCGGCGGCGCGAGGCAGCGCGTCTGGAACAGGAGCGGGTCGTCCTCGACGCCCTCGCCGAGCAGCTCGGCGTAGAGGTCCTCCTCGCCCTTCATCTCGGCGCGCAGGAGGCCCGTCACGACGAGGCGGTGGAGCCGCTGCTGCTCGGCCGCCGGGAGCTCGTTGCCGAACACGAAGAACTCGTCGGTGGGGCCGCTGTGGCCGAGGCCCTGCCCCTCGAAGTAGACGCTCCGCCGGGCCGAGGTCGCCGCCTCGAAGTAGCGGCGGACCTGGTCGGCCGGCACGATGCCGTCGGCCGAGCCGGCGAGCTGATAGTGGTTGCCGGGGAAGGCGCGGAGGAAGTCGATGCGCTCGTCGCCGACGTAGGCCGACTGCAGGCCCACGATCGTCTCGACGCGCGGCTCGTAGCCGACGAGGAGGGCGAGCACGCCCCCGCCCATCGAGTGGCCGACGGCCGCCCACGGCCCGTCGTCGGTCATCCCCTCGAAGAGCCCGCCCGGGACCTCCGACTGGTCCTCGACCCAGTAGAGGAACGACCGCGTGTCGCGCGCGAACTGCCGCTGGTCCGGGAAGAAGCCCGACTCCGTGCCGGTGGACGCCACGACGAAGCCCCAGCTGGCGATGTGCGAGCAGAGGAGGTCGTACCCGTCGGGGCTCCCGAGGAAGCCGTGCTGGAAGCCGACGAGGGGGAACGGCCCGCCCGTCGGATCGGGCGTCGCGTTCGTGCCCGTCTCGACAGCGGGGTAGTAAACGCGGCCCGTGATCCGGCCCTGCCCGAAGACGGCGTCGTCGAAGCGGACGTCGGTGTGGCCGACGGGGAAGGGCCCGGGCCCGTCGATCTCGGCGGACTGGGCCGCGCAGGGCAGGGCGACGGCGGCGAGCAGGAACAGGAGGGCGGCGCGGAGAGGCATGAGGCGAAGCGGTTAGGACCCCGGAAGATAGGGCCGGACGCGCCGCCCGTCAGGAGCCGAGGCGAACCGTGTGCAGCCGCTCGTACCGCGCCCCCTCGGGGCGGAGCGTGCTGCGGATCAGGTGGACGGCCTCGACCGGGAACGAGAGCGCCGGGGCCGGCTGCACGAGGAACGCCCGGACGCCCTGGCGGTCGGCCTGCCGGAGCCGGGCGAGCGTGAGGTGCGGGCGGAACGGCCGCCGCTCGGATGCGTGGCCGAGCCCGCGGAGGGCCGCGCCGACCTGGGCGTGGAGGAGGGAGAGCCCCGGCGGGCAGTCGGTGCGGGCCACGAGCACGCGGGGCGCTCGCCGGCTCGGGAACGCCCCCAGCCCCTCGACCGCGAGCGAGAACGGGCGGCCGTCCAGCGCTGCCAGGGCCGCGCCGAGCGGCGGCACCCGCGCGTCCTCGACGTCGCCGAGGAAGTGGAGCGTGAGGTGCACGTTGTCC
>JAWWCA010000325.1:0-1935 GCA_033720695.1 Rubricoccaceae bacterium
CCGCCGTAGCGCGCGGTCCCGCTCCCGGTGCGCCGGATGACGCCCGTCGCGGTGTTGGTGAGCGCATCGGCGCGGTTGCCGGTGACGAACGTGAGGAGCGCCCCGGCGTCGAAGGCGAGGACCAGCTCGCCGTTGTTGACGAACCGGCCCTGGCCCTGCCAGTCGCCGAGCCCCTCCCAGATCGCCGTGCCGTCGTTGACGAGCGTGCGGTCGGCGCCGGCCTCGAAGTAGCGGTCGTCGTCGAGCCGGAGGGTGGCGCCGGCGGCGACCGTGACGAGGCCGCTGCCGCGGAAGGTGACCCACCCGCTCCCGGTGACGCCGGTGTCCCAGACCAGCTCCTCGGTGACGGTGAGGTCGGCGTTGCCGTCCACACCTGCCACGCCCTCGATGCGGAGGGTGCCGAGCGTGACGTCGGTCGTGAGCGTGGCCGTGCCGGACGGGAAGATGGCCGTGTCGCCGAAATCGGGGACGTCGGCCGGGGTCCAGTTCGTCGGCTCGTTCCAGTCGCCCGAGCCCCCGGTCCAGGTGTGGACGGTCTGGGCCAGGGCAGTCGGGGCCGCGAGGAGCAGGAGGAGCACGGGGTAGGAGACGCGCATGGGATTCGGTGGCGAGTGGTCGTTCACCCTTGCTATTGCCAAACCGAAGCCCGACGGATCACCCGGCGGCGGCACGCCAGCGTGTTCTACCTTTCAGGCGTTTCTCCAGGGACGCCGCTGCCCGTCCGCACGATGGCCCCCGAACCCACCACGACCCAGCTCCTCCTCAACGCCCGCGGCGGCGACCGCGACGCGCTCGACGCGCTCCTGCCGCGCGTCTACGACGAGCTGCGCCGCCTCGCACACGTGCGGCTCCGGCGCTACCGCCGCGGCGAGACGCTCAACACCACGGCCATCGTCCACGAGGCCTACCTCAACCTCACCGCCGGCGAGACGCCCTCGTTCAACGACCGGACGCACTTCTTCGCCCTCGCCGCGCGCGCGATGCGCTTCGTCCTCATCGGCTACGCCCGCGCGGGGGCGACCCAGAAGCGCGGCGGCCCCGGCGCCGACCTCCCCCTCGACGAGGCCCTCGCCGTCGCGGCCGCGGACCGGGCCGAGGCCCAGGCGCTCGACCTCCTCGCCCTCGACGCCGCGCTCGACCGCCTCGCCACCGTCAGCGAGCGCCTCGCCGAGGTCGTCGAGCTGCGGTTCTTCGGCGGGATGCAGCACGACGAGATCGCCGTCGCCACGGGCCGCTCGGTCCCCACCGTCAAGCGGGACTGGCAGCGCGCCCGCGCCTACCTCTACCGCCTCATGCGCGAGGACGAGGCCGGCGGGGCGGCCGGTGATGCGCCCGGCGGCGAAACCGCGAGTACAGGGTAGAACCCACCCCTTCGCCATGGACCTCTTCGCCCCCGACCGCTGGAGCGCCGTCGACACCCTCTTCGACGAGGCGCTCGCGCGACCGCCCGACGAGCGAACGGCCTGGCTTCGCGCCCGCTGCGGCGACGACCCCGCCCTCTACCGCGCCGTCGCCTCGATGCTGGAGGACACCGTCGCGGCCGAGCGCGTCCTCGGCGAGTCGGCGGCCCTGTTCGCCTCGGAGCTGATCGAGCGCCTCGCGGGCGGCTCCGACGCTCCCGAGGTCGAGGACCTGCCCGCGGGCACCCGCGTCGGGCCCTACCGCATCGACGCCGAGGTCGGACGCGGCGGCATGGGCACGGTCTACCGCGCCGAGCGCGCCGACGGCGCCTTCCACAAAGAGGTCGCCCTCAAGCTCGTCAAGCGCGGCATGGACACCGACGAGGTCCTCCGCCGCTTCCGATACGAGCGGCAGATCCTCGCCGGCCTCGACCACCCCGGCGTCGCCCGCCTCCTCGACGCCGGGGCCGCCCCCGACGGCCGGCCCTACCTCGTCATGGAGCTCGTCGAGGGCGCCCCGCTCACGGCCTACGCC
>JAWWCA010000326.1:0-1880 GCA_033720695.1 Rubricoccaceae bacterium
CGGCCCGACGGGCACGGGAAAGACGCTGCTGGCGGAGACGCTGGCGCGCATCCTCAAGGTGCCCTTCGCGATCGTCGACGCCACCACGCTGACCGAGGCGGGGTACGTCGGCGAGGACGTCGAGTCCATCCTCGCCCACCTCCTCCAGGCCGCCGACTACAACGTCGAGCGCGCCGAGCGCGGGATCATCTACCTCGACGAGATCGACAAGCTCGCCCGCAAGGGCGACAACGCCTCGATCACGCGCGACGTCTCGGGCGAGGGCGTGCAGCAGGCGCTCCTCAAGATGCTCGAGGGCACCGTCGCGGGCGTCCCCCCCAAGGGGGGGCGGAAGCACCCCGAGCAGAGCCTGATCTCGTTCGAGACCCGGAACGTGCTGTTCATCTGCGGCGGCGCCTTCGACGGTCTCGGCGAGATCGTCGCCCGGCGGCTCTCGCGCAGCGCCATCGGCTTCCACGACGGCAGCGCCCGCCGCCTCGACAAGCGGGACCCCGCCATCTTCCGCCACATCGAGCCCCACGACCTCCTCCAGTACGGGCTCATCCCCGAGTTCGTCGGCCGCCTCCCCGTCGTCGCCTCGCTCGACGGCCTCACCGACGCCGAGCTGCGGCGGATCCTCGTCGAGCCCCGGAACGCGCTCGTCCGGCAGTACCAGAAGCTCTTCGCCATGGACGGCGTGGACCTCGTCCTCTCCGACGACGCCCTCGACGCGCTCGTGGCCCGCGCGACGGCGCTCGGCACCGGCGCCCGCGGCCTCCGCGCCGTGATGGAGGAGGTGATGCTCGACCTCATGTTCGACGCGCCCGACCGCGGGCGGCTCGCCGCCTGCCGCGTCAGCGCCGCGACGGTCGAGGGCCGCGAGCCGCCGGTCTACGAGGAGCGGAAGGCGACGGCCTAGGCGACGGCTCAGGCGACGGGGCTGCGGGGGACACGCGGCCGGCGCGCGGGGATCGTCGCGGCGTTCTCGCGTATAAGCCCCCCTCGCTGCGCCCCCTCGCCGCCCCATGCTCGCCTACGCTCGCCGACGGCTCGACTCCGCCCTCAGCGTGCCCCGGTACTACGTCGGGGGGCTCGCGAAGCGGCTGTTCTCGAACCCGGTGCCGGTGTGGTGCCAGGCGATCTCGTTCAAGGTCCTCACGACGCTGCTGCCGCTGATCCTCCTGGCCGTGGGCGTCTTCGGCCTCGTCCTCCGGCAGCCGGACCCGTACGCGACGGTCTCGGGCTTCCTCCGCGAGTTCCTGCCGCCGGCGCAGGGCGAGCAGCTCGTCAACATGGTGGGGCAGCTGCAGGAGGCCTCGGGCGCGCTCACCGCCGTGGGCGCGGTGTTCTTCCTCTTCACCGTGCTCACCCTCCTCGGCACCGTCCGCTATGTGGTGGGGCAGGCGGCGGGGCAGGACCGCCACAACAACCGGACGATCCTCCAGGGCTACGCCTTCGACCTCCGGATGGCGGTGCAGGTGGGGCTCCTGTTCCTCCTCTCCTTCGGCCTCACGTTCGCCGTCAACACGCTGAGCGTGCAGACGACGGCGTGGGGGCGCGAGCTGGGCCTCGACCCCGCCTACCTCAAGCAGGGGTGGTCCATCGTCCTCCGCGGGATGACGCTCGTGGTGCCGTGGCTGCTCTCGGTGGCCATGTTCGCGCAGCTGTTCTACTTCGTGCCCCGGCCCCGGCCGCCGCTCAGGAGCGCGCTCACCGGCGCCGCCGTGACGGCCGTCCTCTTCGAGCTCGCCAAGAACGCGTTCACGTTCTACGCCCGCTACCTCAGCGGCGTCAACCGCTACAGCGACGGCGAGGGCGGGCTCGGCAGCCTCGGCGGCGTCTTCGGCCTCATCCTCGTCCTCGGCTTCTGGGTCTACCTCTCCGGCCTCACCCTCGTCATC
>JAWWCA010000327.1:0-1852 GCA_033720695.1 Rubricoccaceae bacterium
AAGGTCGGGCGGAAGGAGACGTTGTTCGTCCGCGTCCGCCCGTACTCGAAGATGTCGACGCCCTCGACGAAGAACGGGCGGCGCTCGGAGAAGAAGGTCTCGAAGGCGCCGAGGTTGACGACGGCGGGGTCGGCCTCGACCTGCCCGAAGTCGGGGTTGACCGTGGCCGTGAGCGTGAGGTTGCTCGTGAGCCCCACCTTCGCGTCGAAGCCGACGGTGGGCTGGAACTCGTTCTCGGCATAGAAGGGGTTGGCGAGGTCGCCGGGCGCGCGCGTGAGCTGGCTCGCGGCGTAGGGCACGACCTCGACCTGGCGCGGGGCGCGCTGGACGTCGAGCCCGTCGAGGCGGCCGAACCGCGAGACGAACCCCTCGACGTCGGGGAGGATGGGGGCCCAGAAGTCGTCCTCGCCCGTCGTCGGGATGCGGCGCTGGAACTGGATGCCCCACGTCTCGGGGCCGTCGCCGGTCTGATAGCGGAGCTGGGAGAACGGGATCCTCATCTCGACGGTGTAGCCGGCGCCCTCGGCGTTCTCGAAGCGCGCGGCCTTCCCGTCCCACACGGCGTCCCACGAGTCGTCCTCGCTGGTGTCGTCGTACATCAGGAGGTCCTGCTCGACGTTCCCGGCCGAGACGCCGAAGTAGAACGCCGTCCGGTCGTCGTCGTACGAGTCGAAGGCGACGGCGACGCGGTCGCTGCCGACGAACTCGTCGCGGCGGGCGAGGCGGGCGACGAGCGTGGAGGGGTCCGAGACGTAGCAGCGGAAGCCGACGTAGAGCGCGGCGTCGTCGTAGAGCACGGCGACCTCGGTGCGCTCGGTGGCGGGCTGGCCCGGGTTCGGGGCGCGCTGGACGAACTCGGTGGCGAGGGGGGCCTGGGCCCAGATCGCCTCGTCGAGGTGGCCGTCGACGCGCGGGCGCTGGTCCGCCTGGATGGCGAAGGCGGTGTGCGAGGGCGGCCCGAGGTCGGGCGCGACGGAGGTCTGGGCGGCGGGGGAGCCGGCGGCGAGGGCCAAGAGGGCGAGGAGCCCGGCGGTACGGAGGGGCATGTCGAGAGGAGGCAGGCGAGCGACGACGCCCTCTCAACGGGGGGGGCGGCCGGACTGTTACACCTGCCTGCTAAAAAAGTAGCATTTCCTCCGTTTCGCTCGTTAGCCGAGCGCGCTCCGCCCGCCGCCCGCAGCGAGGCTGTACCTTCCGTCGCATGGGGAGAACCCCGCAGTGGTCATTATGTGCATACCCCTCGGTCCGCGCCCGTCCCGCGCCCACCTCGCCCTCGCCGCGATGCTGGACGAGCTCGCGCCGAGCGCGCACGCCCAGGCGCTCTCGTTCGAGACCGTCGGCGACCGGCCCCTCAACACCAACGGCCTCGCCTTCGACGACGCCGACGCCCTCTGGGCCATGGACTACGACCTCCTCCGTCTCCCCCCCGGCGGCGCCGTCTGGGAGGAGGTCAACCTCGTCGCCGGCTCCGACGTGCTCCCCCTCGGCCCCGACACCCTCGTCACCGGCGGCTACGGCGGCATCACGCGCTCCACCGACGGGGGCCAGTCCTTCGTTATCGGCTTCGGAGACGACGGATTCCGGGCGTTCGAGCTCCCCTCCGGCACGCTGCTCGCCGCCGGCCGCCGCGGCTCCGGCGTCCTCCGATCCACCGACCGCGGCGCGACGTGGGCCTACGCCGACTTCGACCCCCCGGGCTCGTGGGAGCCCGAGGGCGAGGCCTTCGCCGCCGTCCCCCCCGGCCTCCCCTACGGCGTCGCCCACGAGGGCCGCGTCGCGGGCGCGTTCTGGGCCGGGATGGGCTACTCCGACGACGACGGCGCGAGCTGGGCGGAGTCGAGCCTGTGGGGGG
>JAWWCA010000328.1:0-1844 GCA_033720695.1 Rubricoccaceae bacterium
CGTCGAAGGCCTCGACGCGGACGGCGGCCTCCTCGCCGAGCACGACCTCGACGGCGCCGCCGGCCCCGGCGGGGTTCGGGAGCACGCGGAGGGCCACCGACGCCTCCAGCCCAGCCGTGTAGGGATGGTGCTGCCCGGGGTTGGGCGCCCCGGTCGCGTCGTACGGCATCTGCGCCCAGAGCACCGCGACGGTGTCGGGGTAGACGGCGGCGAGGTCGGTGGTCTCGCCGGGGTCGGCGTCGAGGTCGTAGAGCTCGTCGGGGCGGGGCTGGCCGTCGGAGCGGTAGCGGCGGACGAGCTTCCAGCGGCCCTCGCGGTAGGCGTCGCCGATCTCGGTGTTGGGGACGGCCACGCCCCGCGTGATGGTCGAGTCGGCGACGAGGTGGTAGCTGAGGTCGAGGCCGTCCACCTCGGGCACGGACGGGACCCGCGCCAGCGAGAGCACCGTCGGGAGCACGTCGACGGTGGCGGCGAGCTGGCCCGAGACGCGCGGGGCGATGTAGGGGGGCCACACCACGAACGAGGGGACCCGGATGCCCCCCTCGTACGGCGTCCCTTTGAAGCTGCGGAACTCGCCCGCCGAGCCGACATCCTCCCGGGGCCCGTTGTCGGAGAGGACCCACACGATGGTGTTCTCCATGAGCCCGGTCCGCTCCAGGGCGTCGACGATCCGCCCCACCTCGTCGTCGAGCACGGCGACCATGGCGAGGTAGCGCTTCCGGATGTCGGTGTCGTCAAGGGTGAGGTGGTCGAACCGCGAGAGGTACTCCCGCTCCACGTCCTCGCCTACCGGCAGTTGCGTCCGGGCGAGCAGCGATTGGTCCTGGGTTGCTCCGAGGTGGGGGTTGAGGAAGGGGAGGTAGAGGAAGAACGGGGGCTCGGTCGTCCCCGCCCCGGCGTGCCCCTCGATGAACGAGACCGCGCGGTCGCCGAACACCTGCGTGGCGTAGCGCAGCGTGTCCTCCGGGACCGGCCGGCGGTCCTCCCACCAGTCGAGGACGTCCTCGCGCCACCAGTGGGTGTTGTAGTCCACCGTCCCGCGGAGCGGCCCGAAGAAGCTGTCGAAGCCGTGGTGGAGGGGGTGGAACTCGGTGTCGCCGGCGCCCCCGCTCGCGACGAACTCCCCGTGGCCGAGGTGCCACTTCCCGACGATGGCCGTCTTGTACCCCACGCCGCCGAGGGCCTCGGCCAGCGTGAGCTCCCCGGCCCCGATCCCGCTCGCGGTGTCGCGGGGGCGGAGGGCGTCGAGGAGGGCGGGGTCCCCGCCGCGGAACGGGTGCCGCCCCGTGAGGAGGGCGTAGCGCGAGGGCGTGCAGATGGGGCCGCCGGCGTAGAAGTCGGTGAAGCGGAGGCCGCGCGCGGCGAGGGCGTCGAGGTGGGGGGTGAGGGCGTCGGGGCTCCCGTAGCTGCCGAGGTCGCCGTAGCCGAGGTCGTCGGCGACCAAGACGACGACGTTGGGGCGGCCCTGCGCCGGGGCCGGGGCCGACGCCAGGAGGAGGCCGACGACACCGGCGGTGAGAAACGCAAAGAGGCGGGACATGACGAAACGAGACGATGGAGGCAGCCCGCGCTCCACCTGGAGACGAGCGGGCGCAGAGGCAGGATCAACGGCGTATGGCCCGCGCGGAGGCGGAGCCGAAGGGGCCCGTGGCGCGGACGACGACGAGGCCCGGGGGCCCGGGCGGGAGCCGGAGGCGGTGGGGGCCGGCCGCGAGCGGGCCGTCGTGGAGGAGGGCGAGCCGGCGGCCGAGCGCGTCGAAGGCCTCGACGCGGACGGCGGCCTCCACGCCGAGGACCACCTCGACCGCGCCACGGGCTCCAGCTTGGACCGGGTTCGGGAGCAC
>JAWWCA010000329.1:0-1843 GCA_033720695.1 Rubricoccaceae bacterium
CCACGCCTGGGGCGACGAGTGGAACTACAACTGGTACATGGTCACGGACGACCACGCCAGCTTCCTCGAGGCCTGGAGCGACATGCTCGAGCGCGTCAATGCCCGCGACGCCGACTGGTTCGCGCGCTTCGACCCCATGTGCCAGGAGCACAAGGACAACCTCTACACCCTCCACAGCATGGAGTGACACGCCTCACGCGTTGAGCGCGCTGAGCGCCGCGAGGGCCTCCTCGCGGCGCTCGGCGTGGTCCACGATCGGCGCGGGGTAGGTCTCGCCGAGCCGGACGCCCGCCGCCTCCAGGACCTCGTCCGGCGCCTCCCACGGCTTGTGGATCCACCGGGCCGGGAGGCCGGCCAGCTCGGGCACCCACTGGCGGACGTAGGCGCCGTCGGGGTCGTGCCGCTCGCCCTGCGAGACGGGGTTGAAGATGCGGAAGAACGGCTGGGCGTCGGCGCCGGAGCCGGCCACCCATTGCCAGTTGAGCGAGTTGCTGGCGAGGTCGCCGCCGCAGAGGGTGTCCCAGAACCAGCGCGCGCCCTCCTGCCACGGCACGAGGAGGTCCTTGGTGAGGAACGAGCCGGTGATGAGGCGGACGCGGTTGTGCATCCAGCCGAGGGCCCAGAGCTGCCGCATCCCGGCGTCCACGATCGGGTAGCCCGTCCGGCCCCGCTGCCACGCCTCCAGGGCGCCCGGCGCCTCCCGCCAGGGGAAGTCGGCGTACTTCTCCCGGAGCGGCTCGTCCGTCGTGTGGGGGAAGTGGTGGAGGACGTGGTAGGCGAACTCGCGCCATCCGACCTCCGAGAGGTACTTGTCGGCGGCCTCGCGCATGGGGGCGTTGTTCACCCAGGCGTTGACGCGGGTCCAGACCTGGCGGGGGCTGATCTCGCCCCAGTGGAGGTGCGGCGAGAGCTCGGAGGTGTGGCGGAGGGCCGGCGTGTTGCGGTCGTCGTCGTAGCGCGCGGCGAGGCCGAGGAAGCGGTCGAGGCGCGCGAGGGCGCCGGCCTCGCCGGGCGTCCAGAACTCGGCCATCCCGCCGGACCAGTCCACGCCGTCCTGCGCCTCGGCCGAGAGCCCCAGGTCCTCGACCGAGACCGAGTCCGGCCAGGTCTCCGGCGCCCGCGTCTTGCCGAGGCGCGGGATGGGGAGCGGCTCGCTGACCGAGAGCTGGGCGGTGAGCTTCTTCCAGAACGGGGTGTAGACGGTGTAGGGGTTGCCCTGCGTGGTGCGGATGGC
Source organism: Rubricoccaceae bacterium (assembly GCA_033720695.1). Lineage (GTDB taxonomy): Bacteria > Bacteroidota > Rhodothermia > Rhodothermales > Rubricoccaceae > DATGQT01. Next base: position 1,235 of record JAWWCA010000329.1, read on the forward strand.
GTCGGGGTCGTGGAGGAGGCGGCCGGCGAACTGCCGAACGGCCAAGCCGGCGTCCTCCAACGCCCCGCGCACCTCGTCGTCGCGGCGCGCGAGGGGGGGGGTGTAGCGGGTCTGCCACACCACGCGGTCGGCGCCCGTGGCCTCGGCCACGTCGAGGAGCGCGTCGAGGGAGGGGCCGCGGCGGACGATGAGGCGGTTGGCCTTCTCGCGGAGGGCGCCGTCGAGGGCCCTCAGCGATTCGCCGAGCCACCAGCGGTGCGCGCCGCCGGGCGGCCAGTCGCCCTCCTCCTCGGGCGCCCACACGAAGACGGGGACGACGGCGCCGTGCTGGGCGGCGTGCGTGAGCGCGGCGTTGTCACGGAGGCGGAGGTCGTTGCGGAGCCAGACGACGGTCGTAGGCATCGGGGGGAGGGGCGGGGGGAGACGGGCAGGGGGAGAGGGGCGAGGGGTGTTCGCGCCATCGCCCCCCGCGGTTCCTGGCGGCGCCCGTGAAGACGGCCCCGCCCGGGCTGGACCCCAGGCGCAGCCGCGGCGTTGGGAGCGGAGACCGGCCCCTCCGCCATGTCCGACGAGCGCCGCTACCACGACCACGAGATCGCCGCGATCTTC
>JAWWCA010000330.1:0-1825 GCA_033720695.1 Rubricoccaceae bacterium
CAGGGCGTCGGGCTCACACTCGAGAGTAGCGGCGTACTCGACCACGCCTCGGGGACGCTCCGCCACACCGGCGGGGGCACCAGCACCGGCGCGATCCTCGTCGGGGGCAACCTCACCCTCGCCGCGCAGACGTTCTCGATGACGGGGTTCTCGCTCTCCGGGGCGGGCGTGCTGACCGTGGCCGACGGCGCCACCGCCGACCTCGTCGCGGGGCCCCTGCCGGTCGGGCGAGCGGCCGATGGCGTGGCGGCGCGTGGCGGCGGCGTCCGCTACGTCAACGACGGCCTCACCCGAAAGACCGGGAGCGGCCTCTGGCAGATGACCGGGACCGACTTCGAGATCGAGAACAGCGGCCTCTTCGACGTGGCGGAGGGGGTGCTCTCGCTGGAGAACGGACGCGTCGCGAGCACGGGCGTCTTCTCGGGTGTGGGCGAGCTTCGGGTCGCCGCGACGACGCTGTTCGAGAACGCGGGTGCTGTGGCCCCCGGACCCGAAGGTGCCGTCGGCGTCCTCGCGGTCTCCGACGGCTTCCCGCTCGGGGCCGAAGGGCAGCTCGTGATCGAGCTGGGGGGGCTCGCGCCCGGCGACGAGCACGACCAGCTCGCCGTGCTCGGGGAGGCGGTCGTCGACGGCACGCTCGCGGTGCGTCTCGTGGACGGCTTCGTGCCCGCCCTCGGCGATCAGTTCCTCATCGTTCCCTACGAGACGCGGACGGGCACGTTCGCTGCCTGCGACGGCTGCGACCTCGGCGGCGGCCTCTCGCTGGTCCCTGAGTACACGCCGAGCGGGCTCGTGCTTGCCGTGGAGGACGAGGACGTCAACCAACCCCCCATGGCGAACGACGACGCGGCGGAAACGGACGAGGGCGTGCCCGTGCTCGTCGACGTCCTCGCCAACGACAGCGACCCGGACGGCGACCCCCTCCAACTCACCGCGGTCGGGTCGCCCAAGAGCGGGACGGCCGAGGCCGCCGAGGGCCAGGTCCTCTACACCCCGGCCCCCGGCTTCTCCGGCACCGACCGCTTCATGTATGAGATCGGCGACGGGCGGGGCGGCACCAACACGGCCCAGGTCACGGTCACGGTCAACCCCGAGGTGAACCAACCGCCACAGGCCAACGGGGACGCCGCCGAGACCGACGAGGGGGTGCCGGTGTTGATCGACGTGCTCGCCAACGATTCCGATCCCGACGGCGACCCCCTCCAGCTCACCGCGGTCGGGGCTCCCGAGAACGGGACGGCCGAGGCCGTCGACGGCCAGGTCCTCTACACCCCGGCCTCGGGGTTCTCCGGCACCGACGCCTTCTCCTACGAGATCGGCGACGGTCGGGGCGGCGTCGGGACCGCGCAGGTCTCGGTCACCGTCAACCCCCGAACGGTCGTCGAGGTGACCGTCGAGGACGACGTCACGGTCGGGGGTGGGGCGTCCGTCGAGGTCTTCGTCGCAGGGTTCACCCCCACGACGGCCGAGGTGCGCTTCCGGCCCGGCGGTGCGACGGCCTACGACGCCGCCCCCCTCACCCCCGAGGGGGAGGGCTACCGTGCTGCGATCCCCGCGGTGACCCTCCGCGGCATCGACTACTACGTCTTCCTCTCCGACGGCGAGACGACGGTCACCGTCCCCGCCGAGGACCCCGAGAACGAGCCCATCCACCTCCAGGTGGCCGTGGGGATCGTGACGACGCCGGCCCCGCCGCCGCCGGACGGCACCTACCGCATGGTCTCGGTCCCCGTCGACCTCGACGACCCCGACCCCGCCGCCGCCTTCGAGGACGACTACGGGCCCTACGACCCCGCCGACTGGCGGCTGCTCCGGTGGGAGCCCG
>JAWWCA010000331.1:0-1821 GCA_033720695.1 Rubricoccaceae bacterium
GGGCGCCTGCGCCTGCACCCCGGCAGCCGGTGGGCGGGGCCGGCGGTGCCCTAGCGGCCGCGTGTGGTGGGTTACTCTCGCGACGGGGCGGGATGGTAAACGGCCGCCCGCCCGAGGGCGGTAGCGCGACCGGCTTGAGGCGCAACCTACGACGCAACGGGCATTCGGGTCCCTCCCCTGCGAGGAATTCGCACGTGGGGGGCCGCCCGCCCGCCTAGCCGGCCGTCCCGTCGGCCCCGTCGGCGGGGGCGTCGAGGATGTAGATGGCCCGGAGGTTCCGCGCGAGCTGGCCGTAGTCGAGGCCGTAGCCGATGACGAAGAGGTCGTCGATGTCGAAGCCGAGGTAGTCCACCGCGACGTCCACCTTGAGGGCGTCGGGCTTGCGGAGGAGGGCGGCGGCGCGGAGGCTGGCCGGCCCCGCCTCGGCGATGCGGTCGAGGATGTAGCGCATCGAGAGCCCCGTGTCGACGATGTCCTCGACCACGATGACGTGGCGGCCGGCGAGCTTGGCGTCGACCCCCTTCAGCTCGGTCACCGCCCCGCTCGACACCTTCGCCGCGCCGTAGGACGAGAGCTTGTAGAAGTCGACCTCGCAGTCGATCGTGACGGCGCGCATGAGGTCGGCCGTGAAGACGTAGGCGCCGTTGAGCACGCCCACGAAGATGGGGGGCGAGCCCTCGGCGGCGGCGGCGGCGTAGTCCTCGGAGATCTGGCGGCCGAGGGCGTGGACGCGCGCCTCGATCGCGGGCGCGTCGAGGTAGAGGCGGAACCGCTCGCCCTGGCAGACGACGGTCTCGGGGGCGGCGGGCGGCGCGACGGGAGGCTCCATGGGCGGCGGGGTGGCGGGCTGGAAGCTAGCGCCCTCCCCCCTCCCACTTCAACGGCGTGAGGGGATCGGCCGGCGAACCGCGATAGGGGGGTGTCCGATCACACTCCCGCCCCCGCCATGCGACGCCCTCTCCTCGCACTCCTCGCGCTCCTCGCCGCGCCCGCTGCCCTCGCCCAGATCCCAGGCGACCTCGAGTTCGACGAGCCCGACCGCTTCGGCAACGCCCTCGCCACCGGCGACTTCAACGGCGACTTCTCCGACGACCTCGTCGTCGGCGTCTACTTCGAGAGCGTCGGGAACACCACCGAGCAGTACGGCGGCGCCGTCAACGTGATCTACGGCACGCCCGTGGGCGGGCTCGACGACGCCGGCGCGCAGTACTGGCACCAGGACAGCCCCGGCATCGGCGACGCCGCCGAGGACCTCGACTGGTTCGGCTCCGCCCTCGCCGTGGGCGACTTCGACGGCGACGGCTTCGACGACCTCGCCGTCAGCGCCCCCTACGAGGACCGCGACAGCACCGACGCCGTCGGCCAGCTCCACGTCTTCTACGGCTCCGCCGCCGGGATCACGAGCGCTGGCAGCTTCTTCCTCCCCAACCTCCCCGTCCAGACCGCCTTCCTGCTGCTCGGCCACGCCCTCGCCGCGGGCGACTTCGACGGCGACGGCTTCGACGACCTCGCCCTCGGCCTCCCCGGCTTCAACGTCGGCGCCGCCGCCGCCGCCGGCCTCGTCGCCGTCCTCTTCGGGACGGCCAACGGCATCACGACACAGGGCTACCAGCGCTGGCACCAGAACACGGCCGGGATCCTCGACCAGGCCGAGACCAACGACCACTTCGGCTGGACCCTCGCCGCGGGCGACTTCGACCGCGACGGGTTCGACGACCTCGCCGTGGGCGTGCCGCAGGAGGACGTCAACGGCCAGGCGAACGCCGGGGCCGTCCAGGCCCTCTACGGCACGGCGAACGGCCTCGCCGCCGCGCGCAACCA
>JAWWCA010000332.1:0-1777 GCA_033720695.1 Rubricoccaceae bacterium
ACCCCGCCCCCCGCGACGGCGAGGTCGTCACGATCCCCGTCGCCTTCCACGTGATCTACTCCGGCGGCACCGGGAACGTCCCCGAGCAGCAGGTCATCGACCAGATCGACGTCCTCAACACCACGTTCGAGTCGATGGGCTACCGGTTCGTCCTCGCCGTCCTCAACCGGGTGGAGAACTCCGACTGGTTCTTCAACGCCCGGGACCTGGAGGCGCAGATGAAGTCGGCGCTGGCCGTCGACCCCGCCCGCTTCCTCAACATCTACTCGGCGGGCCTCTCGGGCGGCCTGCTCGGCTGGGCCTACTTCCCGAACAGCTTCGCGGAGGACGCCTTCCTCCACGGGGCCGTCATCCTCTACACCACGCTGCCCGGCGGGAGCCTGAGCGGCTATGAGACCGGCGAGACGGCGGTCCACGAGGTGGGCCACTACGTCGGCCTCTTCCACACCTTCCAGGGGGGCTGCGTCGGGGGCGACACCGCGCCCGGCTGCGAGACCGGCGGCGACCAGGTCTGCGACACCCCCGCCGAGGCCAGCCCCGCCTTCGGCTGCCCCGGAGGCCGCGACACCTGCCCCACCGGGGAGGACGACCCCATCGAGAACTTCATGGACTACACGCTCGACCCGTGCAAGACCGAGTTCACGGCCGGGCAGGCGGAGCGGGCCTTCTCGCTCATGAGCCAGTTCCGCCCCACGATCATGAGCAACCCCACCGGGTTCGCCTCGCCCTCCGAGCTCGACTTCGACGACGTCGGCGTCGGCGCGTCCGACACGCAGGTCGCCGTCGTCGTCAACCTCTCCGAGGACCCGTTCGAGGTCACCTCGCTCTCCACCGACAACGGCGTCTTCACCGTCGGCGTGACCTCGCTGACGGTGCCGCCGCTCTCCGTCGAGGAGGTCGAGGTCACCTTCACCCCCACCGTGAACGGCCCCGAGACGGGGACGCTGACGCTGGAGACGGACAACCCCGACGTCGGCACGCTCACCGTCGCCCTCGACGGCACCGGCGTCGACTTCATCGCGGCGCTGGGGCTCAACCGGAACGGGATCTTCGCCGAGGCGCCCATCGGCGGCTCCACGACCGAGACGCTCGAGCTCTCCAACGAAGGAGCGGCTCCCCTCGAGTTCGAGTTCGCCTCGATCCCCTCGTGGATCACCGAGATCGATCCCGCCTCGGGCACCATCGCGCCCGGTGAGGAGCTGGAGGTCCGGCTCACGATGGAGCCGCCGGGCGGGGGGGTCTACCAGGACCTCCTCGGGCTGATCACGAACGACCCCGTCCTCGACCAGCTCGGCCTCCACGTCGTCCTCGCCGCGGGCGGCGCGTTCTCGCCGCCGGCGCTGACCTCCCCGCGCTACGGGTTCGACGACGTGCCGACGGACTACACGCTGGCGTGGCTGGAGCCGCCGGGGATCGACCGCTACCGCGTGCAGGTGGCGACCGACGACGGCTTCACGGACCTCGTCGAGGACGAGATCGTCGAGGACCGCGCGGTGACCTTCGGGGCCGATGCCGGCGAGACGTTCTTCTGGCGCGTCCGCTCCCTCGACAGCGGCACCAACGAGAGCATCTGGACGCTCCCGTTCACGTTCACGACGACGACGCCGACGGCGTCCGAGCCCGAGGGGGCCCCCGAGGCCGCCGAGCGCGTCCTCGGCGAGGTGTACCCGAACCCGTCGCGGGGGTCGATGACGGTGCCGTTCACGCTCCCGTCGTCGCAGGCGGTCACGCTCGAGGTCTACGACGTCACGGGCCGCCTCGTGTCCACGCTGGCCTC
>JAWWCA010000333.1:0-1712 GCA_033720695.1 Rubricoccaceae bacterium
AGGGCACGTACCGGGGCGAGACGCCCGAGGCCGTCCGCGACGAGCTCGCCGCCTTCTTCCGCCCCCACAACGAGCGGCTCTTCAGGCTCCTCGGCGTCGACGACCCGTGGTGGTAGCGCCGGCCCGGCCGGCCGGCAACCTTGTCGCCGCTCGCCCGTGCGAGGGGCCCGCCCACTGCATTCCCCCCATCCCCCCTCCCCCATGGCAACCGCCCAGTCCGGCGACACCGTCCGCCTCCACTACACCGGCCGCCTCCGCGACGGGTCCGTCTTCGACACCTCCGAGGGCGGCGACCCCCTCGCCTTCACGCTCGGCACCGGCGACGTCATCCCCGGCTTCGACCGGGGGGTGACGGGGATGGAGGAGGGCGAGGAGAAGACGATCGAGATCCCCGCCGAGGAGGCCTACGGCGCGCGCCGCGACGACCTCCTCGTGTCGGTCTCGCGCGACCAGTTCCCCGACGGCCTCTCGCCCGAGGTGGGCCAGCAGCTCCAGGTGGGCATGGCCGACGGCAACGCCCTCGACGTCGTCGTGGCCGAGGTCGGCGCCGAGACCATCACGCTCGACGCGAACCACCCGCTCGCGGGCGCGGACCTCGTCTTCGACATCGCCCTCGTCGAGGTCCAGAAAGGCTGACGGCCGGGCCTCCGGCTGCCGGGTCCGTGCGCCGTCAGCCGGCCGGCTCGGTGAGCGGGGGGAAGAGCCGCGCCCGCGGCGCCCCCCGCATCGCCTCGCCGAGGGCGCCGGCGAGGACGGTCAGGAGGAGGCCCGTGTGGACGTTCCGCTCCAGCCGCTCGGCCGCTTCCTCGATCAGCTCCGCCATCGCCTCCAGCCGCGCCGCCGGCAGATTCTCGACGAAGCTGCGGACGGCCTCGGCCTGGTCCACGTTCACGAGCGGCGCCGCCTCCCCGGCCGCCCGGTAGAGCACGAGGTCGCGCACCCACCCGAGGAGGAGGCCGAGGAGCTGCTTCACCGGCTCCCGGCCCGAGCGCGCGATCCGCTCGACGAGCGGGGGCAGCGTGGCGGGGTCGTTGCCGTAGGCGGCGCGCATGAACGCGACGGCCAGCTCGCGCCGCTCGGCGAGCGCCTCGTTCTCGAGGAGGGCGAGGGCCCGGGCGTAGGAGCCGTCGGCCATCCGCGCCACGAACGCCGCGCGCGCCGGGTCCACGCCCTGCCGCGCCCCGAGCGCCGCCTCGATGGCCGCGGCCGGGAGCGGGTCGAAGCGGAGCCGCTGGCACCGCGAGAGGATCGTCGGGAGGAGGGCGTCGGTCCGCTCGGCCGTGAGGACGAGGACGGTCCGCTCCGGGGGCTCTTCGAGCAGCTTGAGGAACGCGTTGGCGGCCTCGCCGCGCATCCAGTCCGCGTTCGTGAGGACGCCGACGGTGTAGGGCCCCTCGCCGGGGACGAACCCGACCTCGTGGCGGATCGCGTCGATCTGCTTGATCCGGTACTCCGACTGCTTGTTCGACGCCCCGGACGCGTCGAGCTTGGCGACGCTGCGGTAGTCGACGGGCGCGTAGGGGTTCTGGAAGAGGCGCTGGAGGCGCTCGGCGTAGTCGTCCGGGCGGGCGTCGTGCTTGTCGAGCTTGGGGTGGGGGAGGAAGACGCGGACGTCCGGGTGAAGGCCGCGCGCGGCCGTGGTGCAGGCGAGGCCGCGGCCGCAGGCGGCGTCGGGCGGGACGCTCCGGCCGCGGGGCTCGCACGGGAGCGCC
>JAWWCA010000334.1:0-1676 GCA_033720695.1 Rubricoccaceae bacterium
CCTCGCCTACGTCCTCGGCCTGCTGATCTACGTCGCCGTGCTGATCTACGGCGTGATGGTGATGCGCGGCGTGATCGAGGAGAAGTCGAACCGGATCGTGGAGGTGATCGCGTCGAGCGCGCGGCCGTTCGAGCTGATGATGGGGAAGGTGCTCGGGATCGGGGCGGTGGGGCTGACGCAGCTGGTGGGGTGGAGCGTGTTGATGCTGGCGTTCAGCGCGGCGGCCGGCCCGGTCCTCGCCCTCCTCTTCGCGCCCGAGGCCCTCTCGGCGCCGGGCGTCAACCTCCCCGAGGGCGCCCAGGGCGAGCTGCCGTTCGACCCGGAGGAGATCCCGGCCCTCCTCGGCCAGCTCCTCTCGCCCGGCCTCCTCCTCGCCTTCGTCGGCTTCTTCCTCGGCGGCTACCTCCTGTTCTCGTCGCTGTTCGCCGCCGTCGGCAGCGCCGTCGAGTCGGAGTCGGACGCGCAGACGCTCCAGCTCCCGATCATGCTGCCCATCATCCTCCCCATCTTCTTCCTGCCGAGCGTGCTGACGGCGCCCGACGCGGGGCTCTCGGTGTTCCTCTCGCTCTTCCCGTTCTCGTCGCCCATCCTGATGGTGGTGCGGATGGCGGCGACGGAGGTGCCGGTGTGGCAGGTGCTCCTCGCCTTCGCGATCCTCTTCGCGACGTTCCTGGGCATGATCGCCCTCGCGGCCCGCGTCTACCGCGTCGGCATCCTGATGTACGGGAAGCGCGCCACGCTCCGCGACCTCTGGCGCTGGGCCCGCACGGCGTAGCGGGCAAGGGGGCTACTCCACGCGCGTGACGAGCCGCGCCGCCGAGACCCGGCGCCCGTCGGCCGTCTCCGCCGCGAGGCGGAAGAGGGAGACCCCGCCCCCGAGCGCTGCGTCCGGGAGCCGGAACGTGCTTGGCCCCGCCGGGAGCGGCCCCGCGTGGAGCACGGCCACCTCCCGACCCAGCACGTCGAGGACCGAGAGCCGTGCCGACGGCAGCGGGCTGTCGGCCGTCACGCGGACGAGGGCGTCGCCGCGCGTGGGGTTCGGCGTGACCGTGAGCGCGAAGGGCGGCGCCTCGGGTGGGGGCTCGGCGGCGACGACGTCGGGGTTCATCCGCATCTCGGCGACCACCTCCTGCCCCGCGCCGTGGGCCGCGAGCAGCCGCTCGCCCCGGTACCGGCTGACGAACAGGCCGGGGAGGTAGATGAGCCAGTCCCATTCCCAGTCGATGTTGACGAGGGTGGAGTCGTCGTCGGGCCCCACGCTCTCGTCGTGGTAGAGAACGATCCCGACAGCGCCGGCATTCAAGGCGTAGAAGAACTTGTCCGTAGGATCACACCCGCCATCCTGGACGAGGGCGAAGCTGCCTGTCACCTCATCCGCGTTCGTGTACGTCGTGCAGCCGAGGTCCGGTGGGACGGGCGGGATCAGATCCGGGTAGCCGGGGTCCCGGACAGGCACGAGTTGGGTGGGGCCGATTCCTTCAGGCGGGGGGAGGAGGCATCGCGCGGGGTCGCACACGCCCGCCGTGAACTCGCCGGCCTCCTCGGGGGGTGCGGAGACGACGAGGAGGCCGGGGTACTCCTCGGGGTCCTGCGCCCCGGCGGGCAGCGCGGCGAGGAGGGCGAGTGCGACGAGGATGGGGCAGCGCATCGCTACAGGATACGGTGCTCAGGGCACA
>JAWWCA010000335.1:0-1607 GCA_033720695.1 Rubricoccaceae bacterium
CTCCCCTACATCGGCAACGGCCACGCCGCGGCCGACGCCGCCGGGCACGGGGCCGAGCCCCCCATCGACTGGGAGGCCATCGCGCGGCAGCCCCGCTTCGTCCCCCTCGCGAAGACGCTCGACGACATGCTCGGCGACTTCCAGCAGCACAACACCCACATCGCCATCGTCGTGGACGAGTACGGGGGGACGGCCGGGCTCGTGACGCTCGAGGACCTCCTCGAGGAGGTCGTCGGCGAGATCTGGGACGAGCTCGACGTCCCCGACGAGGCGCTCTGCCGCGCCGTGGGGCCCGGCGCCTGGCGCGTCGAGGCGCGCATCGACCTCGACGACCTCGCCGAGGCCCTCGACATCGAGCTCGCGACGGAGGACTTCGACTTCGAGACGCTGGGCGGCCTCATCTTCCACCTCACCGGCGCCGTCCCCCGGCCGGGCGACCTCGTCGAGCACGGGCGCCTGATCCTCCGCGTCGAGCACGTGGAGCAGAACCGGATCCGCGACGTGCTCGTGACGCTCCGCCCCGCGCCCGAGCCCGCGCGCGAGGAGTAGCGGGGGCTGCGGCACGGGGGGCTATCTTCTTCGCGCACCGGCTTCTCAGCCCCCCGGCCGTCCCCCGCCCATGCGCTCGCTCGCCCTCGCCACGCTCCTCGCGGCCCTCACCGCCTGCACCGCGCGCGACCTCCCGCCAGGGCCCGCCCCGGTCGCCCCCGCCGCCGCCCCGAGCGACACGACGCGCACCGACTGGGGCCGCCTCTTCGAGGCCGAGGACGCGCGCGGCACCCTCGTCGTCCTCGACGTGCAGACCGGGCAGAACCACGTCTTCAACCCCGAGCGGGCGGCCGAGCGGTTTGTCCCGGCCTCGACGTTCAAGGTCTACAACAGCCTCGTCGCCCTCGACACGGGGGCGGCGCCGGACGTGGACTCGGTCTTCGCCTGGGACGGCGTGGAGCGGAGCCGCCCGACCCTCAACCGCGACCACTCGCTCCGCAGCGGCCTCTCCGACTCCGTCGTCTGGCTCTACCAGCGGATCGCCCGCGAGGTCGGCCTGGACGGCTACCGCGCGGCCTTCGCCCGCGAGCCCTACGGCAACAGAGACCCCGGCGAGACGGTCGACATGTTCTGGCTCGACGGCCCGCTCGCGATCTCGGCCCACGAGCAGGTGGCCTTCCTCGACCGCCTCCGGCGCGGCGCCCTCGCCTTCGCGCCCGAGCACCAGGCGGCCGTCCGCGAGATCCTGCTCCTGGAGGAGGGCGACGGCGTCCGGCTCTACGGCAAGACCGGCTGGTTCCGACCGAGCTGGGCCGAGGCCGACGAGGAGGACCTCGGCTGGCTCGTCGGCTGGGTCGAGCGTGACGGCGAGGCGTGGGTCTTCGCGCTCAACGTGGAGGCGGACGGGCCCGGCTTCAGCATGGGGCGCGCCCGCCACGCGATCCTCTACGCCGTGCTCGACGACCTCGGCCTGCGCCCGCTGGACCCCGCGCCCGGGGGATGAGCCCTGGGCGTGAGCCCTGGCCAGCGCGCTCTCCCGCGTCCTCCGTAGCTTCCCGGCGCTCCACCGCGGCGTCACCCCCACCCGCCCCCACCCCCCTGGCCGACCCCCCCTCTCC
>JAWWCA010000336.1:0-1564 GCA_033720695.1 Rubricoccaceae bacterium
GCGCCTTTGGGGCCGATTTGTAGCGTTCTGCAGTCGAGGCTTGCAACGAGATGCAGCCATTCGAATCCAGTAGAGCCCACCGAAGGGACCTGCCGGTGGGGACAGGCGGGAGGGCCGGAGCGGCGCTCAGGTGAACAGCCAGCGCTCCGTGGGGAGCGCACTACCCCGTAGAGCGCGCATTACCGCGAGGCGTCGACGCGGAACCCGTTGAGGGTGTGGCGGATGGCCGCCTCGATGAACGCCTCGTCCGCGATCTTCACGTCCACGCGCTCGGCCAGGAGGAGGGAGACGAGCCCATGGAGGGCCGTCCACAGCACGTGCGCCCCGACGTCGGCGTTCTCGACGTGGTAGTGCCCCGCCTCGGTGCCGGCAGCGAGGGCCGCGGCGAACAGATCGAGGTTGCGCCGCGCTCGCCGGTAGTCCTCGGCGGGGAAGCGGGCCATCCGGTCCGGGTGGAGCTGGAACATCACCTGGTAGTACTCCGGGTTCGCCAGCCCGAAGGCGACGTAGGCCCGGGCCATCGCGGGGAGGCAGGTGACGGGGTCGGCGCAGCCGTCGCGGGCGGCCTCGAGGACGTCGTAGAGCTGGGCCATGCCCTCGTTGATGAGGGCGTGGGTGAGGGCGTCCTTGTTCTCGAAGTGGAGGTAGATGCTGGTCGCGCTGCACCCCACCGCGCGCGCGATCTTCCGCATCGAGAGGTGGGGGTAGCCCTCGTCCACGAGGAGCGTCCGCGTCTGGTCGAGGATGACGCGGCGGAGGTCGGAGCCGTTGGGCCGGGGAGCGTCGGGGGCGGCCGTGCGAGAGGGCATGAGTCGGGGGCGAGGAGGACGCCAGGCGGTGGGGCGCCGCAGAGCGGCGGGCCCCGAATATATTCCGCAGGCCCTCCCCCCTCCTCTTTTCTCTTCTTCTCCAGCCTATGCCCCAGCCCTCCGGCCTCCCGCTCGACGAGGCCGCCGACCTCCCCCCCGTTGCCCGCCGCTTCGGCCACTACGTGACGTTCGACACGCAGTCCGACCCCACGAGCGACACGTTCCCCTCGACCGAGGCGCAGAAGGCGCTGGGGCGGCTCCTCGTCTCCGAGCTCTGGGCGATGGGGGTCGAAGACGCCGAGATGGACGACTGGGGCTACGTCTACGCCACGCTCCCGTCCCCGCTGCCGCCCGAGGAGGCCGCCCGCCTCCCCGTGGTCGCGCTCCTCGCCCACCTCGACACCTCCCCCGACGCGCCCGGTTCGGGCGTCCGACCCCTCGTCCACCCTGCCTACGACGGGGGGGAGGTGCTCTTGCCGGGAGGCGTCGCGCTCGATCCCGAACGGCAGCCGGCGCTCCGAGAGCACCTCGGCCACACCCTCATCACGAGCGACGGAACGACGCTCCTCGGCTCCGACGACAAGGCCGGCGTCGCCGTCATCATGCAGCTCGCGGAAGACCTCCTGCGGGAGGACGAGGAGCACCGGCAGCGCGGGCCTTACGCCGCGCCGCGGCCCACCCACCCCCGCCGCATCACCCCCGGCCCGGGGGAAGGGCGGGGGACCGGGCACCACGAGCACGGGCGGGGCGGCGCC
>JAWWCA010000337.1:0-1555 GCA_033720695.1 Rubricoccaceae bacterium
AATGGCGTCCTCTACGCGCCCAACTTCTCGCTCGGCGTGGCCGTCCTCGTCCGCGCCCTCCGCGGCGCGCTCCCGCTCCTCGACCGCCTCCCCGCCTACGACGCCTGGGTCCACGAGGCCCACCACACCGGGAAGGTGGACAGCCCCAGCGGCACCGCCCGCCTCCTCGCCGACGAACTGCTCGCCGGGCTGGCGCGTAAGGAGCGCCTCGAGACCGAGACTGTCCACGGCCGCATCCCGCCCGAGGCGCTCCACGTCACGAGCACCCGCGTCGGCGCCGTCTTCGGCGAGCACACCGTGGGCTTCGACAGCGCCCAGGACCAGCTCCGCTTCCAGCACGTCGCCAAGGACCGCCGCGCCTTCGCCGTCGGCGCCGTCCGGGCGGCCGAGTGGGTGCGGGGCCGCGCGGGCCTCTTCACGCTCGACGACCTCCTCGACAGCTGGGTCGGCGAGCCGGCCGGGTGACCGGCCTCGCCACCGTCCACTGCCCCCTGTCTACCGAACGATGGGACCCATGAAGCACGCTCCGTTCCGCGGCACCGCGCCCGCCCTCGTCACGCCCTTCACGGCCGACGGCCGCCTCGACGAGGCCGCCCTCCGCCGCCTCATCGACTTCCAGATCGAGGGCGAGGGCGACCACCGCGGCGTCGAGGCCCTCGTCGTCCTCGGCACGACCGGCGAGAACCCGACGGTCTCGCACGACGAGCGGCGCCGGATCGTGGACGTCGCCCTCGAGCACACCGCCGGGCGCGTGCCCGTCGTCGTCGGCACCGGCACGAACGACACGGCGCAGAGCCGGGTCTTCTCGAAGGAGGCCGCCGACGCCGGCGCCGACGCCCTCCTCGTCGTCGGGCCCTACTACAACAAGCCGACGCCCGACGGCCTCCTCGGCCACGTCGCCGCGATTGCCGACGCCACTGACTGCCCCCTCGTGTTCTACAACGTGCCGGGCCGGACAGGCTCGAACGTCACCGCCGAGACGCAGCTCCGCCTCGCCGACGCGATCCCGAGCGTGGTGGCGACGAAGGAGGCGAGCGGCGACCTCAACCAGATCGCCGACGTCCTCGCGCACCGCCCCGAGGGCTTCGCCGTCTACTCCGGCGACGACGACCTCACGCTGCCCATGCTCGTCCTCGGCGCCGACGGCCTCGTGAGCGTCTGCGCGAACGCCATCCCCGGCGCCACGAGCGAACTCGTGCGCCGCGCCCTCGGGGGCGATTTCGAGGGCGCGCGGCGGCTCCACTTCCACCTCCTCGACGCCATGCGGGCGAGCTTCTTCGAGGCGAACCCCGGCCCGGTCAAGGCCGTCCTCGCCGAGATGGGGAGGATCGAGCCGCGCCTCCGCCTCCCCCTCGCGCCCGTCTCCGAGGCCACGCGCGAGCGCGTCCTCGCCGCCTACCGCCCGCACGTCCGCGCTGCCGCCGAGGCGTGACGAAGTCGTCCTCTCTCATCCTGGAAAGGCGCAGCGTGCTGCGCCCCGATGCCCGTCTCCTCTCCCAGAGCATGTCCGATCTCCACGCCCTCCGCGAGTCCATCGAGCACCACGCCGCGCAGC